>NZ_JBEZFS010000046.1:0-52948 GCF_040649575.1 Nonomuraea sp. NPDC048916
ATCAGCGATCCGCGAGGTCACCGTCGCGAGTTCGGCATCCCAGGACACGACGAGATCGTAGGTGAGGCACAAGGTCACTTGCAGACCATCACCGATACACCCGCAGTCACGCTGGCGAACGACTTAAAGATCTACCGATGTAGTACCAGTTACCCCAGTTGGAGAAGGTGTGATCCGTGTGCTGGCAGCTTGTTATGCGGAATACCTTGAAGCAGAATGTTCAAAAGTGATGACTCCTCGCTGGTGGCATAAATTACTTGGCCTAGCCCGGAGTCCCCATGTAGGCGTTGTAAAAACGCTTCTAGGCTACGACGATCAGTCTCTTGCTGCCTAGGCTCGTCCAGTATAAGAAAACCCAAGTGACGCCCTTCCTCATGTGCAAAGGCAGCTTCCAAGAGTGCAGTATGGTATGCCCATTTCGTTCGGATAGCATCAGAGGCGCTTATCCCCAATGCGACATCGAAGCTCAGCTCAAAACCATCATTTATTGGAAGTAGAGTTCGCTCGTCAATAGTGACTTCTGCTGGGGAAAGGCTGCGCAGGCCGTAGGCGGAAAGCTGTTGTTGAAAGCTGGACCGGAAGGAGCGCAACAGCACTCTATCGCGTGGATTGCTGTCGCTTTCCCCGAGTCGAGCTCGCCTGGTTCTTACGTCGTCTAGACGGAGTGCAAGGCTGTCTAAAGCTTCGTCTATGGCGCCGATAAGCGCACCCAGTCGTTCAGCACCACTTAGTCTGCTCTCAAGGAACAGCCTCTCCTGCACCTCGGCAAGGCTCGGCAAATTTGATGGTCCCACCAATTCATCACGCAAGAGCCTAACCCTGTCGCGTGCCTCGGATAGTCTGCTCTCGGTTGCAGCTACAGAGCTTGCAAGATTAACTGCCTTGATTTCGGCAGACGCCTGCATGTTGAGTAACGTGGATCTCTCGGCATCCAGAAGACTGAGGTTATCTTCAACGGTACTTACAGTACCCGTCTCGACGCTTCTGCTATCGAGGTCCTGCTGACAGGTCGGGCATCGTCCTTCTGCGACAAGCGGGAGTTGAAGCTCGCCTCCGAGGATTCGCACTCTCTGTATATCCTGAAGTCGATGCCGATCTTGTTCGACGTGCGCCAGACGAGAAGCCAAAACATCTTGTTCGCCCTGAGACATAGTCAGTTCTTCGCGTAGGCTACGAACTATTGCGCCCAGATTGCGGACCTGCTGCTCTGCTACCTCGAGGTCTGATCGGCTTAGGACTGTGCGCTCTCCTCCCGTTATGACGTCTCCTGAGAGGGAAGCTAGCTTCTCCCGCCAACTCTGCTCAGCTGAAGGTAAGGAGACCCAACGATCCCCCTCATTCACTTCAACTATTGATCCCTGTCTCTGTGAATATGCAACGGGAGAAGAGTCGAAAATCAATGCTCTACAGCCCTCAGCAAGTGCTGCATCTTTGGCTCGCGTAACAGCCTGTCCCCACTCCCGAGCTATCGCTGCCTCTTCTTGTCGTAGGACCTCCAGAGCACGAATTCGATCTAAGGTGGATAACCCCAGTACATACTCGACAGCTCTCCTCAACGGATCGCGGATACCGTAGTGGGTAGGGACGCGAGGTGCTATGCCGGACCAGCCGAATTTCTGTTCGACATAGAAAAGTGGGAAAAGTACTTCCAAGTATAAAGGTGTTTCCCCACCCGAGTGATCTGGCACACGAGGCAGAGCCCAGCCTAGAAAATTCTCGAGAATCCTATGGAAGCCTAGTGCACTGGTTGTAGCTCTACGTTCGCGAACGAACATATCGAGGCGAGGAGCCGAAACTAGCCCTTCCTGAGTGTCAGAAAGCCATACGTGCACAAGAGTTCTTTCAACGTCAGGACTGATGGCCCAACGCTGTACGCGCAGATACTGTCCGGACGAGTTCCGCAAAGTAACTGACGCGGACGACTCCACCACCCCTACTCTTCCAGTATCTGTATCGATAGCCTGCGTCATCGCTGGCCCAAGGGGGGTACGTCGCGATGCTGAAAGAGATCCTTCGAGGCCTAAAGCAAATACGACGCTCTGGAGCAGAGTTGATTTTCCCCAACTATTATCTGCATTAAGAACATTAAGTCCAGGCTGTAAGTGTGCCCTATAGCGCGCGCGCCCTTGCGTCGTATTGACATCTAAGGCCACCGTCACGATGCTTATCACTATCGTTCCCTATTGTTTGGCTGCGTACCGGATCTCCCCTGACGTTTGCCCAGTCTTTCCCACATGCCCGATTCTGTAAACGCACCAAATCGGGAGAGCGTTCGACGCTCTTCTTGTAGTGGCATATCAACATCATTGCGTAGAGCATTCACTAAGCGGAGCCCAGCAGGTGTTAGCACTTGCCGGCCAGTGCTCTTCTGCTCGACAAGTCCAGCTGCTCGGGACAATTTCAAGGTGTCCTCTAGATGGGAATCCCAGGCCCTTAAAATCTCAGGGGCGCCAGGCTGTTTGTTCCATACAGCGCTTAGCTGTGCTGCGTTCTCAGGGTCGCGTATAAGCCACGATAGGACATGCAATTGTTCCACCGTAGCTGACTTGCCGCGACAGACAGACAGACATAGGAGAATCGAAACAACACGCCACACAACTCGGTCTCTGCCTGATAAGGGAAGCGGAACTTGCCTTACCTCAAGCCCGCTCGTGGGATGGGGGAAGCGTCGTACTCGACGAGCTCGTAGAGTACGTCCGGGTGCCGCAGTCGATTCTGCTACTTCGACTCGCGGCTCATCAGAGTTCATGCTGATGCCCTAAAACGTAGCGGACATGTTATCCACCATGCTGCGACATAGTGTTGCGCAAGTTGTTGGCAGGCGACTCTATCTAATACTGGTATGTCGTTGATGAAACCGTCAGCAAGCTCTTGCGTTAGAGCCTCTATATCACTCGCGCCGCCGTTTCCCGCCGCTAAGCGACGGTACAATTTACGATAAGTTGCATTAGCGCGCCTTGATACCGTTTCGTATGCTAACGGGTAACGGTCTTGCAGTTGCTCAAGATAGTTTTTTCCATAAATATAGTCGAAAAGTGTCTCATCGCGATATCCCGCAAGATACTCCGTGTCAGTTGCGAAGGAAGGATCGACCAGAAGTTTTTTTGTTAGGGAATCAGTTATATTTGGCTCTACGTGGACACTAAGGTCTCCATGATGTGGCTCTTGAATCTGTAACCGTATCGTGCCCGCAGGCTCGCGATACAACGCAGCCATCTCTACAGCAAAAAGAGTTCGATCGGTGTGCATAACAATCTCGAACGTGGCGTGGCACCATTTTGGGCGCGGATTCTCTCTTACCTTTTCACTCTTCTCCCGCGCATACTTAACAAGCTCCTTGTCGTCGTACTCGGGAGTAAGTAGAACCCAACGACGCACCATATATCCTGACCCAAGTAAGGCAACAGTGTCTAGTGGATTATCGACAAGCTTTCGGATATCGTCACGAATTTTTTTCTTTTGGGCGTTTGTTTGAGCCTCGACCGTGAAGCAATCTTTAGGGGCATAACATTGATATACAATTGTGTCGTCAAGGCGATATGCTTCTAGTCCGCCATCTCCCCGCACGCGATCGGGGACGAACTGTATGTCTTCTCCGTGTTTTAGGCCCAGAAGCTTGCAGCAATGCTGCTGCCACTCGCCACCGTCCCATTGCTCTCGCACTGACATTAAGCGGCCAGCGTCTGAGTGATTTTATGCAAAGCTGCCTCACTATGGTTTAGATGTGCAAGCTACAAGCCGGGGTCTCCTGACTCGGTGATGCTTTTGTCTATAAATAAAGCGTGATCGTGTAACAATTTGAATACAGAAGGCAGTGCTGTCGAAGCGTCGCATGTGGATAGATCGTCAAGTAGTCATATAGTGACTCGATACTCTTAGCTGGTCAAGGCGTTCATTGTCGATTTGGTGCATGAATCGGCTGTATGCCGGAGATGCCCAGCCGCTGGGTCGTCGCATCTCACACTTGGTGATACATCGGTTGAACTGGTAGGGCCTGGCCACGAGATCGTCATGGACCGATGGTCGACCCGGTACCGATCAGGCGGCCTGCGATCAGTCTTATGGGCCGAATGGGATCTTTGCGCCCTGCCTGTGACCATGCGGACGGCGCCCAATAGGACTCAGTCCACCCATCGGGCACGATGGCGTACGTGACCGCTTGGCAGCAGCGACCACTTGCGGAGACATCCACTGGCCGACAGCCTCCCCGTGCACTGGCCGGCGAGTGCCTTGAGCGGCATAGTCCGCCGGAAAACTAAAGGTCATGCTGCCGCGTGGCCTCCGCTCTCGGGCCTGGCAGTCCTGCGGGCGGGGTCCTCTTGCCACCGAGCGAGAAGGCGCAGGTGGGCGGGGCGTTGTACAGCAGCTAGATATAGCGACGGGGCTGGACGATGGCGTATCTCGGTGAACGTCGTCACACACCTGATGAGGCCGATGAGCCCTCTACGTCGGGGCTGGCTCCTGTATGCAGCAGGCGCTCCGACTGTGTGAGCCGTAGGGAAGATCGGTAAGCGATCTGTTGCCGCCTTGACGATCGCTGACTTCGGCATTCGCCATACGGGTTGGGGCGATCGACGCCGAGGCCCTCCTTCGTCGGGACTCGGCACCCGGGGAACCATGGCTGAGGTGACAGCAGCGCTGACAGCAACATCCCCATACGCCAGCGCCTCTGGACCGCCGTCCACGGACCTCTGACCTTGGCCTTGATCGACCGAGCAGGATGATGGGCCCGCCTGAAAAACGGACGGTCATGCTGCGGTGCGGCTCACGTTCTTCGGGCCGTGTAGAGGGCTCACCTCCGCGACGTGGGTGTTCGAGGAAGTGTGGACCTCGTCGGTGTTTCACACACCGTGCTAGTAGCATCGGGGGTTACCTCTGGGCCAACCGACACGTTACGGCCCCATCGCCGCTGTCGTAGGCTGTTTCGCACCGCCGCGGCTGTGTACGCCGCTAATGTTCTATGTGAACCATCCAACGTCACCGGCCTGCGCTCAGCGGGTCGGCGGCCGGATGGTGTCGCTGCTGGAGCGGCGGCAGCGCTCCAAACCACGCGAATCCGAGCGTGAGCGATCAGGAATATTCCAAATTGGGACGGAGTGGCATGCGGGGGGGTATCCACGTTGAGCTTCGACACGCTGCGTATGTGGAACGGTGAACAGAGCCGGGCGTTCGAGGAACTCTCCTTCCAGCTACTCAAGGATCATGTGCCATTCGGTACGCGTGCGATTCGGACCGGCAACCCTGACGGGGGTGTGGAGTGGTACGCCGTACTACCGAATGGAACCGAATGGGGTTGGCAGGCCAAGCATGTCAAGGGCATCGATGCCCTCATAACCGCCATGACTGATTCGGTCAAGCGGGTAGCTAAAGAGCGCCCAGATTTGCGCAAGCTGACTTTCGTCATCTCCTGGAATTTGGCGACCGGCAAGGCAGGGAAGGGCGGTCGGCAGCGCAAGTCCCAGCGGGAGAAGTACGAAGACAAGGTCGCAACCTGGCAGAAGACAATCCCCGGCGCAGACAAAATCGCGTTTGAGCTGGTACAGGAGAGTGACCTGCTAAATGAGCTGGCCAAGCCAGAGCATAACGGCCGGCGCTGGTTCTGGTGGGACGACTTAGTTCTCGGCCAGGACTGGCTGGAGCAACGCTACAAGCAGCAAGCCGCTGCCGCTAGCGAGAAGTACCGCCCTGATCTGCAGGTCGACGTACCTATCCAGGAAGACCTGCTTGCGCTCGGCTTCGACCAGTCGATCCTTGCCATTTTCGACCGGCTGCGCCGAGATGTCATCTCGGCTATTGCTGATCTGCACATGTCGCCAAGGGACGAAGACGAGGCTGGTGCCTCGCTCTACCAGGCCATCCAAGGCACGGCTGCAGCATTGAAAGCCACAGCAGGCGCGCTCGCGTTGCAAGCGGCCGATACTCCGACCGTCCTCGAACCGCTTAACCAGCAACTGTCGGCCTGTATGCAGGCTATCGATGCCGCCGAGGAGTACGAGCGCAGGTTGGCGGCCGAGTGGCGGGAGCTGCCGGACGACGACCCTGAAAAGGCCAAGAGACCACCGGAGCGTGCTAGTAGCTACGGCGCAGGCGGACTGCACATGGCGATCAGCGAGTTGGTTTCGTGGCTCGAATCGTCAGCAGGTCGCTCGTTTCAGCGCCGCACCTACTTTCTGACCGGTCAGGCTGGATCGGGCAAGACGCACCTGCTCCTCGACGCCACCCGGCGGGCCCTCGACGCCGGTCGACCTGCGGTGTTCCTAGCGGGCGCGCAGTTCGGTCAGAGTAACCTGTGGGCGAGCATCGCAGACCAACTCGGCCTGCAGCCAGTCGGGGCGGATGTGCTGCTCCGCTCCATGGACGCGGCTGGGGAAGCCGCCTCGATTTCCGGGCGCCGGTTCGTGATCTTCGTCGATGCGCTCAACGAGACCACGCCCGCCGAGTTCTGGCGCATTCATCTGCCTATGCTTCGAGCAGCAATAGCGCCGTACCCGCATGTCGCGCTCGCAGTCTCCTGCCGGGACACCTACCAGAATCTCGTCCTGGAAGGCGAGGAAGGCTCCTACTACGTGCGTCGCACGCACCCAGGTTTCGCTGAGCGGGAAGTCGAAGCTACGCAGCGATACTTCGCGCACTACGGTCTCGAAGCTCCCAAGATTCCGCTGCTGACTCCCGAGTTTACGCTGCCGTTGTTCCTGCGCCTGTACTGCGAGAGTCTGTCACAGACCGACGCGCGCTCCATCCCCGCCGGTCACCAGGGGCGTGTCGCCATCTTCGAGCGCTACCTTGCCGCGAAGATCTCGACAGTGTCTCGGCGCTTTCGGCCGAACGTCAGCTCCGGCTATGAGTTGGACGCGGCGAACACCCAAGTCAGCCGGGTTCTCGACGCGCTGCTTGACGAGCTCTCGCGTCTCGGTCGCGAGAGCATGAGCACTAGCCTCGCTGAGGCAACTGCCCGAGAGGCGCTACACGGCTCCAGCTTCGACGCCACGAGAATCATAGGCCTGCTTCAGGAAGAAGGAGTCCTCACCCGCGAACGCCTCTACATGGGCAACGGCAACTTCGACGAAGGTATCCGGATCGTCTTCCAGGCCTTCGCCGACTTCCTGCTCCTGAAGCGCCGGCTGGTGCTGTCCGACGACCCGTTGAACGACCAGGCGGTCAGATCATGGCTGGCAGATGACTGCAGTTGGGGGATCAACGAGGCGGCGACTGTCCTATTTCCCGAGGTGTACGGCGTTGAGGTGCCGGACTTCTTGGGCATCAAGCCAACAACCGGACCAAAACGGGAGGAGGACCGTGCCGTCAGGGAGCAGCACAACCGTGCTCGCCAGCTCTACCGCTCGCTCGTCGAGACCCTGCCATATCGCGACTCGCAGGCGATCTCCCAGCGCACCATCGACCTCCTGAATGATGCGCAGCCCTACCTGCTCCGCGACGAGTTCTACCGAGTGCTGTTCACGCTCGCGCCGCAACCTGGCAACCGCCTTAACGGCAACGGGCTGCACCAGTACCTTCTTCGGCAGCGTATGCCGCGACGTGACAGTGACTTCGGGTTCGCGACGTACCACGAGTTGTCTGAAGCCTTCAACCCCGCAGCTCGTCTCGCGCGCTGGGCGGCAGCCGGGCCGTACCCATCGTACGACGCTGAAGTCATTGAGCTGGCGTGCATCCCGCTGTGCTGGCTCCTGTCCTCTCCGAACCGCTTCATGCGCGACTGGGTCACCAAGTCGTTGGTGCAGCTGCTACGCGGTCACCTCGACGTCATGCGTGCACTGGTCGAGCGCTTCTGGACGGTTGATGACCCGTACGTGGTACAGCGCGTTATGGCCATCGCCTACGGCTCGCTGCTCCGCAGCACCCCGGCGCAGGCCAACCAGGCCAAGGCGGTTGCCGAGCTGGTACTCGCCTTGGTCTTTACCCGACCGATTCGGCCGGATGAGCTGCTGCTGGACGCTGCGCGCGGCGTCGTGCGATGGGCGGTTGCTCACCAGCTACTGCCCGCCTCAGCTGTGGGCTTGTCGCAGCGTCCATACGGGCTGAAGCCGCCAGGTCCGCCACCAACGGAGGCGACGATCGAGGCCAGTTATGGCTGGCATAAGGACCAGCCCGACGACGAAAGCTATTCGTCGATCAGTTTCTCGTTGCTCAGCATGGGAGACTTCGGCCGTTACGTGGTAGAGGCCGGCCTGCGTCACTTCTCGCGTTACCGCACGGGACAGGACTATCCCAAACGCGAATACCGAAAGCCACGCTTCATCAAGCGAAGTTGGCAGGCATTCCTCGCCTCGCTGGACGATGACCAGAAGCGGAATCTCGGTGCGTTGATAAACGACCCGGAGCAAATGGCTCATAGCAGATTGAGCTTCCTGTATAGGGGAGTCGACGATCCCCTTACCGAAGAGCAGCGGAAGTTGCTCGATGCCGTTTTCGTGTACCCCAAACCAGTCAACGACGATTACCCGGCTGACGGTGCCCGCCGTTGGATCTTCCGGCGCACCATTAGCCTGGGCTGGACGCCGAAGCTGTTCGGCCGTAAGGACCGCAACATCGGTCATGGTCGCGGGCGGGAGGGCCACAAGGCCGAGCGCTGGGGGAAGAAGTACCAGTGGATGGCGTACCACGAACTGCTGGCCCGCGTGGCGGATAACTATCAGACCTCTTGGTGGTACGGCGACAGCGAACCGTACGAGGGACTGCACCAGATCATCGGCGAGAGGGAGATCGATCCCAGCCTGCCCACGATCGATTACCGGGCCTTCAACGATAACGGTGGCAACGACACCGCGGCCTGGGACCCGCCGCTGATCCAATTGCAGGAGTGGCCGCCCGCGCGTCTTGACTTCGGCCGCTACCAGGGAGATGTCAGGCGGTTCCTGTCTGACACCGAATCCGAGCCGACGGTTGCCCGGTCCACGTTCGTCCGGGACCGCAGCGACGATGAATGGGTGGTGCTAGAAAGCTTCATAAAGCAGGTCGATCCGCTGGCCGACAAGGGGTGGCGTGGCCTTCAGGAACGCAGCGCGATCGACACACTGCTCATCGCGGCCGGTGACGCCGAGGCGTTCCTCGCCGCGCTGTCGGCCAAACCGCGCCATGAGATCCGTGACCTAGTCGACTCGCACGGCCACATCGACTGCTGCTATGTGGGCGAGGTCGGTCGCGTTGGCCCAGACTGCCCGCACCGGCACAGTACGCTCCGACCAGTAACAATCGGAGAAGAGTCATTTCAGGTCGTGCCGACCATCGAGCAGTACACATGGGAGGGCAGCATCCTTGACTGCTCCATCGGCGAATCCGCGACCACGATCCTGCCCTCAACGTTCATACAGCAGGCCGCGGGATTGACCTTCGACATGCGAGGCCCGAGCTGGCTGGATGCTGCAGGCGCGCCCGTTTTCACCTACTACGAGGTTCCAGGGAACGACAGCCGAGCGCTGCTGGTGCGGGCTTCCTTCTTGCGAGATTTCCTGGCAGCGCAGAAGCTTCAACTCATCGTATTGCATTGGTTCGAGCGGATGCGGCTTAACGATGACTATCACGGCGAGCATCCATACGTGGAGTCGAGCATCGATGCCTGGCTTGCATCGGATCTGGGTATGCGAGAGAAAAAGCCGAGGAGAACTGAACGCGACTTAGTGTGAGGGTTGGCATAGTCAGGAGATCGGGGAGATCAATCTTCGTTGCTACCTTCGCTCCCCCTGATACGAAGACATCTCTCGCACCATGCGTGATCTTGCTAACGAGAATGCTAACGGCGTTCCCGGATGTGAGTGGACATCCATGGAAGACGATCAAGTGAGAGTCCTCTCGGAGCAGGATTTTCTGACACCGGTGGACGCCTGTGGATGATCTCGAACTGGCTACGGATCAGAAGGTGCCTGGTCGGTGCTCGACTTGTCTCGACTCCAAATCTGAGTGCATCGAGGGAGGTCTTCGATGCCGCCACCCTCCGGGATCATGCCCCAGAGGAAGGGGATCAGGTACTGAGGCGGTTCGCCCAGGAGCGCGGCCAGTTCGTCCTCGGTGACGGTGAGGGTGAATGCTGAGCCCAGTCGTCCCGAGTTCCATCCTTGTTCGACGGCCCGTCTGATGCATCCGACGACAAGGACGGGACGGATCGTGATCGTTCGCTCTCCTGACCAGTTGTCCGGCCGGGCGCAGGGGAGTGACACCACAAGGACGCGGCCTGGTTCCTCGCTCGCTCAACGGCGAAGGTGAGGGGGCTCCAGCTGTTGCCTTGGCTGTAGGTCGGCTTGTGGCTGACCCGCCAGCGGTAGACGGCGCCGTCGACGGTGATGATCCGCGAGCCCTTCTTTGGCATTGCCACAGGCGCCTCCAAGCTCTGTTCTTGTTCCGTCGCTGTTCCGTGGGAGTACCGGAATCAGCGAGAAGTGATGCGAGACGTCTGCAAGCGTAACCCCTGCTCATCAACATGATCGAGCTGTTTTCGCAGGTGGCCAGATCGAAGGTCGGAGATCACCCAGATCTTCGAGGGCAGGCAGGGCACAACGAGGGCACATGAGGTTGTGAGACACCAGGAAACGCTGAGAGCTGTTGAGTGGACGAACCGCAGGTCAGGCCCAGAGCGGTGACATCGCCCCAGCTCTCAGCCGCCACCCTTGCTGAAGTGCTGGTAGTCCTTGGTGCCTGACCAGTAGCCGCCCCACTCCCAGCCGACCGAGGAGAAGGCGCGCACCACCTTGTCGCCCGGGTTGATCACGCCCTTGCCCTTCATGGGGCGCTTGGTGAACTGTTTGGCGTTCTGGTGGGCGGTGCCGCCGCCGGCGGTGACGTACGGGTTCTCGCGCGGGTTGATGTCCACGGCCTGGCCGTAGGCGTGCTTGGACCAGCTGCTCGATCCGGTGGCCGGGCGGCAGTTGAAGGCCGAGGTGTTGTCCGCCTCGATCGAGTCGAAGTCGTCGCCCTTGTAGACGTCGACGAGCCGCATCTGCTTGATCGGGAAGCGCATGTCGTACAGCTTCTTGAAGGCGGTCGTGATGTCGTCGGCGACGGTGTCGCGGACGACGAGTTCGCCGGTGTGCGCCCGGTTGTCGAAGCCCCAATAGGTCATGGTGACCAGGCGCAGGTCCTGGTAGCCGACGGGGCAGCCGGGGCGCCAGGAGTAGGGCAGCCGGTCGCGGGCGATCTTGGTGACCTTGGCGGTGAACTCCGGCGGGCCCGTCCGCGTAGGCGAAGGCGAAGGCGACGGTGAGACCGGGGCTGAAGGAGTGGCCTGCGCCGGCTCCAGCCCGGTGCGGTCCGGTTGCGCGGCCGGGGTCTGCCCGGCGCATGCGACGACCGTGAGAGTCAGGCAGGCGAGGACGGCAGAACGCTTCATCCCGCCACCATATGCGACGTCTTGCCAGCTCAGAGGGCTATCAGCGCGGTACGGCGAGCCCGTTCGGTGGCGAACTCGCCGAATCATGCCGACGCCGTGGCGTGGGCCAGAACAGCTAGTCGGCGGCGTGCTTGCCGCGGCCGGTGATTTCGCGCAGCGCGTCGGCCGCGTACGCCACGAGGGTGACGAACGACCCGCCGGACAGCAGGCCGCCCACCCACAGGTCGTTGACGGTCGCGTCGGTGTAGGCGGCGCCGCGGGGCTGGTGGCCGGTGACGAACGGCGCGGCGATCAGCCAGAGGCCGGCCACGAACAGCAGGGCGAGGGCGGTCACGCCCACTTTGGCCTTCATCGGTTGTCTTCCGCTCCGATCAGGGGGGTCGCGCCGTTCTGGCGATGTTCGCCGGTGCTGTTCAGGTCTTCGCGCAGCGCCTCGACGAGCGGGGCGAGCAGGGCGGCCAGCTCCGCGGACGACGTCTGCGGCGCGGCGGGGGCCGGTTCGGGGACGGGCTGGGGTTCCGGCCGGCGCTGCCGCACGGTGACCAGGCCGCGCGTGACGAGTTCCTCGTGGATGGACGCGACGAAGGAGGCCACGCCGATGACGCCGACGACGGTCACGCCCAGCCCGGTGAAGAACTCGGACGTGGTCGCGCCGGTCCAGTCGGCCGTCTCGGGCTGGGTGCCCAGGGCGAAGGGAGCGATCATGAGCCACAGCCCGGCCATGAGCGCGAGGGCGGCCACGACGGCGCCCGCGAACTTGCGGATCATTGAGCGATTCCTCCTGTGACGAGGTCTTTCTGAGGGGGCGCCGCCTGCGTGATCAGGGCGCGTGACGTGGGGCGCAGCACGGTCCGCGCGACGAACCTGGCGCGCTCCCGTTCGGACCGGTCATCCGGAGGGGCCATCCTGGCGACCGCCGTGAGCAGGGCGGACGGCTGTCCGTTCGCGCGCTCGACGCGCTGGGCGATGAGCTCCAGGAGGAGGCCGGCCAGGACCAGGTCGTCCTTGCCGAGCGGCTTCGGCTCCGGCGGTGTCGGCGCTGTGGTGCCCCGGAGCGGCAGCTCCTTGAGGAAGACCACGGCCAGGAATCCGAGCAGGGCGATCGGCACGCCCACGATGAAGACGGTCTCCAGGCCCCGGGTGAACGACTCGAGGACGATGCCCTTGACCGGCTCCGGCAGTCGCTGGATCGCGTCGGGGCTGCCGAGCGTGGGCGAGCCGCCGCCGGGGATCTGGATGTGCGCGGCGCGCAGCATCTCCGTCATCTCGGTCATGAGGCGGTTGGTGAGGATCGCGCCGAACGCGGCCACGCCCACGGCGCCGCCGAGCGACCGGAAGAAGGAGACGCCCGATGTGGTGGCGGCCATGTCGCGCACCTCGGAGCCGTTCTGGGCGGCGAGGATGAGCATCTGCATGGACAGCCCGAGCCCGACGCCCAGCACGCCCACGTCGAACCCGATCAGCCATCCGCTGGAGTCGACGTGCAGCCGCGACAGCAGGAACAGTCCCACGGCCACGATCAGCAGGCCCGCCACCGGGAACAGCTTCCACTTCCCGGTCCTGGTGACGATCTTGCCGGAGACGACGCCGGAGACGAACAGCGCGAGGACCATCGGCAGCGTCATGAGGCCGGAGTCGGTCGGGCTCATCCCCTTGACGATCTGCAGGTACTGCGGCAGGTAGATCATCGCGCCGAACATCGCCATGCCCACGAACAGCGAGCCGAGGCTGGTGAGCACGAACGTGGGGTTCCGGAACAACCTGGGCGGCAGGATCGGGTTGCGGGCCGTGCGCTCCGCGAGCACCGCCAGGGCCAGCATGAGCAGGCTCAGCGCGCCGAGACCGTACGTCCAGAACGAGTTCCATTCGAACTCCTGGCCGCCGAGCGTGAGAAGCAGCATCAGGGCGGTGGCGGCGGCGGTGATGGTGGTCGCGCCCCAGATGTCGATCGAGGTGTCCCGCTTGACCGTGGGCAGCCGCAGCACCTTCTGGATCACCACGGCGGCGACCACCGCGAAGGGCACCACCACGTAGAAGCACCAGCGCCAGCCCAGCCATTCGGTGTCCACGATGAACCCGCCGAGCAGCGGCCCGGCGACGGTGGAGATGCCGAAGACCGCGCCCATGTAGCCGGAGTAGCGACCCCGTTCCCGGGGCGAGACGATGTCGCCGAGGATCACCTGGGAAAGGGCCGACAGGCCGCCGACCCCCAGGCCCTGCACGGCTCGGGCGGCGATGAGCTGGCCCATGTCCTGTGACAGGCCGGCCACGAGCGACGCGGCGACGAAGAGTCCCAGGGCGGTCTGGAAGAGCAGCTTCCGCCCGAACACGTCGGACAGTTTTCCCCAGAGCGGCGTGGACACCGTCATCGTCAGCATCGTGGCCGAGGCCACCCAGGAGTACTGGTTCTGTCCGCCGAGCTCTCCCACGATCGTCGGCAGTGCCGTGCCCACCACCGAGGTGGAGATCATCGAGGTCAGCATGGCGAGCATCAGCCCGGACATGACCTCGAGGATCTCCCGGTGGGAGTACTGCCGTGTCTGGGTCATCGAGGCACCGCATTCTCTATTCAACATCGACGAACCCATCGAGTATACGCACGTTTACTAGCCGAGCGGCAAGCGACTCACCCCCGTTAGAGTTCACGGATGAACAACCTCCAGATGGAGGCGCGGCCCAGGGACCGCGCGGCCACCCGGGGCCGGCTGCTC
The DNA here is from genome assembly GCF_040649575.1 of Nonomuraea sp. NPDC048916. NCBI lineage: Bacteria > Bacillati > Actinomycetota > Actinomycetes > Streptosporangiales > Streptosporangiaceae > Nonomuraea > Nonomuraea sp. NPDC048916. The sequence goes on from NZ_JBEZFS010000046.1 coordinate 14,050, forward strand.
GCCGCGGCGCGCTCCCTGTTCGCCGAGCACGGCTACGAGCACGTCACCGTACGCATGATCGCCGCCGCGGCCGACGCCAACATCGCCCTGGTCGGCCGCTACTTCGGGTCCAAGGCCGGGCTGTTCGGCGAGGTGCTGGCCGGCGAGCCGACGATCAGCCGGGTGCTCGACGGCGACCCGGAGGGCCTGCCCAGGCGGCTGGCCGAGCACACCGCGCGGCGGATGCACACCGACCCCGAGAACCCGATCCTGCGCTGCCTCGAACGCTCGGCCGGTCACCCCGAGATCCAGGACCTCGTCCACGGGCGGGTCCGCACCGCGCTGGTCGACCCGCTGGCGACATTCCTCGGCGGCCCCGACGCGCAGGCCAGGGCCCGGCTGGCGGTGGCGGTGATCCTCGGGGGCGGCGCGCTACGCCGCCACCTCGGCCCGGAGGAGCCCACACCGGCCGACGTCGAACGGCTGACCGCCGTCTTCGAGGTCTGCCTGGCCGTACGCTGACCCCCTGGGGGCTGCCCCGCGGCCCGCTCAGCCGTGGGGCCCGCCCCTGACCGAACCGCTGGAGGCACTCCGCGTTCCGTCCGTCCCGCCGAACCGGGGCCGCCACGGCCGCCCCGCCGTCGGCGCCGCCCTACGATGCGACCTCCCGCGCGTACTGACTCGCCCGTAGGACGTAACTGCCGGCGTTGTCCCGGATGCGGTCGACTTCTGTTTCGGTCAGCGCCCGCCGCACCTTTCCCGGCACGCCCGCGACCAGCGAGCCCGGCGGGATGACCGTGCCTTCCAGGACGACCGCGCCCGCCGCCACGAGGGTTCCGCGGCCGATGCGCGCCCCGTTGAGGACGACGGCTCCCATCCCGATGAGGACATCGTCGTCGACGGCGCAGCCGTGCAGCACCGCTCGGTGTCCCACGGAGACACCGCGTCCCAGGGTCACCGGGAACCCTGGGTCGGCGTGCACGACGACACCGTCCTGCAGATTGCTGTCCTCGCCGACGTGGACGGTGTCACCGTCAGCGCGTATCACGGCGGTGAACCAGACGCTGGACCGGGAAGCCAGCGTCACGGCTCCCGCGACGATGGCGCCGGGAGCGACCCACGCGTCCTCAGCCAACGTCGGTCGGACGCCCGCGAAGGAGATGAGCGGGGGAGTCTGGGGGGCAGGCAAGGTCGGTCCCTTCGGTCAGGTTCCATAGCAAGAACAGCTCTGTATACAATAGTCGAAGATTTCGCCTATGGTGAGGGCGGGACGTAACCAGCGCCCCTTAACCGGTAATGCCGGCTGGGTCGGCGCGTGTCATATGGAAGGCGGCCCCATGTCGATGGAGGACGCGGCACCCTTGGCCGGGATCACTGTTCTTGAGGTCGGTGGCTTCATCGCGGCGCCGTTCGCCACTCTGCAACTGGCTGACCTGGGTGCGCGCATCGTCAAGGTGGAAAACCCCACCGGCGGAGAGCCGGTGCGCGCCACCGGGCCCTTCGTCGCGGGTGAGAGCGCGCCGTTCGCGCGCTTCAACCGCAACAAGGAATCCGTGGCACTGGATCTCAAGTCGTCCGGGGGCCGGGACGCGTTCTTGCGGCTGGCCGCGACGGCCGACGTGCTGGTTGAGAACCTCAGGCCAGGTGCCATGGCCGCGCTGGGACTGGGTTACGACGACGTCCGTAACGTCAATCCGAGGATCATCTACGCGTCGGCCTCCGGATGGGGCCAGAGCGGACCTTTGGCGGCACAACCGGGGCTCGACATCATGGCGCAGGCCCGCGGGGGTCTCATGAGCATCACCGGTGACCCGGACGGGGATCCGGCCAAGACCGGTGTGCCGATCTGTGATCTCGTGTGCGCCCTCTACGTGGCCCTGGCGGTCACCGCCGCGCTTCGTGAACAGGCCCACAGCGGCCAAGGGCAGCACATCGACGTTTCCCTGCTCGAGTCGGGCGTGTCGCTGGCCGTTTGGGAGGCGGCCAAGTACTTCACCACTGGCGAGGTGGGTGGCCGGCTGGGCTCAGCGCACCAGAGCATGGCACCGTACCAGGCCATCCGGTGCGCGGACGGCTACGTAACCGTGGGAGCGGTGACGCCGAAGACCTGGAAGGCGTTCTGCACCGCCCTGGATCTCGAGTCGCTTCTCGAGGACACCCGATACGCCGACAGCTTCAGCCGGCACGCGCACCGCGACGAGCTGATCGCCTCGATCGAAGCGGCCACGACCGCGCGCTCGACCGCGGAACTGGTCGACGCTCTTGAGGTTGCCGGCGTGCCGTGCGCACCGATCGCCGACTACTCCGACGTGTTCACGAGCGCCCACCTGGGTGAACGTGACTTCTTCTGGGATTCCTCGCACCCGACGATCGGCACGGTCCGTCAGATCGGGTCACCGATGCGGTTCTCCAGGACTCCGGTACGCAGAGGGCCGGCCGGGCCGGTGCTCGGGGCGGACACCCAAACGGTGCTCATGTCGGCAGGGTTCACGAGTGACGAGGTCAAGGCACTGGTGGAGGCCGGCGCCGCGGCCGAGGCGGTCCTGACCGATGTGCCCGGCCACGGCGGGCACGAGGCTGCCGGACCCACCCGTCCCCGCGACCACACCGCGCCCGTTGACTGATCACGCCCCTACTCATGCTGAGCAGCCGTTCCCGGCTGCCCCGGGCTCCCAGGAGATCACGCGTTGAATACCACCGAACTGTTGGTCGAGGACGACGGAGCAGTCCTGACCGTGACCTTCAATCGTCCGCCACAGCGCAATGCGATGACCTGGGCCATGTACGACGGCCTCGTCCAGGCCTGTGATCGCGCGGACTCCGACGACGACATCCGGGTCATGGTGCTGCGGGGAGCCGGCTCAGCCGCGTTCGTCGCGGGCACCGACATCAGCCAGTTCTCGGACTTCTCCACGGGCGCCGACGGCGTCGCGTACGAGGACCGGATCGCCCGCGTGCTGGGTCGGCTGGAGGAGGTCTCCGTGCCGACCGTCGCCGGTGTCAACGGCTTCTGCGTCGGTGGCGGGATGGCCATCGCCGCCGTGTGCGACCTCCGCGTCGCCACGCGGAGCGCCCGTTTCGGGGTGCCCATCGCGCGAACCCTCGGCAACTGCCTGTCGATGAACTCGCATTCGCTACTGGTTCACCACCTCGGTCCGGCGAGAACACTGGACCTGCTGCTCCGCGCCCGGCTGCTGACCGGTGAGGAGGCTCATGCCGCCGGCTTCGTCAGCGAGCTGTGTGGTGACGACGAGCTCGACGGCGCGGTCGCCAGCGTCGTGGATCAGCTCCTGGCCCACTCCCCATTGAGCATGTGGGCGGCCAAGGAATCCGTCCGGCGACTCCGTCGCGCGCAACTGCCGGACGGTGACGACATCGTCGCCCGCGTGTTCGGCAGCGAGGACTTTCACACGGCGGTCGGCGCGTTCGCCGGGAAGAAGAAGGTCTCGTGGACCGGTCGCTGACCTTCGGAGCGCCTCGTGGCCGGGGTGTTCACCTGTGAGCGTCGACATCTCGTTGGTGGAGGAGCTGCGGGCCCTGCTCGGCGCGGACAACGTGCGGACCTCGGCGGGCGAGCTCACCCCGTACATGCGGGACGCGACGCCGCTGTTCTCCGGGACTCCCGACGTAGTCGTCTTCCCGGCTGATACCGGCCAGGTGGCGGGAGTCCTCCGCATCGCGACCCGGCACGGCACTCCGGTCGTGCCGCGAGGTGCGGGCACCAATCTGTGCGCGGCGACCGTGCCGCTGCGTGGGGGCATCGTCCTGGTCCTCACCCGCATGAACCAGATCCTCGAGGTCAGCCCAGAGGAGCTCCTCGCCCGGGTCCAACCCGGCGTGGCCACCGCTCGGCTGGCGGACGAGGTGTCCAGGTTCGGCCTGGTCTTTCCCCCTGACCCCGGAAGCCGCACGGTGTCCACGATCGGTGGCAACGTGGCCACGTGCGCGGGCGGGCTGCGCGGTCTCAAGTACGGCGTGACCCGAAACTACGTCCTCGGCCTGGAGGCGGTGTTGCCGAGCGGGGAGGTGATCCGGACCGGCGGGCGGCTCTGGAAGGACGTGGCCGGGTACGACCTGACGCGACTGTTGACCGGCTCCGAGGGAACACTGGCGGTGATCACCGAGATCACCGTGGCTCTGCTGCCTCTTCCCGCGACGGCGCACACCGGTGTCGCGTACTTCGAGACCCTCGCCGACGCCGGCCGGGCCGTGGCCGCCATCATCGCCGACGGGGTCCTGCCCTCGACCTTGGAGTTCCTCGACCACACCTGTATCGGCGTGGTGGAGGACTACGCGCAACTGGGGCTCAGGCGCGACGCCGGCGCGCTCCTGCTTTTCGGTGACGATGGACCACCCGACATGGTCGAGCGGCACGTCGCCCGGATGAGCGACATCTGCCTGGGGCAGGGAGCGCTCGACCTGACCGTGGCCACCGAGGTCGCGGCGTCTGAGGCATTGCTGGCGGCGCGGCGCTGCTCGCTGCCGGCGCTGTCGCGGCTGAACTCGCTGACCGTCCTGGAGGACGCCAGTGTCCCGCGGCCCCGTCTCCCGGAGATGGTGGAGAGGATCGAAGCGATCGCGGCACGGTATGACCTGCTCATCGGGACCTTTGGCCATGCGGGTGACGGCAACCTCCATCCGACCTGCGTCCTCGACGCCGACGACGCGGACGCCGTGTCCCGCACGCACCGCGCCTTCGCCGACATCTTCGCCGCGGCGATCGAGCTGGGCGGCACCATCACCGGGGAGCACGGTGTGGGTGCGGCGAAGCTTCCCTACCTCCGTGATCGGCTGGGTGATGAGCAGACGGCACTGCTGCGCAGGATCAAGTCCGCCTTCGACCCGACGGGAATCCTCAATCCCGGAAAGCTGGGATCATGACTCTCCCCAATCCGGACAAGCCGCTGGTGTTCCCCAGCGAGCTGCTTGACCGGTGCATTTCTTGCGGTTTCTGCCTGCCCGCCTGCCCCACCTACGCGCTCACCGGTGATGAGCAGTCATCCCCACGGGGTCGCATCAACCTCATGCGGGCGCTGGACTCCGGTGCGCTGCCCGCCGATGACCTCACGCTCCAGGAGGAGGCGTCGTTCTGTCTGGGGTGTCGAGCCTGCGAGCCGGTGTGCCCGGCGGGTGTGCGGTACGGCGAGTTGCTGGAGCACTGGCGTGACTTCCAGTGGCGCGGTCGTCGACGCCCGCTGCTGGCCGCGGTGCTGAACGTCGTGACCGCCCGGCCCTGGCTGATCCGGCTGACCGGGTGGCGCCGCCATGCCCGCAGCCCCGCCGGGCGTGGGCCCCATTTGATGCTCGGCTGTGCTGAGCGAGGGCTGTTCCCCCGGGTCAGCCGCGCGGCTCGTCGGCTCCGGCCGGAGCTGGACGCCCGGAGCTCCCAGGGCTGCTGCGGCGCGCTGCAGGCGCACAACGGTGAGCTGGAGCGCGGGCGCGCGCTCGCGCGATCCCTCGGTGCGAGCCTGCCCGGCACGATCGTCACCACCTCCGGCGGCTGCGCGGCGCACCTGGCGTCAGTGCTCGGCGCGGATCGGGTCCGCGAGGTGTCGCAGTACCTGGTGGAGACCCAGGACGGCCCACTGGGGGAGGTGATGCTGGAAGGACGGCGCGCGCGGGTGACACTTCAGGATTCCTGCCACCTGCGCAACGGCCTGGACGTCTGGCGGGAGCCGCGTGAGCTGCTGGGCCGAGTCGCCGACTACGTGGAGCTGCCGGGCGCCTCCGGCTGCTGCGGGGCGGCCGGCACGTACTCCCTGTTGCGCCGACGTGACAGCGCGCGGGTCCTGGCTCCGAAACTGGATGCGATCGAGGCGCTCGGAGTGGATTACGTGGTGGCGGTGAACCCCGGCTGCCTGCTCCAGCTGCGGATCGGTCTGAGGCGGCGCCGGTCCCGGGTGCGGGCGATACACCTCGTCGAGTTGCTGGCCGCCGCCGAGCAGGCCGGAGAGTCGCGCTGAGCCGCCGGGCGTCGTACGGGCACGCCGGCCCTCCCGGACGCCCGCGGCGCCGACTTCCTGCTTGTCAAATCCCTGCTGCCGGCGATGAGCGCAGAAACCGCACCGTAGCGGACAAAGCGGTCGCAGGTTAATCTACAGCGTTAGACAAAAGACTGTAGACAATAGTCGAAATCCTCCCTACGATCGCGTCTATCGATGGGCGCGGAGCACCGTACTTCGGGGCGGCTGAGAGTGCTCGTGCAGAACCACAAGAAGCAAGAGGTGAACCGAGTGAGGACACTCTCTGGACGTGTCGCGATCGCGCTGACCGTGTCCGCCATCCTGACGTTGAGCGCCTGCAGCAAGGACGTCGGCGATGGAGCGAAGACGGCTGCCGCTGAGCCCGCCTCCACCGAGAAGGTGGACATCAGCGCGGCCCAGGCCATCTACGAATCCATGAAGGAGATCCCGAAGTTCACCCCGCCGGGGCCGGCCTTCGACGCCACCAAGGCGCGCGGGAAAAAGATCTTCTACATTCCGCTGAACAGCGGGATCCCCTTCGACAGCCTCATTACCGAGGCCTCGGTCCGAGCGGCGAAGGCCGCTGGAGTCGACATCAGCGTGTACGCGAACCAGGGGCAGGTCTCGCAGTGGGTTCAGGGCATGAACACGGCCATCTCGCAGAAGGCCGATGTCATCGTCCTGGAGGGCGCTCCCGACACCGCGCTGCTTGGACCGCAGATCGCCGCGGCCAAGAAGGCGGGGATCGCGGTCATCAGCACACACCTCTACGACGAAGCGTATGCCGCGCAGGCGCTGAAGGAGTACCCGGACCTGACCGCCATCGTGCCGGCCAACCACTATGAAGGTGGCAGGATGATGGCGATCTCCGCGATCGTCAACACCGGGGGCCACGTCAACTCCCTCTTCATCACCTCCAACGAGGTGCAGCCGGCGGCCGGCATCGCGAAGGCTTACCAGGACGAACTGGCCAAGCAGTGCCCCAAGACGTGCAAGGTCACCATCACCAACATCCCCATCAGCGACTGGGCGACAAAGGTGCAAGGGACCGTCCAGACGGCGCTGATCCGTGACAAGACCATCAACGTGGTGAACCCCGTCTTCGACGGCATGACGCAGTACATCGCGGCCGGCATCAAGCAGGCCCGCGCGGAGGACCGAGTCAAGATCACCGCCTACAACGGCACGGCCTCGGTCCTTCAGATGATCCAGCGGCAGGATCTCGTCGTCGCGGACGCGGGTGAGCCGACGGAATGGCTCGGGTGGGCCAACATCGACCAGGCGCTGCGCATTCTCGCCGGCGTGGAACCGGTGGCCACCGAGAAGACGCCGCTGCGGATCTTCGACAAGTCCAACGTCGACGAGGCCGGCACGCCGGCGGTGCAGACGCAGGGTTACGGCGATCCGCAAGAAGTGATCAATGGCTACAAGAAGCTCTGGGGCGTCGGCTAGTCCCGACCCCGAGCACCTGCGGGCGGTCCAGATGATGCCCCGCGTCACCTGGACCCCCTGAAGGACGGATGCACAGTCGCCCCGGTGGAGGAGTGAACACGAATGAGCGTTGATGCGGTCGAGGGCGACGGAGGCGGGGGCCGCGCCCCGGGAGAGCTACGTCCGATCCTCGAGATCAGGAATCTGGCGAAGCACTTCGGCGGCGTGCGCGCGTTGAACGGGGTCGACCTCACCGTCAACAGCGGCGAGATCCACGGTCTCCTCGGCCAGAACGGGTCGGGCAAGTCCACCCTCATCAAGGTGCTGGCCGGCTTCCACCCGCCGGAGCCCGGCGCGCAGCTGAGAATCAACGAGCGGGACGTCTCTCTGCCACTGGCGGCAGGTGACTTCCGCGCTCTCGGGATGCGGTTCGTCCACCAGGATCTGGGCCTCATCAACAGCCTCAGCGTCCTGGAGAACCTGCTCATCGAGGATCTGTCGACCACAGGTCACTGGGCCATCTCCTGGCGTCAGAAGCGCAGGGCGGCCCGGGAGCTCTTCGAGAAGTACGGCGTGCGGATCGACCCCGACTCCACCGTCGACGACCTGCGGCCGGTGGAGCGGGCGATGCTCGCGATCGTCCGCGCCGTCAGCTCCATGATGGATGCCGACCACAGCCGGTCGGGCGGCCTGCTCGTCCTCGATGAGCCCACCGTGTTCCTGCCTCGTGACGACACGGAGCTGTTGTTCTCGCTCACCCGGAAGGTGGCGGCCACCGGTGCCGGCGTGTTGTTCGTGTCCCACGACCTCGACGAGGTCAAGGCACTGACCGACCGAGTGACGGTCTTTCGCGATGGCGCAGTGGTCGGAACGGGCCGCACCCAGGACCTCGGCCACGACGATCTGGTGCAGATGATCGTGGGTCACCAGGTGTCCTCGGTCCGCCACCCGTCGCTGGAGGAGATCAAACGGTCGGCCGTGGTCGCGCAGGTCACGGACGTGAGCGGCCAGCAGGTCAAGAACGCCAGCCTGACCGTGCACGCGGGCGAGACCCTCGGGATCACCGGACTTTCCGGCTCCGGTTTCGAAGACCTGCTCTACCTGCTGTTCGGTCTCAGCCCGTCGGCGCGGGGCACGCTCACGATCGAGGACGTGACGTACGAGATCGCGAACCTCGACCCCGCACGCGCGTTGCGGGCCGGCCTCGCCCTCGTGCCCGCCGACCGCAAGCGGGACGGTGCCGTGCTTTCCCTGTCGGTGCTGGACAACGTGTCCATGCAAGTGCTCGATGACTACCAGAGCGGGCCGATCCTCCGCCGGCGTGCTCTGGCCAGGGAGTCGCGCCGGGTCCTCGACAGGTTCGACGTCAGGCCGGCCGACCCCACGCTGACGGCCTCCAGCCTGAGCGGAGGCAACCAGCAGAAAGTCGTCATGGCGAAGTGGCTGCAGACACGGCCTCGGGTGCTGCTCGTGCACGAGCCGACCCAGGGTGTCGACGTGGGGGCGCGGGAGGAGATCTACGCCGTCCTGCGTCAGGCCGCCCAAGACGGCATGGCCGTGCTCTGCGCGAGCTCGGACCACGAGCAGCTGTCGCTGATCTGTGACCGCGTGCTGATCTTTCGGCAGGGAGCGATCATCGCCCAGGTCGCCGGGGCCGACGTCACCAAAGAGCGCATATCCGAGCTCTGCTACGGCCAGAGCGACGTGGTTGAGAGGACCTGATCATGACAACACAGGACGAGATCATTCGGAATCCACCATCGGCAGACCCAGGTGTCCGTGGGGTGACCCGCGAGGAGGGACGAGCCAGGTTTCTGCTCCGCCTCCAGCGGGTCGCTCTGCCGCTCGCATGGCTCGCTCTCATCATCGGCTTCGGAAGCTACAGCCCCGACATCTTCCTTACGGCGGCCAACTTCCAGACCATGCTCGGGTCTCAAGCCGTGCTTCTGGTCCTCACACTCGCGTTGATCATCCCACTCACCGCCGGTGACTACGACCTGTCCGTCGCGAGCGTCATGGGGCTGTCGGCGATGCTGCTCGCCGTACTCAACGTCCGCAACGGCTGGTCGCTCGGCGCGGCCATCGTGGCCGTCCTGCTCATCGGCGTGCTGATCGGTCTCGTCAACGGATTTATCATGATCTATTTCGGGATCGACTCGCTCATCGTGACCCTGGGCATGGGAACCCTGCTCGGCGGGCTGACGCTGTGGGTATCCAACTCCGAGACCATCTCCGGCGTCGGTATCGGGCTCGTCGACGCGGTCACGAACTACCGGATCTTCGGCATCTCGCTGTCCTTCTACTACGGGCTGCTGCTGTGTGCGCTCATCTGGTACGTCTACGAGTTCACCGCGCTGGGCCGGCGACTGCTCTTCGTGGGACGGGGCCGGAGTGTCGCCAGGCTCAGCGGGGTCAAGGTCAGCCGGGTCCGCATCGGCTCCCTCGTGTGCTCATCCGCGCTCGCCGCGCTCGCCGGAGTGCTCTACGCCGGCACGACCGGCGGCGCCGACCCGAGTTCGAGCGCGACATTCCTGTTGCCGGCGTTCGCGGCGGCCTTCCTCGGGGCCACGAGCATCATGCCGGGTAAGTTTAATTCCTGGGGCACCCTCATCGCGGTGTATTTCCTCGTCACCGGGATCACCGGCCTGCAGCTCCTCGGCGTGGAGAGCTTCGTGCAGCAGTTGTTCTACGGCGGCGCCCTGCTCTGCGCCGTGGCCTTGTCGCAGCTGACCCGTGGCCGCGTGCCCCTCGAAAGTAATTGACGGCGTGCAGCAATGACCGTTGCGAGAGGCATCGGTGTCAGGATCACCCTGGGGTGAAATCTCATCCCGGAATCAGGCTAAGCCGTGGAGGTCGAGTGATGTCCGAATCGCCGTGGGGTGGCGGCAACTCCCTTGGGGTGGCGAAGTTGTCGGTCCCCACTTTGGTAGAGGTCGCCATCACAGAGATCCGCAAGCTGATCCTTTCCGGACAGCTCAAGCCAGGGGAGCGGCTCATCGAGGAGCGGCTGACCGAGATCCTCGGGATCAGCCGGCCGCCCGTGCGCGAGGCTCTGCGGGTTCTCCAGCGTGACGGCATCGTGCAGAGCCAGCCGCGACACGGGTTCATCGTCGTCCCCATCACCGCGAAGGACGTACGGGAGATCTACTCGTTGCGGATGGCACTGGAAAGGCTGGCGGTGGACCTCGGCGTGCCCGTCCGCGATCCGGCCAGACTCGCGCCGCTGCGGACGGCCCTGGACGAGATGCGTGCGGCGGCCGAACTGAACGACGACGAGGGCATCCTGTTCGCCAACAGCGCCTTCCACCGAGCGCTGATCGCGCTGCCCGGACACAGCCGTCTCGAACGCGCCTATGACTCGCTGGTCATGCAGCTCAGCCTCTGCATGGCCTACAACCTGAAGTTCAGGCAACGTCTGCACCGGGGCTCACAGGACTCGGTCGTACGGCACGAGTCTCTGCTGCGGAAGATCGAACTCGGGGACAAGGACGCGCTGATACACGAGATCGAGCACCACGGTGCCGAGACGTTTCTCGACCATCTCGACGAGCTCATCGGCGGAGACTAGTGCAGGACCGCGATCAGCCGAGTCGCGCGGCGCCCGGCATCAAGGAGCAGGCCGCGTCGGCGATGTCGGCCGCCGAGGTGGCCCGTCTCGTCGCCACCCGCCGTGTCTCGGCCAGCGCGGTCATCGAGCAGGTGGTCGACCGAATGCGCCGGCTCAACCCGGAGCTGAACGCCCTCGTCGCGCTGCGTTGCGACGAGGCGCTGGAGGAGGCCCGGCAGCTCGACGGCCGGATTCGCTCCGGTGAAGCGGTCGGCGCGCTCGCCGGGGTTCCCTTCACCGTCAAGGACGTCATCGCGACCCGCGGTCTCGCGACGACCTGTGGCAGCCGTGTCGTCGCCGGGCGCATCACGGACCACGACTCAACCGTGATCACGCGCATGCGGGCGGCCGGCGCGATCCTCGTCGGCAAGACGAACTGCTCGGAGTTCGCGTTCTCCATCGACACCGACAACGACCGCTACGGCCGCACCCGAAATCCGCTGGGTCCCTTCACGCCCGGCGGCTCCAGCGGAGGAGAGTCGTCGGCCCTCGCCGCCGGACTGTCCGCCGCCGGGCTCGGCACGGACTTCGGTGGATCCATCCGCTGGCCGGCGCAGTGCACCGGGGTGGTAGGACTGCGCCCGACGGTCGGACGCGTCCCGGGTTCCGGACAACTGCCGGGCGTCAGCCCAGACGGATACCGGCCGCCCAATCCCCTCACCCTGCAGGGCAGACTGCAGGTGATCTCGCCGATGGGCCGTGGCGCCGACGACGTGGAGCTGATCCTGCGGGTCATCGCCGGGCCGGACGACCTCGACCCCGCGGCGGTGCCGGCCCCTCTCGGGCGGGCCGACGCGGTCCGCCTGGAAGAGGTGGAATGCCGCTGGGGCGTACGTGCCGGGGACATGACGGTGGCGGACGACGTGGCGGCCGTGGTCAGCCGTGCGGCGGAGGCGCTCGCCCGGCACGGCGCCCGCCTGTCCCCGGGTCTGCCCGGCGCACTGGAACGCGCCCACGACCTCTTCTCGACGTTGCGGAGAGCCGAGCCGTACACGGAACTGCGCGGGATCGTGGCGCGTCAGGAGGACCAGCTCACTGCCCACACCCGGAAGATGCTGGCGGGGTCGCGACCCGAGACGCACCGCCGTCTCTCCGAGCTGTGGGTCGAGCGTGACGTCCTTCGCCGGGAGCTGCTGACGTGGCTGCACGGAGACCGGCTGCTCCTGCTGCCGGTCTCCACCGTCCCGCCGTTCGTTCCGGGGACGATCCCCTCGCTCTCCGGCCGCGAGCTGGAGGAGGCCGACGTCGTGGCCCCCTGCCGGCTGGTGTCGCTGTTCGGCCTGCCGGCCATCTCCGTCCCCTTCGGACGCGGCGCCGAGGGCGCGCCCCTGTCAGTGCAACTGGTCGCCCCGCCGTTCCGGGAGGATCTGCTGCTCGCCGCTGCCAGGCACCTGCACGACCCCGGATCAACGGAAGCCGGGGCGGACTGAGTGTCAAGGACGACCCTGATGTCACCCCGGATCCCGGATAACACCGACCGGCCCCCTATCGCACCGCGACCTGTCCGCGTCGGCGACGTAGACGCACACGTAGGCACAGGGGCGGTCGTGCTCCTGCCCTTGGAAGAGGTACAGCAATGACCACCGTCGGCTTCATCGGCCTTGGCATCATGGGGCTCCCCATGGCCCGCAACCTTCTCGCGGCGGGCTTCGACGTGACCGGCTTCAACAGGAGTCCCGCGCGCACCGACTTGCTGGTGGCGGCCGGAGGCACGCCCGCGGACGACCCGCACCAGGCGGTGGCCGGCGCAGAAGTGGTCATAACGATGCTCCCCGACGGGCCGGACGTCGAAGACGTCCTGCTCGGACCGGCAGGTGTTCTCCAGGAGTTGTCTCCGGGCGCGATCGTCATCGACATGAGCACAGTGCACCCCTCGGTCGCCCGCCGAGTCGCCGAGGAGGGAGCCCGGCGCGGTGTCGGCGTGCTCGACGCGCCGGTGTCCGGTGGCGAGCAGGGCGCCGTGAACGGTTCGCTGTCCATCATGGTGGGGGGCGCCCAGAGGACGTTCGAGGCGGCCCTGCCCGTCCTGAAGGCCATGGGCGGCACCGTCACCCTGGTCGGGGGACCCGGCGCCGGGCAGACCGTCAAGGCGGCCAACCAGCTGATCGTCGCGGTCACGCTGGGCGCGGTGGCCGAGGCGCTCACGATGCTCGAAGCGGTCGGCGTTGACACCCACGCCGCGGTCGAGGTGCTCTCCGGCGGGCTCGCCGGCAGCAAGGTCCTCGACACCAAGGCCGCCATGATGCGTGACGGTCGATTCACCCCCGGATTCCGCACGGCCCTGCACCACAAGGACATGGGCATCGCCATGGTCGTGGCACGAGAAGCCGGCGTGGTGACCCCGCTGGGGAGCATCGCCGCCCAGGAGATCTCCAGCCTCGTCGCGCAAGGCAAGGGCGACCTTGATCACTCAAGCCTCAAGTTCCTCGTCGACCGACTGTCCGGGCGAGCATGACGACTCCCGAGCAACCCGTCCACGTGCTGCCGGCCCCGGCCCCGGCCCCGGACCAGGTCAAGGGCGGCGCGGCATGAGCACCGACGAATGGGCTGCCTCAGGTGCGATGCCGGCGGCGCAGGCGCGCCGCTGGGCCGCGAAAGCCGCGCGGCTGGTGACGCCTCTGCTGGAGCTGCCTGAGGTGCCGGCCGCCCCATCCGAGGTGGAGGTCGTCGCTCATGACTCCGTCGCCGACGGTCCTTATGGCGCGCTGATGTTGACCTGGCCGGAGGCGGCGAGGGACCGGCAGCTCATCCACCACCTGCCGGACGGGATGTTCTTCCTACGGCTCCTGGAGCGGGTCTACGCGCCGGTGCTCGACCGGCGACCGCATCTCAGGCACCTCCTCGGCAACCGCACGCGCCTTGAGATGGCCGTGACCAACGATGTCCTCCAGGTCCAGCTCGACCCCGGTCTCGAGACTTACAGCATGATCCGTCATCACGCCCTCATGCTGTTCGAGTCGACGCTGTGGCTGGACGGTGCCAGTCGCGCGGCCTGGGGCGAGCTCTACGAGGCCGTGGCCGACCTTGCCATGTCCGCACGCCGGAACGTTCCATCGCGCAACGAGCTCGCCGACATCGAGGCCGCCGGTTTCGACGCGATGCGGCGCAACGGCAGCCTCTCCGCCGATCCGGACGCGTCGGAGTGGCTGCTGGACGGGCCGGATCTGCGGCCGGTGCACACCTACCAACTGTGGGCCACTGCGGCGATCACCGTGCTCTGGCGGGACTACCAGGACCACATGACCCGGCGAACGGCGCCCGAACCGTCGTGGCACACCCGGCAGCTCTGCTCCTACCGCGATGACGACTACCTGACCGAGAACCTGCGGACGTGGCTGTGAGCCACCTCGTGAGAAAGGCCGCCTCATGGAAAAGCTCGATCTTCTGATCACCGGTGCGCGAACCGCCACGCACGATTCGCGGCTGCGCAACATCGGCGTCAGAGACGGTCGCATCGTGGCCTTCGCCGACGCGTCCGAGGACCTCGGCGACGCTCCTGTCGTGGTCGACGCGGCCGGCCGCTGGGTGATCCCCGGCGCGATCGACACGCACTCGCACATCGGGCAACTGGCCTCGGAGTACGCGGATCTCCCCGGCTTCAGCCGCGACGAGAACTACGCGTTCGAGACGCGTGGCGCCGTGGCCGGCGGGGTCACCACGGCACTCAACTACGTGAAGTTCGGACAGGGCTCCCTGGTCGAGGCCTACCACGACGGCGTCGGCGCCGCCCGCCGGGAGTCACGGATGGACATCCTCTTCCACGGCTACGTGATGAACGAGGACCAGTTGCTGGAGGTGCCCGAAGCAGCGGCGGCGGGTATGCGCACGTTCAAAATGTTCATGCCGTACCGCGGGAGCGAGGCTCGCGACCTTGGGGGGATCGGCAGCCTGAACCACGCGCAGATGCGGCGTGCGTTCGAGTCCATCGCCGCGCACGGGGGTCAGGCGCTCGTCCACGCGGAGGACGGTGACATCGTGGAGCACTGCATGCACCAGGAGATCGCCCAGGGCATGCCCACGCTGGCCTCTTATGAGCGCGGCCGGCCGGTGCAGGCCGAGGGAGACGCCGCGTGGACAGCGCTCTACCTCGCCGAGCACGCGCGCTGTCCGGTGACCATCGTGCACGTGTCGAGCCTGGAGGCGATCCGTGTACGGCGCGCGTCCGGCTACCCGTGGGCGGCGCTTGAGTCGTGTCCGCACTACGCCGTCCTGAACACGGCCTCGCCGATCGGAGCACAGGGCAAGGTCGCACCACCGCTGCGGAGCCCGGAGCTGGCGGCCGCCATCTCCGACGCCGTCATGGCCGGCGAGATCGACTTCTTCGGCTCGGACCACAACGTCTGGCCGGCCGCGGCCAAGACCGATCTGATCGGTGGACGGGCAGGGCTGCCCGGTATCGGGCTCATGCTGCCGCTGATCCTCACCCACTTCGTTCACGAGCGGGGAATGAGCATGGAGCGCGCGATCGAGCTCACCTCGACGAACGCGGCGCGGCGGTTCGACCTTCCCCGCAAGGGCTGGCTCGGCGTGGGCGCCGACGCCGACATCGTCGTGCTCGACACCGGAGAGCGCACGGTCCGGGCCGCGGAACTCTTCTCCGCGGTGGACTTCTCGCCCTACGAGGGTCTGACATTGCGGTCCTGGCCCCACACCACCATCTGTGGAGGCCGGCTCGTCTACCAGGACGGCGAGATGGTGGCCGACGATCACAGGGGGACGGTGCTGAACGAAGCCCGTGGCGCCAACCCGGCCTGACGGCGCGGCCGATCGGCACGCCCTGTCTCGTGGGGTACCCGGTCAGGCCTTGCCGGCGGTCCGAAAAATCCCAGCCCGGACGGGCTGACGAAACCCGCGGCTGCGGAGCAGCCGCGATCAACACGATGTGGAGTTGCATCATGCCAGGCGGTGCCGAACGGTCCCACGCAATGGTCCTCGAAAGGCCGGGACACTTCGTCAGGGAGACGTTCGATATCCCTCAGACGGGAGCGGACGAGTTCCTGCTGCGGGTCGAGTTGGTGACCATATGCGGCGGCGATCTCATCGAGTACCAAGGCGGTAACCGCAAAGCGAAATACCCGCTTCTCATGGGACATGAGCTCGTGGGAACCGTAGAGGCAGTGGGTGACCGCGCTGCCGAAGCCCATGGCATCGACGCGGGAGACCGCATCATGGTTGAGCCTTACATCCGGTGCGGACGCTGCCCGGCCTGCGTCGCGGGTGACTACCACTTCTGCCGCGAGGGCCTGACGTACGGCGTGACCATTCCGAGCACCCGGGAACCCCACCTCTGGGGCGCCTACTCGCAGTACATGTACGGCGCTCCCGGAGCACGCGTCCACCGCATCAACCCCGACGTTCCGGCTGCGGCCGGTGCTCTCACCACGGTCGTCGCCAACGGCGTCCGTTGGGTACGGAAGCGGGCCAACCTGCGGATGGGGGAAGGGGTGATCATCACCGGTCTGGGCGTCCAAGCACTCAGCTCGATCATCGTCGCCCGGCTGGCCGGCGCCGGGCCGATCGTCGTGGTCTGCCGCGAGACGAACCCCGAACGGCTCGCCCTCGCGCGTGAGTACGGAGCCGACATCATCTACAACACAGAAGAGCTGCGGGCCGATCCGTCCCTGCGGCAGGAGTTGCAGACGCACCGGCTCCAGGTCGGCATCGAGTGCACCGGCGCCGAGGAGCCTTACCGGATCGCGGTGGAGGCCCTGCAGCCAATGGGCCGGCTCGTCGCCGTGGGCACGCGCGGCGGCCGCCCGTTGAGCGTGGATCTCGACGGGATCGTCTTCAAGGAGCTCGACATCCTCGGTGGCCTGGGCCAGGCCGGTGACACCGAACTCGCCGCCGACATCGTGAACTCAGGCGAGTTCGCGGTGGAGAAGATGGTCAGTCACGTGCTGCCGCTGGCTCGGGCGGACGAGGCCATCCAGATGTGTATGGAGGGGCGCGAGGACGTGATCCACGTGGGCCTCGACCCGTGGGCGGACTGATCCGGAAATCGGAGACAGTGTGCCCCTCGAAGCCTCGCCCGTTCCTACCGGGCGAGGCTGGGCGGGGTGTCGGTGTGGTCGCTGTCGTCGGTGTGTTGGAGCAGCGTCTTGGTGTGCAGCCAGGCCCTGAAGTACGGCTCCCAGCGTCAGACTGTTTCACGGGGTCCAGCCCGCCAAAGCCCGTCGACGTCAGCGAACGACCGCGTCGTGCAGCCTCGCGGAACGCACCGCACCCGCAAGTGACGATCAAGGCGCCAAAACAACCAGGCCTGATCCCCAGCCCGATGATGTCAGGGCAGGGAGAGACAGCGCCGTCCGGGTAGGGCAAGGAGAGACAGCGCCGTCCGGGTAGGTCAGGGAGTGCACCAGCGCCGTCGTGACAGGAAAGGCGCCGATGAATCTGCAACTGCTTCCACTGGCCGTCACCATGATGGCGGGTCCTCAGATCATGTCGGCGATCATCCTCGTCATGCATAGACGTGCGGTGCGGGTGTCGCTCGCGTTCCTGGCGGGCGTCGCGATCGCGGTGATCGTGGGGGTGGCGCTGGCCCGGCTGCTCGCCCACCTGCTCTCCAGCGCCGTCTCGCTGGGCGCCCCCACCGACAGCGGGTCAGTGGGTTCGATCATTCAGTTCGTTCTGGTCGGCCTGCTGGTGGCCGTCGCGATCAAGAACTATCGGGGCCGCGCGACGTCCGAACCACCCGCATGGCTCGGCAGGCTGCTCGACGCCGGACCCGGCCGGGCCTTCACCACCGGGCTGTTGCTGGTCCTGCTGATGCCCACCGACATCATGGCGATGCTCACCGTCGGCGTGAACCTGGAGCAGAACGACTCCCCGCCCGCGGCGGCGATCCCGTTCCTGCTGGCGACGCTGCTGCTGGCGGCCCTGCCCCTGCTCGGCTACCTGGTCTTCCGGCGGCGGGCCGTGGCCGTGATGC
Source organism: Nonomuraea sp. NPDC048916 (assembly GCF_040649575.1). Taxonomy (NCBI): domain Bacteria; kingdom Bacillati; phylum Actinomycetota; class Actinomycetes; order Streptosporangiales; family Streptosporangiaceae; genus Nonomuraea; species Nonomuraea sp. NPDC048916. The sequence goes on from NZ_JBEZFS010000046.1 coordinate 31,958, forward strand.
CCAAGGTCCGCGACTGGATGGACTCCCACGGCTGGCTGATGAACATCTTCGTGTGCCTGCTGTTCATCGTCCTCATCGTGACGTGACGCGCTACCCGGCCAGGACCTTGGCCTTGGCGCGTTCGTACTCCTCCAGAGTGAGGTCGCCGTGGTTCTTGAGATCGGCCAGCCGGGTGAGCTCGTCGGCCCGGCCGGTGGTGCGGCCGACCCGGCGTTCGACGGCCTCGTAGTAACGGGACTCGCGATCGACCATCGCGGCGACCTCGCGCCGGCCCATTCCCTTTCCGCGCGCGATCAGGTAGACCAAGACGCCCAGCAGCGGCAGCACGATGACGAAGATCGTCCAGCCGGCCTTGCCCCAGCCGTTGAGCGTGTCGTCGCGGAAGATGTCGGCGATGACCCGGAAGAGCAGCATCACCCACAGAATCCAGAGGAAGAACCACATCATGGTGAGGAAGATGTTGAGTAGCGGATAGTTGTCCATTTCGGTGGTCCCTCCTGTGGTTGAGCGTGCCGGAGCGGTCTGCTCCCACCGTCACCGGAGAGCGGTGGCGTCCGCGGCCCGGCGCTTGTCGCATCGTCAGGGCCCAGATGACCAAGACGTCCAGCACGCTGAGCAGCAGGGCCCGGATCGGGTAGTGCGGCAGGAACATGAAGTTCGCGATGGCGCTCAGGCGGCGAGGACGATGCCGATCACGCGTGCCCGGGTCTGGCCGGAGAACACGGCCAGACCGGTCAGGAAGACGAGTCAAGCCATACATGGCGCACTCGACTCTTTATTGCCCACAGGTCAACTGCCGAATCTGACAAAAGGGATAAAACGGTGAAGCTTTGGCTTGCCAGTCCTTTGAGTCAGGTTGGCGTCCGCGTGCGACGCCGGAGCAGCGCTCGGCCGTCCGGCCGTGGCCCCCGTGCTGATCCCGAACGCCGCGTGCGCCGCTCGGGGCCTGGATACTGGTGATCGCGCCGGCGGACCGGGGACTTCGAGAGGCAGTCGACCCGCCGGTCACGGACACGGGAGCGCTCGATGACCGGCTACCAGATCCTCGCCGTCGACGACGACCAGGCGATCCTGCGCGCACTCCGGCGCGGGCTGCGCTTGGAGGGGTTCGGAGTGGACACCGCCGACTCCGGGCGGCGGGCGCTCGAACTGGTCGACGCCCGCCGCCCGGACGCCGTCGTCCTCGACGTGTCGATGCCCGGTCTGTCGGGCATCGAGGTGTGCGCGCGCCTGCGGGCGGCCGGGGCCGAGGTGCCGGTGCTGATGCTGTCGGCCATGGACGAGGTGGCCGACCGGGTCGCCGGGCTGGCCGCGGGCGCCGACGATTACGTGGTGAAGCCGTTCGCCCTCGACGAGCTGGTGTTACGCCTGCACGCTCTGCTGCGCCGGGCGGGTCGCGCTCCCGGGGCGACGGTGCGGGCGGGGCCGCTGACGGTGGAGCCGGACGCCCGCCGGGTGACCTTGAACGGCCGGGAGGTCGAGGTGACCCGGCGGGAGTTCGACCTGCTGGAGGTGCTGGCGCTCAACGCCGGCATCGTGCTGTCCCGCGAGGTGCTGCTGGAACGCGTCTGGGGCTACGACTTCGAGGTGACCGGCAACGCGGTGGACACCTTCGTCGGCTACCTGCGGCGCAAGCTGGAGGCCGACGGCGAGCCGCGCCTGGTCCACACCGTGCGCGGGGTCGGCTACGTGCTGAGGCATCCCCGGCCGTGAAGCTGTCCACCCGCTTCGCGCTCTGCCTCGCCGTGCTCGTGCCGCTGATGGTGTCGCTGGTGGGGGCGCTCGTGCTGAGCCTGGTCTCGGCCGACCTGCGTGCCGAGCGGGACAGGGAGCTGGTCGTACGGCTCCGGGCGCTGACGCCGATGGCCGCCTCGTACGCGTGGCGGGCCCGCGTGATCCCCGCGATCCCGCCCGACTTCCTCGAGCAGCGGCTGACCGCGGCCGGTGGCGAGGGCGGCGTCTACATCGACGTGAACGGCGCCGAACCGCTGGTCATCGGGGACGTGCCCGCGACCCTGCCGACACCGGACGCCGGGCCGGCCGACGTCGCCGAGGGCGAGCGGCGGTGGCGGTTCGTGGCCGCGGACCTGGGACGACGCGACAGCGGTGCCCGGCTGTGGCTGTTCGACCCGGAGGAGCGTCTGGCCGGGCAGATCTCCCTGCTCACCGAGCGGCTGGTGACGGTCACGCTGGCCGCGGCCGGGGTGGGCGCCGTGGCCGGGCTCGCGCTCGGCAGGTTCGCGGTGCGACCGCTGGCGACGCTGAGCAGGCAGGCCCGGGCGATCGACACCCCGGCCCGTACGGAGATCCGGCTGGCGACGAGCTCCGGAGTCGCCGAGATCGACAGGCTGGCGACGCTGCTCAACGATCTCCTCGACCGGCGCGACGCGGCGGTGGTCCGCACCGGAGAGGCACTGGAGACCGCCCGCGCCTTCGCGGCCACCGCGGCGCACGAGCTGCGGACCCCGCTGACCAGCATGGGCACCAACGTCAGCCTGCTCGGCCATCCCGGCCTGGATCCGGCCGAGCGCGCCGAGATCATCGCCGACCTGGGCGCCGAGCACGCCCGGGTCCAGCGGTTGATCACGATGCTGCGCCAACTGGCACGCAGCGAGCTGCTCGACCCCGGGACGTTCGCCGAGACCGACCTGAGCGAGATCGTCGGCGCCGCCGCCGACGACGCCCGGCGCCGCCACCCGAAGGCCACGATCACCGCCTCGGCCGCCGGGCCCCTGACCGTGCGGGGCTGGGCGGAAGGGCTTCGGATGATCGCCGACAACCTGCTGGACAACGCCGCGATCCACGGGCGCGACGAGCACGGTCGGGCCGTGATCACGGTGGATTTGTCCGCCGACGGCGAGGACGTGGTCCTCATCGTCCGGGACCGCGGCCCCGGGATCCCGGACGGCGACCGCGAGTCGGTCTTCACCCGGTTCCACCGGCGTTCCGGCAGCCCCGGCTCCGGCCTCGGGCTCACCCTGGTCCGGCAGCAGGCGGCCCTCCATGGCGGCACCGCCACCGTCGCCACCGCCACCGTCGCCACCGCCACCGTCGCCACCGCCACGGCCGCCGGGACCGGCACGGCCACCGTGACCGCCGCCGGGACCGGCACTGCCGCCGGTACTGCCGCCGGTACTGCCGCCGGGACCGGCGATGGCTCCGGGACGTGCGTGGAGGTGCGCTTGCCCGCGGCCGGTCACCCGCCGGACCGCCCCGCCGGAGGCCGCTCCTGGCTCGAATAGCGCCGCCCACCACGGATCTGCCACGGATCTGCCAGAGATCTGCCAGAGATCTGCCAGAAACATGCGTAACCATCGCGACCTGACGTGAGAACCCCCTCATAGGAGGCAACGTGCGCATGACCCACCTTCGACGCATCTCGGCGGTCGCCACGCTCGCGCTGGCCGTCGTCCCGGCGGCAGGCGTCTCCCCGGCATCGGCCGCGGCCAAGCCGGCCACCCCCGACGTGGTGCGACCTTCGGCGAACCCCGTCAAGCTCCAGAGCGCGCCCAGATCGCTCTCCGTGACCTACACCTACGAAGGGGAGCGGCGAACCTTGGCCGACTTCCTGACCCGTACGAAGACCAACGGCTTCCTCGTGCTCGACGGCCAGAAGATCGTGACCGAGCGCTACGTCGACGCCGGCCGCGATACCAGGTTCCAGTCCTGGTCGATGGCGAAGTCCTTCACCTCGGCCGCGGTCGGCATCGCGCTGCGCGAGGGGCACATCCGCTCGATCGACGACCCGGTCACCAGGTATCTGCCCGAGCTGCGCGGGTCCGGCTACAACGGCGTGTCCATCCGCAACCTGCTGCGGATGTCGTCGGGCATCGAATGGGACGAGCGCTCCGACGTGCCGCGGGTGCAGGTGGCCGCGAACAAGGGCCTCCCGGTCAAGAAGATCGCGGCGCGTCAGGTGCGGGGCTGGGCACCCGGGAGCGCGTTCGAGTACACGAGCATGAACTCCTTCGTGCTCGCCCGGCTCGTCAGCCAGGCCACCGGGACGCCGTACCACCGCTATGTGGAGAAGAAGATCTGGCAGCCCGCGGGCATGGCGGCCACGGCGCAGATCGCCAACGACGGCAACGGCGACAGCCTGGGCTACTGCTGCATCTACGCCACCGACCGCGACTTCGCCCGGTTCGGCCTGCTCTATCTCCGCAAGGGCAAGGCGAACGGGCGGCAGGTGGTGCCGGCCTCGTGGATCAAGACGTCGACCAGGCCCTCCTCCTCCGTCAATCCCCGCTACGGCCTGCACTGGTGGCTCGGCGGCGAGGGTGAGCGCGACTTCCTGGCCGCCGGGTTCGGCGGGCAGTTCATCTACGTCTCGCCCGAGCATGACGTGGTCGTCGTCAAGTCGACCACCTCCACCACCCCGCCGGACCAGGACGAGGCGCTGACCGTGTTCCGCGCCGTGGCCGCCGAGGTGGCGAGGACCCGCTGATGTCCTATGTGAGAGTCGTCCACCCCGTCCCTCTCTCCGCCTGACCGGCCGTCCCGCGTCTCGCGCCGTCCGCCGCCGCCGGGACCCAGGCTGCTTACTGTCCGCTTTTTGCTGGATTCTTTGCGCAACGTTCTGTAGGCGGCGGCTTATCGCTGGTTTTCCACCGGGGACGAACGCGGAGGACGTTGTCATCCGGTAGGCGAGACGGACGGGGAGCCGCATGCCGAGCAAGGAACAGGTGCTTCGGCTCGTGTCGCAGGGGCACGACTACGACGAGATCGCCACGACCCTCGGCATTCCGCCGGGTCAGGCGTACTTGATCGCGACGGGCATCCCGGCCGACAACAGCGGCACCCTCACCCATGACGAGCGTGCGCGTCCCGGCATCCTGCTCTCGCACCCCCAGCGTCTGGTGAATCCCCGGGAGGTGAACCCCGTCACTCACGGTGGGGTGTCCGCGTGGATCCGCAGCCGGATCAAACCGGACAAGCAGCTGCGGGCGGCTGGAGGGAACTGAAGCATGGATCTGCGCGACGGATTCGGTTCGTGGCCGGTTCTGCGGCAACTGACCGGCAAGGATCGGTACGGCAGGGCGGCGGCCGTGCAGTCCGGGCACAGCGAGCAGGTGGAGGCACGCACGGCGAGCGCCGACCGGGTGGTGAAATCGGTCTGCCCGTACTGCGCCGTCGGATGCGCGCAGAACGTGTACGTCCGCGACGAGAAGGTCGTGCAGATAGAAGGCGACCCCGATTCCCCGGTCAGCCGGGGCAGGCTGTGTCCCAAGGGCGCCGCCTCGCTCCAGCTCACGACCGGCCAGAGCCGCTTGCACAAGGTCCTCTACCGGCCGCCGCACGGGAGCGACTGGCAGGAGCTCGACCTCGAGACCGCCATGCACATGATCGCCGACCGGGTGATCGCCACCCGCCGCGAGACCTGGGAATGGGAGTCCGACGGCAAGCGCACCGCCCGGACCATGGGCATCGCGAGCCTCGGCGGCGCCACCCTGGACAACGAGGAAAACTACCTGATCAAGAAGCTGCTGACCGCGCTGGGCGTGGTGCAGATCGAGAACCAGGCCCGGGTGTGCCACAGCTCGACCGTCGTCGGGCTCGGCACGTCGTTCGGCCGGGGCGGCGCCACCACGTTCATGCAGGACATGCAGCACTCCGACTGCATCGTCATCGAGGGCTCCAACTTCGCCGAGGCGCATCCGGTGGGCTTCCAGTGGGTGATGGAGGCGAAGGCGCGCGGCGCCACGGTGATCCACGTCGATCCGAGATTCACCCGGACGAGCGCCATGGCCGACCTGTACGTGCCGATCCGCGCCGGCACGGACGTGGCGTTCCTCGGCGGCATCGTCAACCACGTCCTGCGCAACGACCTCTACTTCCGTGAATACGTCCTCAACTACACGAACGCCGCCGACATCGTCAACGACGGCTACCGGGACACGGAGGACCTCGACGGCCTGTTCTCCGGGTTCAACGCGGACACGCGGCACTACGACTTCGACACCTGGCAGGTCGAGGGCATGTCGGTGCCGGCCGCCTCCGGCAGGCGCGAGAACCCGGCGTTCCAGGAGCTCACCAAGAACGGGGCCTCGATCCGCGCGGCCTGCCGCAGCGAGATGCACGGCTCCGGCGGCGTGTCGCTGGAAGGCGAGCCCCGGCGCGACGAGACGCTCACCGACCCGCGCTGCGTGCTGCAGATCCTCAAGCGGCACTTCTCCCGCTACACGCCCGAGATGGTCAAGCGGGTCTGCGGCATCTCGCCCGACCTGTTCGCCGAGGTCTGCCGGCACCTGACGGAGAACTCCGGCCCGGAGCGCACCGCGGAGTTCGTCTACGCCGTGGGCTGGACCCAGCACACAGAGGGGTCGCAGTTCATCCGGACGGCCGCCATCCTGCAACTGCTGCTGGGGAACATCGGACGACCCGGCGGCGGCATCCAGGCGCTGCGCGGCCACTCCAGCATCCAGGGCTCCAGCGACATCCCGACCCTGTTCAACCTGCTGCCCGGGTACATCCCGATGCCACACGCCCACCAGCACGAGTCGATGGACGACTTCCTGCGGGCCGACGCCGGCTACCGAGGCGGCTGGTCGAATATGCGGGCCTACCTCGTGAGCCTGCTCAAAGCCTGGTGGGGCCCGGAGGCCCGGCCCGACAACGACTTCCGCTTCGGCTGGCTGCCCCGCCTGACCGGCAGTCACAGCACGTACGACACCGTCAGGCTGCAGTTGGAGGGCGCATGCAAGGGCTACTTCCTACTGGGAGAGAACCCCGCGGTCGGCTCGGCCAACGGCAAGACGCAGCGGACGGCCATGGCGAACCTCGACTGGCTGGTGGTGCGCGACTTCAACCTCATCGAGAGCGCCACCTGGTGGAAGGACGGCCCGGAGATCCAGACCGGCGAGCTGCGCACCGAGGACATCGCCACCGAGGTGTTCTTCCTGCCCGCCGCCGCGCACACCGAGAAGAGCGGCGCCTTCACCAACACCAACCGCATGCTGCAGTGGCACCACCGGGCCGTCGAACCGGCCGGGGACGCCCGCAGCGACATGTGGTTCATGTACCACCTCGGCCGGATCATCCGCGAGAAGCTGGCCGGGTCCACCGACGAGATGGACGCCCCGGTCCTCAAGCTCACCTGGGACTACCCGACGGAAGGCTCCGACGCCGAGCCGATCGCGGAGATGATCCTGGCCGAGATCAACGGTTGGAACGCCGCGGGCGAGCCGCTGTCGTCGTACACCGAGCTCAAGGCCGACGGCTCGACGGCGTGCGGCTGCTGGATCTACTGCGGGGTCTACGCGGACGGCGTCAACCAGGCGGCCCGCCGCAAACCGGCCGACGAGCAGGACTGGATCGCGGCGGAATGGGGCTGGGCCTGGCCGGCCAACCGGCGGGTGCTGTACAACCGCGCCTCGGCCCGGCCGGACGGGCGGCCCTGGAGCGAGCGCAAGAAGCTGGTCTGGTGGGACGAGAAGGAACGCAGGTGGACCGGCTACGACGTGCCCGACTTCATCGCGACCACGCCGCCGGACTACCGGCCCGCCGAGGGCGCGACCGGCGACGCCTCGCTGTCCGGCATCGACCCGTTCATCATGCAGGCCGACGGCAAGGGGTGGCTCTTCACCCCGGCGGGCGTGATCGACGGGCCGCTGCCCACGTTCTACGAGCCGCAGGACTCGCCGGTGGTCAACGCCCTGTACGGCAGGCAGCGCAACCCGGCGCGGGTGCTCTATCCGGGAGAGCACAACCGCAACCACCCGAGCGGCAACGAGCCGGGCGCTTCGGTCTTCCCGTACGTGCTCACCACCTACCGGCTCACCGAGCACTTCACCAGCGGGGCGATGAGCCGCACCGTGCCCTACCTGAGCGAGCTGCAGCCGGAGTTGTTCTGCGAGGTGTCGCCGGAGCTGGCGGCCGAACGCGGCCTGGAGCACGGCGGCTGGGCCACGATCATCACCGCCCGCAGCGCCATCGAGAGCCGCGTCATGGTGACCCAGCGCATGGTGCCGCTGCAGCTCGACGGCCAGGTGGTGCACCAGGTCGGCGTGCCGTTCCACTGGGGGTCCAACGGCCTCACCACGGGTGACGCCGCCAACGACCTGGCATCGATCGTCCTTGACCCGAACTCGCACATCCAGGAGGTCAAGGCGATGACCGCCGACATCCGCCCCGGCCGCCGCCCTCGCGGCCCGGCCCTGCTCGACCTCGTCCGCGAGTACCAGGAACGCGCGGGCATCACCGAGAACACCGGAATGGAGGTCTAGGGCGATGGCCGCAGAGCTGAGCCAGGGCTCCACGTCGCTGGAGGAGGACCCCGCCGCCGACAACGGCTACGGCGAGCGCCCCAGGCGCATGGGCTTCTTCACCGACACCTCCGTCTGCATCGGCTGCAAGGCGTGCGAGGTGGCCTGCAAGGAGTGGAACGCCGTCCCCGAGGACGGCCTGACCTTCACCGGCATGTCCTACGACAACACGGCCGGACTCGACGCGGACTCCTGGCGGCACGTCAAGTTCATCGAGCAGCCGCGCCGGCTGGGACACCAGGAAGCCGAGGTGTCGGTCGCCGCCATACCGGAGCAGGTCGTGGAGGCGGCGAGCGCCCGCAGCCCGGTGTCGCTGGGCATGCCGTCGCCGCTCTCGCCGGACGGGTCCGTCGGCACCGCCCAGGACATGGACTTCCGCTGGCTGATGGCCTCCGACGTCTGCAAGCACTGCACGCACGCCGCCTGCCTCGACGTGTGCCCGACCGGATCGCTGTTCCGCACCGAGTTCGGCACCGTGGTGGTGCAGGACGACATCTGCAACGGCTGTGGCTACTGCGTGCCGGCCTGCCCGTTCGGCGTCATCGGCAAGCGCGAGACCGACGGCGGGGCGCACAAGTGCACCCTCTGCTACGACCGTCTCAAGGTGGGCCAGGAACCCGCCTGCGCCAAGACCTGCCCGACCAACTCCATCCAGTTCGGCGAGCTGGACGAGTTGCGCGAGCGGGCCGCCCGCCGCCTCGGACAACTGCACGAGGCCGGGATGACGTCCGCGCGGCTCTACGGCCACGACCCGGACGACGGGGTCGGCGGGACCGGTTCCATGTTCCTCCTGCTCGACGAGCCGGAGGTGTACGGCCTGCCACCGGACCCGGTGGTGACGACCCGGGATCTGCCCGCCATGTGGAAGCACGTCGGCCTCGCCGCCGCCGGGCTCCTGGTGGGCCTCGCCGCCATAACGTGGGGGAGCCGTCGATGAGCACGTACAGCCAGACCGACGTCCGGATGGACGACGACCCCGCGCTGCGCCCGGAACGCGAGGCGACGGTCGGATCGGCCGGCCGCACCGAACGGCGTCGCCGGCGCGGCGAGCGGCTCATGGTGCCGAAGGCCGAGTTCCGCTCCTACTACGGGCTGCCGGTCCTCAACGAGCCGACGTGGGAGGCGCCCAGCATCGCGGGCTACCTCTTCCTCGGCGGCCTGATGGGCGCGTCGTCGGGGCTGGCCGCCGCGGCCGAGCTCACCGACCGGCCGCACCTGGCCCGGGCGGGCAAGGCGGGGGCGCTGTGCGCTCTGGGCGGCTCGCTGTTCCTGCTCGTCCGCGACCTCGGACGGCCGGCGCGGTTCGTCAACATGCTGCGGGTCTTCAAGGTGACCTCACCGATGAGCGTCGGCACCTGGATCCTCACCGCGTACGGGCCCCAGGCCGGCCTCGCCGCGGTGACCGCCTTCACCGGCAGGTACGAGGGCCTCGGCCGGGTGGCGGCCATCGGCGCCGGGCTGACCGGGGCCGGGGTGGCCACGTACACCGCCGCCCTGATCAGCGACACCGCGGTGCCGCTCTGGCACGGCGGATACCGGGAGATGCCGTTCCTGTTCGCCGGCTCCGCCCTGAGCGCGGCGGGCGGGCTGGGAATGCTGGCCGCTCCGCTCGCCGAGGCCGGACCGGCCCGGGGAGCCGCCGTGGCCGGCGCGGTGGTGGAGGCCGCCGCCGTCAGGGTGATGAAACGCCGCCTCGGGCCCGTCGGCGAGCCGCTCAACCAGGGCGCCGGCCGGTTGCTCCGCCTGGGCGGAGCCCTCGGCCTCGCCGGCGCCGCCCTCGGCCACTTCGCGGGCCGCCGCAGTCGTACGGCGGCGGTGATCGCCGGCGCGGCGCTGCTGGCGGGATCCGTGTGCACCCGTTTCGGGGTGTTCCATGCCGGGGTGGCCTCGTCCCTCGATCCGGAGTACACCATCGGCCCGCAGCGGGCGGGGCTCACGCAGTCCGAGACCAACGAGACCGAAAGGACCACCTCATGAAGCGAAGTGTCGCCTACCTGCCGTTCCTGGCCATCGTCCTGGCCACCTGCGGCATCGCCTGGCTGGCCGGCCGCGACTCCGGCCCATCGGCCCGCCTCCGGCGGACGCCGTCCTCACGCCGAGCCCGCCGATCCCGTCGATAGCCGGGAGCGCGCACCCGCGGCCCCTCACCCCGGCCCAGCCGTCTGGGCCGGGAGGGCCTCCGGGCGGTATCCGTTGGCCTGGAGGGTGAACAGCCGGGCGTACTCGCCGTCGCGGGTGACCAGCTCGCTGTGGGTGCCCTGCTCCACGATCCGCCCGTCGGCGAGCACCACGATGAGATCGGCCTCGCGTACGGCGCTGAGCCGGTGGGAGATGAGCAGGCTGGTGCGCCCGGTCCGGTGCCGGCGCAGGTCGGTGTGCAGGTCGTGCTCGGCCTCCGCGTCGAGGCCCGCGCTCGGCTCGTCCAGGATGACCAGGTCGCGGTCCTCTCGCAGGTACACCCGGGCGAGCGCGACGCGCTGCCACTGACCGCCCGAAAGCAGGACGCCCGCCGTCGCCTCGTCCTCACCCGGGTGCCTGAAGTTGCGGCTCAGCATCGTGTCGTAGCCGTGGGGGAGGTTCGCGAGCGTCTCGTCGATCCCGGACAGCGTGGCGGCCCTGCGAATGAGCTCCCGGTCGGACATGACGGAGATGTCGCCGACGCCGATGTTCTCGGCGGCGGTGAAGTCGTAGGCGACGCAGTCCTGGAAGACGGCGGCGATCCGGTCGCGCAGATCCGCGGGGTCGATCTCACGGAGGTCCACCCCGTCCCAGAGCACCGCGCCCCGCTGGGGGTCGTAGAACCGGCAGAGCAGCTTGACCAGCGTCGACTTGCCGGACCCGTTGAGGCCCACCAGAGCCAGCGCGCTGCCGCAGGGCAGGAACAGATCGACGCCGCGCAGCACCCACGGGTGCGCGTCGTCGTAGCGGAACCACACGTCGCGGAACTCGATTCCGTGCCGGAGCGGCGGCGCCTGCTTCGGCGCCTCCAGCACCGGCAGGTCCGGTTCGGCCCGTACCACCTCGCGGTAGTGGCCGAACAGGAGCAACGACTCGTACACCCCGCCGACCGACCCGACCAGCTCCGCGAGGCCCGACTGCACTCCGGCCACCGCGGCGATGAAGACGGCCACGTCACCGATCGACAGCGCGCCGCCCGCCGTCCCGGTCACCACCCAGATCAGGCCGGCGCCCGCGGTCACCGCGCCGAGCGCGCTGAGCAGCGTCTGCGCCTTCAACTCGCGTGCGTCGACCGCCCGTTCACTCTCCTGGGCATCGCGGACATCGGCCAGCAGCCGCCGCCGGAGGAACTCACCGAGCCCGAACAGGCGAACTTCCTTGGCGAAGTCGAGCCCGGTGAGCAGTCTGGCGAAGAAGGCGCTGCGGCGGCCGAGCGGACTGATCAGCCACTGCATGCCGGCCCGGAGCCGGCTCAGGGCCACCTCCGCGATGACGGTCGGCACCGCGGCGAGCAGCACCACTGCGGTCATGACCGGGCTCAGCAGCGTCAGGGTGACGACGAAGCCGACGACCGAGATGAGCGTCCGCAGCACGGAGATCGCGGGCAGGACGATCTGGACGGCCGCCGTCTGGCCCGTCTGTTCGGCCAGCCGCAGCCGGTCGAGGAACTGCGGCGTCTCGAAGCGCGCCAGCCCGGCGAACCGGTTCACCGCACCGAACAGCTCGTCGCGAGCGAGCAGGTCGAGCCGCCGGCGCAACTGCGCGTCGAGGTAGCGGTTGAGATGGGGAAGCGTGGTGGTCAGCAGGCCGACGATGGCCAGCCCGGCCGCCAGCCCGGCCAGCAGCGCCTGGTCACGCCGCGGGCTGCTCAACTCGTCGAGAAGCAGCTTGGTGAGCCAGGCGCCCGCGACGGGCCAGATGCCCGACAACACCGACGTGGCGATGGAACCGAGCGCCAGCAGCGGGCCGGCTCGCCAGACCATCGTCCACGCGGCGCCGGCCCGCTCCCAGAGCGGGCCGGCGGCCGAAGAGTGCCGCAGGTCCGGGGGTGAGCCGTCCGCACGGTTCCGTGCGGCGCGGATCACGCGTGAACCGGCCGGTCCAGCTCCATCACGGCGATGGAGGCGGCCCGCACCACTCCCTCGGAGGCGAGATAGAAGGCGGGAAAGGCCCTGGCCTCGAACGCCTTCTCGATCGGGCCTCCCCAGGGCTGGCGGACCACGCTCGCGATCGGCCGCAGCTCCTCGATCAGCCGCTCGGCCTGGGCACTGTCATCTCCCATGATCACCGCCACCGCCGCGGGGCGGCCGACGCGCCGGTCGGTGATGAAGCCGACGAGATCCGGCAGTTGGTCCAGGCACACCGAGCACTCCGTGGAGAGCAGGGCGACGATCTCGGGCGAGGTCACCCGGCTGTCGATCGGCTCACCGTCGACGGACTCGGCCTCGAACGCCGGGAGCGACGTCCCGGGCGCCAGCAGCGCCTGGGCCGGGCTCCCTGCCCTGATCGCCGCGAGCTGTTCGGTGTGCTCCCGTAACCGACGGATCACCGCCAGCATGAGCACCAGGTTGACCAGGCACAACAGCCCCAAGACGACCATTCCCGCGACGAGAAACGGCACTCCGCCTTCCTTTCAGGACCGGGCCGGCGGGGAGGCCGGCGCGAACAGTGAGGCGAGATCGTCGGTGAACACGACCCCGATGAAGACCACCAGGGCGGCGCCGACGGCGACCACCACCCCGCCGGGAAGCAGGGTGGTGTCGCCGGCGACGACGTGAGTGGTGGCACCGGCCAGCGCGCTCGCGACGAGCACCGCGTTGCGCACCAGGTGCACGCGGCTCACCGGCGTGTCGGACCATCCGAAGCACCCGCAGGACACAGTCACGGACCTGCGGAGCGCGAGCCACAGCGCGGCGCTGAACGCCATGAGCGCTCCGGCGGCCGCGCCGAGGCCCCAGACGGCCGTGACGGGCAGGGCTACCGCGATCGCGATGAGGAGCTCGACGGCGACCACGAGATAGCCCAGCCGAACCGACCCGACCGCCGGCACGAGCGCGGACAGGGTGCGCGCGAACGCCTCCCGAGACGACCGGTCACGCACCTTGCTCACCGCGCTGATCAGGAACACCGCCCCGATCAGACAGCGACAGGCCAGTGCCACGTACTCCAACTCAGCAACAGTCGTAGCACGTGACGACGCAGTTCCTGTTGTTGCTGCACCACCGCAGTTTCGAGGAGCGGTCGAGCCAGCGGTAGCAGTAGTAGTGGCAGTCACCGATGGAATAGAGGTACGTGCCCTTGCACAGCGGGGCCGCGTCCGCGCTGCTGCTGGGCAGCAGCAATCCGAGCAGCTTGTCGCCCAGGGCGTTGACCTTTTTGATCATGGTTCTCCCTTACGCATCGACCGGGCCCACGTCCGCTCCAGCGAGCGCGGGACCCATGCCACCTCCACACCGCGGTTCGCCGTCACCCTCTCAAGGAGCTCTACCAGAGTCCTACCGGAGCACTACCGGATCACTACCGGATCACTACCCGGTCGCTACCGGCGCGGCGAATCGGGCTCGGGTCGCGAGGGCAGACGCCTGGTCACGACGCCGACCAGGCGCTCAGCCGGCAGGAAACCCCAGGTCCTGGAGTCGTAACTGTCCAGCGCGTCGCCGAAGACCACGAGACGACCGGCCGGGACCGGCGTCCCGGCCGGTCGCCCGCAGGCGTCGACGGCGGCTTCCGGCAGAGGGTCGCCGGGAACGGCCACGACCCGCTTGATGCTCCAGCCCCCGCGTGCCGGACCGGGAGGTGATGGCGACCCGTCCCAGCCCGCCCGCGACGGCGGCGTGTGCAGCACCACCACGTCGCCGCGGGACGGCAGCCGGGTGGTCTCCCTGCGCACCAGGACCCGGTCGCCATCGGTGAAGGCCGGGCGCATGCTGGCGCCGTTGACCGTGATGACGAGGTAGCGGCGTCGTACGGCCACCAGACCGACGGCCACGGCGACGCCGGCGGCGATCGCCATGCTCACCCGCCGGCCCCTCATGGCGCGGACAGCATCTGGGCCGCCGGTGTCTCGATCAGTATGGCGTGCTCGATGTCGCGCAGTTCGCTGCTCGGCTCGATGCCCAGCTCCTCACGCAGCCGCCCGCGGATGCCGTGGTAGGCGCGCAGGGCCTCGACGCGGCGGCCGCACCCGTACAAGGCGATCATCAGTAACGCGTACAAGCGCTCACGCAGCGGATGGGTGTTGATCAGCGGCTCTATCTCGGCGGCCACCCTGGCGTGTCCGTCGAGCGCCAGCTCGGCGTGCATGCACTCCTCCCACGCGATCAGCCGTTGTTCCTCCAGGTGGGTGGCTTCCGCGGCGAGCCCGGGCACGCCGTCGAGCGCCCGCCCGAACCAGCGGGCCAGGGCCCTGCGGAAGCAGATGACCGCCGCGGGCAGGTCACCCGCCGCCATGGCGGACGAGGCCTGTCGCACCTCTCTTCTGAACACCTCCACGTCGATCTCACCCGGGTCGGCGTGGAACAGGTATCCCGAGGAGACCGTGCTGATCCGTTCGCCTCCGGTGGCCGTCTGACCCAGCATCTGACGTAACGCCGAGAGGGTCTTCTGTATCTGCGCCTGTGCGGTGAGGGGAGGGCGGTCACCCCACACGATGTCGACCAGCCTGTCGGTCTCCACGACCCGATTGGCGTTCAGCGCCAGAGACGCGAAGACCGCGCGCTGGCGATGCCCCCGGAACCATTCACGGCAGGCCTCGCCGCGAACCTCCGGCGGACCAAGAAGCCGAAACTCCATATACACCCCGTAGAAGCTCACATACCCACAAACTGGACGAAAAGGCAGTTATTGCGATATAAGCTACTAATTCCGAATTATGCGCCATGGCCTATTGGCTCACTAGGGGACCGCAATGGCGATGCGCAATCTCGGCTTTAATGTCATGGAATCGATACGGGGTTCGATGTCTCCGAGACTGGTCACGTGGAACGGACCTCGTTGATCCCCGTGGCGAGGATGCCGACCCCCCTTCGGTGAGCGTGGCGCAGCCGAAGATCAGGCCGCCGCCGCCGGAGGACAGGTGAGAGGATGTCCTCGCAAACGATCTTCGACGACGGCAAAGGGTCTTTTCAATGGGCGAGGAGCGCAGCAGGAGGCTGGCCGGGATCAGGTCGAAGCTGGAGCTGCTCAAGCAGGTGGAGGCCGAGCACGGCTTCGGCGTCGTCATCGAGGAGCCGAGGGAGCTGGAACCCATCCCTGAGCTTCCCGCGGAGGTGACGGACGTGTTCGGCCTGTTCCACCGGCTGGGCGGAGACTACGTCCGCTTCCAGCAGCCCCCCGAGATAGCGAGCCGCCAAGCCTGGGCTGACCGCCACATCAATCCGTACTGTCCATTGGGCAATCCACTTCACATCGGCTGTGAGCGCTACGGCGCCCCCGAGGACATCGAGTGCGGCAGCGGCATCTATCTCGACCTCCGGGATGGCGACGTCTACTTCTGCGACGGGGACGACTACGTCTTCGCCTACAAGCACACCGACGTCGAGATGGTCGACACCACGGAGTTGGCACTCGACATCGTCACGTTCTTCGACTTCCACGTCCTCGGCGAGGGCTATCCCCAGCTCATCGCGTCCGTCATCGGGGGGCACGCCGTCAACCGCCGTAAGCGGCGGGGCCGGCACCGCGACAGTTGGATGAGACTCCTGGAGAAGAGCGGCCTCGCCTCGGCGGACGCGTGGGAGAAGGCCGCCTGCCAGGATCCCGACGGCACGGATCCCGACGGCACGGATCCCGACGGCACGGATCCCGACGGCACGGATCCCGACGGCACGGATGCCGCCGAAGGGCGTGCGAGCCGGTCGGCATCCGCGTGCCGCTGACTGTTTTTTCACGTGGGAGTCCGATGCCAGACTGCCGATCATGAGTAGTGGACAGTCCACTGTCGTGATCCGGCCCTACAGAGATGAGGACCGTGATGCCCTCGTCGCGCTGGCCCCGCGCCTGACCGAGGGGGTCGCGACCTGGCGGGATGCCGACGCCGTCGCCATGGCCGTGCGCGGCTGGGTCACCTTCTCCCTTGACCAGGGGGATGGCGACAACCACGGCGTGCTGGTGGGGGTCCGCGGCGGCCGTGTCGCGGGCTTCGTCACCGTGACTACCCGCCGGCACTTCACCGGCCAGACGGACGCCTACATCGGCGAACTCGTCGTCGCCGCCGAGGCGGAGCGCATGGGCGTCGGGCGCGCTCTGGTGGGGGCCGCCGAGTCCTGGGCCCGCGACCGAGGTCTGCGGCACATCACGTTGGAGACCGGTGCGGCCAATGTCCGAGCCCGGAGTTTCTACCGGGCGCTGGGGTACGCGGAGGAGGAGGTACGGCTGAGCAAGCCGGTATCGGCTGGCGATTAGGCGACGTCAGCGGTGCCTGACCACGGCGGTCACTGGGGCCAGTTCGCGATGATTTCGGGCTTGATGGCGTCGACGTGGCACTTGAAGGTCCTGCGCAGGCCGAGGTCGTAAAGGCAGACCTTCACGTCCACCCGGCTGATCTCTCCGTCCGAGGTGAGCCGGAAGGAGCTCTTGGCCGAGCAGGTCGAGCGGGGCCGGCTCCATCCGGTGCCGCCGCCCACGTAGTGGAAGCGGGCACGGGTATAGGCGCAGTGGCCGCGGTGCGTGTCGCGGTCGTAAAGCCTGCCTTGCACGGTGAACGTCTCGGCGCTGAAGTCGGTGATCCAGACATCGGCCTTCGCGTAGCCGGAGTGTCCCGCCGACGACTTGACGGGCCCCCAATGGATGCGGGAGGCCGTGGCCGCCTGCGCCGAGGCCGGGACACCCGCGCTGATCACGAAGGCCAGGACCGCACCGATGACATGTGTCTTTCCCATGACCAGGACGGTAGGAGACGCGACTTGGAAAGATCTTGCATCCGGCTGGGGCCTCCAACCGAGACGCCATCGGCATGCGCGGCGATTGCGGGATCGTTGCCCGTGCATGGGCGGACGCATCGTGCCTTGGCAGGCGGTCGTTGCGGTGCTACCTGAGGTGCATGAGGCATCCCGATGGTGGTGGTCTGACCGCCGAGCAGCGCTTACGCCGGGAGCAGGTGCGAATGCGGGCGGCCGACCGCTTCGCCGAGGGCGCCACCGACGCGCAGGTGGCCCGAGAGTTCCGGGTGTCGCGGATGTCGGCCAACCGGTGGCGGCGGGCGCTGGAGAACGGCGGGCGTCAGGCGCTGGTCTCCAGGGGCTGCCCGTGCGGGGAAGCGGGCGCGTGTCGGTCGCCGGCCTGCTCGCCACCCGCCCCGACAGCCCGGACCACCGGCTGCGGATGATCTATCGGATGCGGACCCACCGCGAGAAAACCGGCTGGCGGACGGCCTCGGCCCTGCGGAAGACTCCCGTGTGTGGACCATTTCAGCGGTGGCGGCCGTCGCGTGACCACCGACCGGATCGAGGCAGACCGGCTCACGCTGACGCCTCTCACGGTGGAGGACGCCGACGACATGGTGGGCGTCCTCGCCGGTGAGGGCCTGTATGCCTTCATCGGGGGAGGGCCGCCGGACCTGGACGACCTGAGGGCCCGGTACACCAGGCTGGCCACGGGGCACTCCCCCGACGGCCGGCAGGAATGGCTCAATTGGATCCTGCGGCGCAGGCACGACGGCCGAGCGGTGGGCACCGTCCAGGCGACCGTGACCGACGGAGGGCGGCGGGCCGAGATCGCGTGGGTGGTGGGGATGGCCTGGCAGGGGCGCGGGTATGCCTCGGAGGCCGCCGGGGCGCTGGCCGAATGGCTGCGTGGCCAGGGCATCGGTCTCTTCCAGGCCCACATCCACCCTGGTCACGAGGCATCCATGAAGGTAGCGGCCAGGATCGGTCTACGGCCCGCGGACCTCGTCGAGGACGGCGAGCGCCTGTGGCAGTGGGAGCGGAGCTGAAGCCGCGAATCCCTTTTTCAACCTCGGATTCTTGCCCTTACCGACCTGGACTTCCAACCCCCCGTAACCCCAGCTATTAAGCCTCTCTCTAGTTCCCCCGATTGAAGGAGTGCTTCAAGTCGTGACGGAAAAGCAAGATCTCCCCACCGTCGCCTTCCCCTCCCAGGCCGCGTTCGAGAAGTGGCTCGAAACCGAGCACGACGTGTCGCCGGGGCTCTGGCTGAAAATCGCGAAGAAGGAGTCCGGCATTCCCTCTGTCAGCTACTCCGAGGCAGTCAACGTGGCGCTGTGCTTCGGCTGGATCGACGGGCAGAAGGACAAGTTCGACGCCGAGCACTGGCTGCAGCGCTTCACCCCGCGCAAGCCCAGGAGCAAGTGGTCAAAGGTGAACTGCGGCCGGGCCGAGGAGCTCATCGCCGCCGGGGCGATGCGCCCGGCCGGCCTGGCCCAGATCGAGAAGGCGAAGGCCGACGGCAGATGGGAGGCGGCCTACGCCTCGCAGAAGACCGCGACCGTGCCCGACGACCTCCAGGCGGCGCTGGACGCCGACCCGGTCGCAGCGGAGTTCTTCGCCACGCTCAACAGCACGAACCGCTACGCGATCCTCTATCGCGTCGGCGACGCCAAGAAGCCCGCCACCCGGGCGGCACGGATCGAGAAATTCGTCGCGATGCTGCGGGAGAACAAGAAGATCTATCCGTGAGCTCATGGAACGCGGTCACCCACCCCGGATGGTGTTGCCACCAAACCGCATGAGCAGCTTGGATCTTGCCCGCCCCGATCGGTTCAGCCTGGACCACCTGGCCTTGCTGGTCCTCCTGGAACGGCGCCGTACGGGGCTGGATTGCAACCAGAACTGCAACTGGAAGAGTTCCGAGTGGCCAGGCTGCCACATGCACGTCCTGCGCTCACGCTGCTGGGTTCACGTGATCATTCCCGTGTCATTTGATCACATAGCGTCGGCCGAAGGGATTCCATTCGAGGGTGATGAGAGGGCCATATTTTGTGGCCAGCCTGCGGCGTAAATCTTGGTCGAAGGTGTTGGTTTCGAGGACGACCCGGTTGAGCTCCGGGCGGATCCCCATGGCTAACCTCGATCTTTCGTGATCTTGTCGTGGTCGATTGAACGGTCCGGCTGAAGGTTGAATGCGTGCTGTGGCCAGCACGTTTGCCCGGTTGTCGCTCCGGGTGGGCGGGGTTCCACGGGCCCGCGGGTGTCCTTTCCTGGTCGTAGGGTCGGTTTGGTGGCTGGTCAGGGTGGGGCGGGCAGGGCTTGCAGGCGCTTCAAGGCGGTGAGGATGTCGTGGGCCCAGGGCCAGTGGGCGGCGATGCGGAGGCGTAGCCGGCGGCCGCCGCGGACCAGCCGTCCGGCCACGGCGAACAGTCGCAGGCGCAGGCGTTTGGGCTCGTAGGTGCGGGCCGCGGTGCCGGGCAGCGCGAGCATCTGCATCCAGGTGAGGAGTTCGCAGGCCAGGGCGACGAGTTCGCACCAGATCTGGTTGCGGGCGAAGTGATGCAGGGGCAGGTTGGCCAGGCCGGTGTCCTTGGCGCAGCGGATGCGGTCTTCGGCGCGGGCCCGGCGACGGTGACGCAACTCAAGGTCGGCGAGCTGACCGCGTTTGGCGTCGGTGACGAAGCAGGTGACGCGGTTGCCGTCGACGTCGGTGAAGCGCAGCTGGGCGCCGGGATGCGGGCGTTCCTTGCGGGCGATGACGCGCATCCCTTTGGGCCAGCCCGACAGGTTGAGCAGCCCGGTCAGTTCGGCCACCCAGGCGCCGGGCCGTACCTGACGGTCGGCGTCGTAGGCGGGCGTCCAGGCACTCTTCGGCAGGCGCAGCACGGCCTGCTGCACCTCCTCGGTCATAGTGAACCCGATCGAGTACGACAGCCGCCGGCCGGGCTTGGCGAGCCAGGACAGGAACTCATGCGTACCACCGCCGGAGTCGGTGCGGATCAGCACCTGCCGTCTGCGGTGCCGGGGCAACTGGGCCAGCGCCAGGCGGGTGGCCTCGATGTGGTCGGCGGCGGTGTTGGAGCCGGCGTTGCCCGGCCGCAGCACGATGGCCAGCGGTTCGCCGGAAGCGCCCGGGCCGTGGTCGGCGAAGACCGTCATCGGGTGGAAGCCGAAAGTGTGTTTCCAGGTCGGCGCGGCGTGTTGTTTGTCGGAGTGGGCGATGACGATGGTGGCGTCGAGGTCGAGGGGAATCAGCTCACCATCACTGCCCGGCGCTGTGGCGCCTGCCAGGTCCCAGGCACGTTCGCGGGCGAGGGTCCGGGCCGCGCGCAGGGCCTTGAGCGCCTTGACCTCGTCGCGGGCGAGCCGGTCGATCAGGCGGGAGACGGTCGGGTCAGAGGCCACGTGCCCGAACAGCTCGGGCTGGGCGCGCAGCAGCGCGATGTCGGCCAGGCAGTCCCCGCCCAATGCGAGGGTGACGGCCAGATCGGCCACGATCTTGCCGGGATCGTGCACGGACCGTGCCGGCCGCCAGCGCTGCAACTGGGTCGATAACGCTTGGTCCAGGCCGGTGAGCCGGAGGGTGTGGAGCAGCAGCAGGGCGCCTGCGTGGGAGACGAGTCCCGAACCGTCCGCGGACACCGCGATCTTGCGCTGGGACGCGATAGCCTTCACTCGGAAAGTGCCTTCTGATCTGGTGTGGACAGGACTCTAGACAAGCCCCATCCTCCCAGTTCAAAGCAATGCCGGTGAGTTAAGGCATTTGTGCTGGTGAGAGCGCTTTTCTTAAGATTGTGATCTTGTAGCTGGCCTTGGTGGCTGGTTGCGCAGTGTCACGCTTCTTGGTTGGAAAGGTGTTCTTGGCCGGCTTCTTGACACGCTCGCAC
>NZ_JBEZFS010000047.1:0-51749 GCF_040649575.1 Nonomuraea sp. NPDC048916
ACCCCGCTCAGAGGCGCACATTTCATTTCATTTCGTACTGCTGTGTTCTAAATCCTTCCAGCCACCCAGATCCGTGTCAAATTCACCCGAACCAGCCTGACCAGCAGAAACCGAACACCACCCCGTTCCCAGGGCAACCCCTCTAACTTACCAGCCTTCAGAGCGATCCGCGAACCACTCTTCAAACCGGCGAGTCTCAAGGGATTGCCGACGACCACCGCGCAACCATGCCGAATCCACCGGAGTGGAGAAGGAGGTTGGTTGCGCCGCACCGCGTCGGCTTCTAAAGATTAGCAGCGCTCCCGACCGCCTGAGACGCATTCGCCATGGCTCAAGGCCACAGAACGATCACAGCCGACCATAGACTCCCCACGTGAGCAGCAAAACACCGCCACTGGCGAAGAAGGTCCCGACTGAGCGCACACACCACGGCGACACCGTGGTCGACGAGTACGCCTGGCTCTCCGACAAGGACGATCCCGAGACGATCGCCTATCTCGAGGCGGAGAACGCGTTCCTCAAACAGGAGACCGCTCACCTGGCCGACCTGCAGGAGCAGGTGTTCCAGGAGATCAAGGGCCGCACCCAGGAGACCGACCTGTCGGTGCCGAGCCGCAAGGGCGCGTGGTGGTACTACACCCGCACCGAGGAGGGCAAGCAGTACGCCGTCTCGTGCCGCGTCCCCGCCGAGGGCGACACGCCCCCCGAGATCAAGCCCGGCGAGCGCCTCGCCGGGGAGCAGGTCATCCTCGACGGCAACGAGCTGGCCGGCGACAGCCCGTTCTTCGCCGTCGGCACCAGCGCCATCACGCCCGACGGCACGATGCTGGCCTACTCCACCGACTACAAGGGCGCCGAGCGCTTCACGCTGAGGTTCAAGAACCTGGAGACCGGCGAGCTGCTCGATGACGAGATCGAGGACATCTTCTACGGCGGTTGCTGGTCGGCCGACGGCTCGACGTTCTTCTACACCCGCGTCGACGACGCCTGGCGCCCCTTCCAGGTCTACCGTCACACCCTCGGCACGCCGGACGACGTGCTGGTGTACGAGGAGACCGACGAGCGCTACTGGATCGGCATCGGACTCACCCGGAGCGAGCGCTACCTCGTCCTGGGCGCGGGCAGCAAGATCACCAGTGAGGTGCGCATCCTCGACTCGAACGACCCCGCGGGCGAGTTCCGGGTCGTCCGCCCGAGGACGGTCGGCGTCGAATACAGCGTCGAGCACGCCGGCGACTTCTTCTACGTCCTCCACAACGAGAACGCCGAGAACTTCGAGCTGGCCACCGCCCCGCTCGACGCCCCCGGCGACTGGACCCCGCTGATCGCGCACAGCGAGGGCACCCGGCTGCTGGACGTCGACGCGTTCGCCGACCACGCCGTCATCCACTTCCGCCGCGATGGCCTGACCGGCATCCGGGTGCTCCCGTACGGGGACGAAGCCGTGCCGAACGGCTGGCGCGACCGTGTGGAGGCCGCCTACGCCGGCGCCGCGTACGAGATCGAGTTCCCCGAGCCGCTCTACGACGTCAGCCCCGCAGGCAACCCCGAGTTCACCACGCGCCGGCTCCGGCTCGCCTACACCAGCATGATCACGCCGGCCAGCGTCTACGACTACGACCTGGCCACCCGCGAGCTGATCCTGCTCAAGCAGCGCCCGGTCCTAGGCGGCTACACCTCCGACGACTACGAACAGTTCCGCGACTGGGCCACGGCCGACGACGGCACGAGGGTCCCGATCTCCATCGTCAAGCGCAAGGACACCGACGCCCCCGCCCCCACTCTCCTGTACGGCTACGGCAGCTACGAGACCTCCATCGACCCGGGCTTCTCGGTGCCCAGGCTGTCGCTGCTCGACCGCGGCTTCATCTTCGCCGTGGCCCACGTGCGGGGCGGCGGGGAGATGGGCAGGCGCTGGTACGAGGACGGCAAGCTCACCCGGAAGCGCAACACGTTCACCGACTTCGTGGCCGCGGCCAGGCACCTCAAGCAGGCCGGCTGGGGCGAGCGGATCATCGCCAGGGGCGGCTCGGCGGGCGGGCTGCTGATGGGCGCGGTCGCCAATCTGGCGCCGGAGGAGTTCGCGGGCGTGGTGGCCGAGGTGCCGTTCGTCGACGCGCTCAACACCATCCTCGACCCGTCCCTGCCGCTGACGGTGATCGAATGGGACGAGTGGGGCGACCCGCTGCACAACGCCGAGGTCTACGCCTACATGAAGAGCTATACGCCGTACGAGAACGTGGACGGCCGACCGTACCCGCCGATTCTCGCGATCACCAGCCTGAACGACACGCGGGTGCTCTACCACGAGCCCGCGAAGTGGATCGCCAGGTTGCGGGCGACGGCCCAGGGCGGGCCGTTCCTGCTCAAGACCGAGATGGGGGCGGGCCACGGCGGGCGCAGCGGTCGTTACGACGCCTGGCGCGAAGAGGCGTTCGCGCTCGCCTGGATCATCGAGAGAGGCACCTCATGACCTACCTGCCCGACGGCGGTCGCTACGAGCGCCAGCCGTACAACCGCAGTGGGAGGAGCGGGCTCAGGCTGCCGGCGGTCTCGCTGGGGTTGTGGCACAACTTCGGCGACGATCGCCCGCTCTCCACCTCACGTACGATTCTGCGCCGGGCGTTCGATCTGGGCATCACCCACTTCGACCTGGCCAACAACTACGGCGTGCCGTACGGGTCGGCGGAGAGCAACTTCGGGCGCATCCTCCGCCAGGACTTCGCCGCATACCGGGACGAGCTGATCATCTCCAGCAAGGCCGGGTTCGACATGTGGCCGGGGCCCTACGGGGAGTGGGGATCGCGCAAGTACGTGCTGGCCAGTCTCGACCAGTCGCTGGCGCGGATGGGGCTGGAGTACGTCGACATCTTCTACAGCCATCGTCCCGATCCCGACACGCCGCTGGAGGAGACGATGGGCGCGCTGGACCGGGCGGTGCGCTCGGGCAAGGCGCTGTACGCGGGCATCTCCAACTACTCGGCCGAGCAGACCGCGCAGGCGGCCCGCATCATGCGGGAGCTGGGCACGCCGCTGCTCATCCACCAGCCGTCCTACTCGATGATCAACCGGTGGATCGAGGGCGGGCTGCTCGACGTGCTGGAGGAGGCGGGCATGGGCTGCATCGTCTACTCACCGCTCGCGCAGGGCTTGCTGACCGACCGCTACCTGGAGGGCGTGCCCGCCGACTCGCGGGCCGCGACCAGCAGGTTTCTGAACGCCGACCAGATCGACCGCGACCTGGCCCGCGACCTCAACGAGATCGCCGGGAGCCGCGGCCAGACGCTGGCCCAGATGGCGCTGCTGTGGACCCTCAGGGACCCCCGGGTGACCAGCGTGCTGATCGGCGCGAGCAGCGTGAGGCAGCTGGAGGACAACGTCGCCTGCCTGGAGGGTCCCGCCTTCACCGAGGACGAACTGGAGGCGATCGACAAGATCACGCGACCGGCCGCGTGACCGACGGGAGTCACAGGGCCTCGTGCCGCTGAAGGTAGGTGAACGAGGCCCAGCCGGGCAGCACCGGCAGCCAGAAGGTGAGCAGCCGGTAGAGAAGCACGGCCGACGTGGCCAGCTCCTTGGGCAGGCCGGCCACGGTCAGGCCGACGATGAGCGAGGCCTCGACGGCGCCCAGACCACCGGGGGTGGGCGCGGCCGAGCCGATGGCGTTGGCCGTGAGATAGACGACGGCGACGGCGGTGAAGTCGAGCGTGCCGCCGAAGGCCGCGACGCAGGCGTCGAGGCAGACCACGAACGCCAGGGTGATCATCAGGGTCCCGACGCAGCCCTCGATCATCTTGCGCGGTGACTGGAGCACGTCGAGCAGCCGCGGCAGCACGTTGGAGAACAACCGCCGCATCCGATCGGTGACGATCCGGCGCAGCGGCGACACCCCCAGCAGCATGACGACCAGCACGGCCAGCGCCAGCAGGGCGAGGACGAGCTCGCGCGACGGGCTGAACGAGGTGGCGGTGTTGGAGCCGGTGATGTAGGCGAACAGCAGCAGCAGCGCGATGTGGAAGATCATCATGACCAGCTGCGAGGCGCCCACGCTGGCCACCGCGAGTGACGGGGAGATGCCGCGTTTTTGCAGGTAGCGGGTGTTGATGGCGACGCCGCCGACCGCGGCCGGCGCCACGAGCTTGACGAACGAGGCCGCGAACTGGACGAGCACGGTGCGCCGCAGCGGCAGCGGCTCGGGCACGAACCCGCGCAGCATGAGCGCGGCCGCCACGTAGCTGACGAACGAGGCCACGAGCGCCAGGCCCGACCAGCCCCAGTTGGCCGTGGAGATCACGTTGGCCAGGTTGACCTGGCTGAGCTGGGAGAGCAGGAAGTAGGCGGCGAGCGTGCTGGCGATGATGGTGACCAGGGTGCGCGGCCTGAACCGCTCCAGGCGTACCTCTTCGACCGTGCTCTGTGGTCTGAGCGCGACGATCTGCTCGCGGATGGCGCCCAGCAGGCCCTTCTCCTTCGACAGGGCCGAGCGTGTCTCACGGGTCAGCGCGATGCGCTGCAGCAGCGGCATCGCGTGGCCCAGCGTGTCGGGGCCCATGACGGCGGCGGCCGCGCGGACCGAGCGTTCGGGCCCGACGCGGAGCGCGAGGTAGGTGAGCAACTGTGCGACGTCGAGCCGCAGCAGCAGGTCGCCGGCGGCGATCTCGCCGCTGCGGGCGTCGGTCAGCACGACGCGACCCGCCTTGTCCAGGTGGATGCCGTCGCCGGTGAGCCGCCGGTGCGCGAGTCGCTGGATCTGCAGCAGGGCCACCTGCTCCCAGATCTGCGCGAGGACACCGTCGTCGATCTCGGCGTCGGGCACCTCGTCGAGTGTGCGCGTGTCGAGATGCTCGTAGGCGAGCAGCGCGGCCTCGGTGCCGATCTCGCTGGTGCCGAGGAGTCGCGGCGTGCTCGCGCCCGCCGCCTGCGTGGCGTACGCCATGAGCGCCTCGCGTTCCAGCTCGGCCCGCAGTGATCTGATCGCCCGGCGCCTGGTCTCGGAGTTGAGCCGGATCCGCCGCCACAGCCGGTACGGCAGGCCGGCCACCTGGCGGTCACGGTCGAGCACGGTGACGTCGAGGCTGCTGCCGTCCTGGAGCCCCATGTGGTAGCGGCGGCTGCCCTGGTGGTCGTCGTCGATCCGGCGGGCCGACACCGGGGCGAAGGAGAGCTTGCGGAGGGCGGCGACCACGGCGTTGCCGGGCGGCCGGGTGTTGGGGCTGCCCACGCCGTAGAGCGTCGCGTAGCCCATCGCCATGCCGACCAGGATGGTGACGATGGCGCCCGGCAGCGTGATCTGCCGGCCGGAGAACAACGCGAAGATGTAGAGCGCGACGACGGTCCACATGAGCGCGCGCCAGGTGGGCCGCCGGGAGATGCGCACGGCGGTGGCGTAGGCGATCACGGAGGTGAGCAGCGTGTTGAGCGGCTCGATCGAGCGGCCGCCGGTGAGCAGCTGACTCAGGTCCTCGACGTTGCCGGCGACGATCCACTGGCCGAGCAGGAAGGAGCCGACCATGCCGATGATCGCGGCGATCAGTCCTTCCGCGACGCGCAGCCCGTCGCGGTGGAAGACGCGTTCGACGGCGAACGCCACGGGCACTATCAGCACGGCCGCGCCGCCGAGGAACGTGGCCACGCGGCTGAGCAGGTCGGGGACGAGAGTGGTGCCCTCGGTGACGTCGGCCTCGAGGCCGTTGAGGGTCTGCTTGGCGATCAGGGCGAGCAGAACGACCGCGCTGAGCACGAGCAGCGTGGCGAGGAAACGCAGCAGGTCGGAGGGGCGGCGGAGGCGTTGGGGCAGCAGTGGCTCCACCACATAGACATCGGGGTCTGGACGTGTCTTAGCCACGGCTGGATCCCCCTCCGAGAGGTCCTCCGTGTTCGCACGTTCCCTGATTTCGGCCACCGACAGCGATTCTGCACCTTCCCGGCCGGACCGTACGATCTTTAGCCGCTAGTGTCCCTAATCGTCACCTCCGTCTCCACCGAGTAACGACTCGGTCGGCTGTGACGTGCCCAGCCCCGGCGTTTCGAAGCGTCTGGGCTCTCGCGCCCGCGTCGCCGCACGTCAACCGGTAGACGGGGCGCGCGACGCAGAGTACACGGCGCAGGCGCCCCATCGGCAACACGACCCTCGGGCCGGTGCGGGCCGGGAAGTAGGCTTTCCCCTATGTCGGGTGAGCTGAGGGTTTGGGGCGCTTGTCCCCTGGACTGCCCGGACGGCTGCTCATGGATCGTGAGCGTCGACGAGGGCAGGGCCGTGAAGATGCGTGGCAACCCTGACCACCCCTACACGCGGGGCTCCCTCTGTGTGAAGGTCAACCGCTATCTGGAGCACACCCGGGCCGACGACCGCATCCTCCACCCGCTGCGCCGTACGGGGCCGAAGGGGTCGGGGCGGTTCGAGCGGATCACCTGGGACGAGGCGCTCGAGGAGATCTCGGCCCGGCTGCGCGGCATCATCGAGGAGCACGGCGGCGAGGCGATCTGGCCCTACCAGGGCACCGGGTCGCTCGGCTACATCCAGGGTTGCGGGGGGATGGCCGGGCGCCGGTTCTGGAACGTCCTCGGCGCCTCCAGGCACTGGCTGAACATCTGCGCCACCGCCGGCAACATCGGGCTGACCCTGACCAACGGCACCCCCGGCGGGATGGATCCCGAGGACTTCGCGCTCTCGAAGCTGATCCTGCTCTGGGGCACCAACACGCTGACCAGCGGCCATCACCTGTGGAAGTTCGTCCAGGACGCGCGGGCGAACGGCGCCCACGTGGTGGCCGTCGACCCGATCCGCACCAGGACCGCCGACCAGGCCGACCAGCACCTGGCGATCAGGCCGGGCACGGACGCGGCGCTGGCGCTCGGGCTGCTCAACGTGGTGCTCGCGGAGGGCGCGCAGGACGAGGAGTTCCTGGCCGGGCACACGGAGGGCTGGGAGGCCTTTCGCGAGGAGATCCTGAGCCATCCGGTCGCGAGGGTGGCGGAGATCACCGGCATCCCGGCCGAGGACATCCACAGCCTGGGGATGAGGCTCGCGCGCACCCGGCCCACCGCGATCCGCGCCACGATGGGCGTCCAGCGGCACGAGGGCGGCGGCACCGCGATGCGGACCATCGCCGCGATCCCCGGCGTCACCGGCGACTGGCGCCACCCGGGCGGCGGCGTCTCCTACTCCACCAGCGGCCACGTCCACCTCGGCGTCGACACCCGCGACGACCTGCTGGCCGCGCCGGTCCGCACGCTGACCATGACCCGCCTGGCCTCCGACCTCGAGACGGTGAAGTGCCTGTGGGTGTACGGGGCCAACCCGGTCGGCTCCACCTCCGACACCAACGCGATCAGGCGCGGGCTGCGGCGCGACGACCTGTTCACGGTGGTGATGGAGCACTTCCCCACCGACACGGTCGACTACGCCGACATCGTGCTGCCCGCGACCATGCAGACCGAGCACCTGGACCTGCACGCCGGCTACGGCCACATGTACCTGCAGTGGAACGAGCCCGCCGTGGAGCCGCCGGGCGAGTGCCTGTCGACGACCGAGACCTTCCGCCGCCTGGCCGGCCACATGGGCCTGACCGAGCCCTCCCTGTACGACTCGGACCTGGAGCTGGCCGGGCAACTCCTCGCCGGCGGTCACCCGTCGCTGGAGGGCATCACGCTGGACCGGCTGCGCAAGGAGGGCTGGGTGCGGATGAACTATCCCAAGCCGTTCGTCCCGTTCGCCGACGGCTTCCCGACGCCGTCCGGCCGGTTGCGCTTCCCGCCCGCCGGCCAGGCCTACGTCCCGCCCCTGTCGGCCCGTACGGCCGGCGACTCGCCGTACAAGCTGACCCTGATCACACCCGCGGCGCACACGTTCCTCAACACGGTGTTCGGCAACAATCCGGAGCTGCGGCGCCGGGCCAAGGAGCCGGTCGTGCTGGTCAACCCGGCCGACGCGGCCGAGCGCGGGCTGGTGAGCGGTCAGCGGGTGCGGGTGCACAACGGCCGCGGCGAGTTCCTGGCCGACGTCGAGGTCAGCGACCGGGTGGCGCGGGGCGTGGTGGCCTCGCCCAAGGGTCGCTGGCCGAAGCACAGCCCCGGCGGCGCGAACCCGAACGCGGTCGTCGAGGAACGCGACGCCGACCTGGGCCGGGGGGCCGTCTACCACGACAACCTGGTCGAGATCAGCCCTTGTGCCGGTCCATGAAGGCGACGATCCGGTCGAGCACCTCGGGGCCGTAGGAGCTGCGGAACATGTCCGTGG
The DNA here is from genome assembly GCF_040649575.1 of Nonomuraea sp. NPDC048916. Lineage (NCBI taxonomy): Bacteria > Bacillati > Actinomycetota > Actinomycetes > Streptosporangiales > Streptosporangiaceae > Nonomuraea > Nonomuraea sp. NPDC048916. Next base: position 8,240 of record NZ_JBEZFS010000047.1, read on the forward strand.
CGTGGAAGCCCTCGCCCTTGATGATGTGCACCTCGTTGGCGGGGGCCTTGGTCGCGGCGTCGTGGGACGTCTGGAGGTCTTTGGCGCCGCCGTAGCCGTCGTTCTCGGTGCCGATCTGGAGCAGCGGCACGGTGATCTTGGCCGCGACCTCGGCGTCGATCGCGCCTGAGAGGGCGACGATGCCCGCCGCCTTGTCGCCCATCCTCGCCGCGGCGGGGGCCGAGACGGTGCCGCCGATGGAGCCGCCGACGAAGAACAGCCGCTTGACGCCCTTCTTCCCGGCCAGCCGCTTGCCCATCTTGACCGCCATGTCCTCCGGCGGAACGCTGCTGTCGCGGGCGTAGAGGAGGACGCGGTAGCCGGCCTCGACCAGGCGGTCGGAGAGCGGGCGCCAGTTGCAGACATTGCCGAGGCGCTCGTAGGTGATCACCACGCCGACCTCACCCTTGCCCGTGATCACGCCGGGCAGGTCGTCGCCGTGGGTGAAGATCTCGCCGTCCTCCTCGGTGAAGCAGCCGCTCACGTTGGGGCCGGTGATCACGCGGGACGGGGACGGGGTCGGGGTCGGGGTGGCGGGTGGACTGGATGTCGGCGTGGGCGCCGGGGTCGGACCGCCCGACGCGGTGGTGGTGACCGTGCCCCCGCAAGCGGTCAGCACCACCACGAGCCCCGCCAAACCGATGATCCTTCGCATGCCCGCCTCCCTACACTATGTCTGAACTGACATAGTTGTGGGACGCACCTTACCCTTGGAAGCACCATGAGCTCAACGACGAAGACCCCGACGCTGGGATTCGCGATCCTCGCGGTGCTGGCCCGCGGTGATCGCACCGGGTACGACATCGCCGCGGCCATGCGGCGGCCCGTCTCCTACTTCTGGACGGCCGGTCACAGCCAGATCCACGCCGAGCTGCAGAAGCTGCTGGCCGGCAGGCTGGTCGCCTACGAGACCACGCATGGGCCGGGGCCGCAGGACAAGAAGGTCTACCGCCTGACGCCCGAGGGCTCGCGGGCGCTGCGGGCATGGGTGACCGAGCCGCCCCGGGAGCGGCCCGAGCGCGACGAGCTGGTGCTGAAGACGTACGCGTCGTGGCTGGCCGATCCCGCGCTGGTCAGGCGGCTGTTCGCCGACCAGCTCGCGGTGCACGAGGCACGGCTGGCGGAGTACGAACGCGAGGAGGAGTTGTTCGGTGAGCCGCCCCGGGCGGGCGACCCACGATTCGGCAACTACGCGACGCTACGGTGCGGCCTGGGCTACGAGCGGCACCGCGCCGAGTGGTGCAGATGGATGATCGCTCAGCTCAGCGACAGCTTGTAGCCCTCGTGGGAGGCGGTGAAGCCGAGCGAGTCGTAGAACCGGTGCGCGCCGGCGCGTGTCTTGTCGGAGGTGAGCTGCACCATGACGCAGCCGCGGGACCTGGCCCGGTCGACTCCCCACTGGATCATCCTGCGGCCGAGGCCCTCTCCCCGGGTCGTGGCGGCGACCCTCACGCTCTCGATCTGGCATCGCTCGGCACCGAGCCGTGACAGGCTCGCCAGGTAGGTGAGCTGCATCGTGCCCACGACCTCGCCGTCGCGCTCGGCCACGATCAACTCGTCGTAGGGATCCGCGTCGATGCGGGCGAAGGCCTTCAGGTAGCGTTCGTCGGCCGGGTCGCCCTCGCGCTTCGCGCCGAGCGGGTCGTCGGCCAGCATCGCGACGATCGCGGGCACGTCCTCGGCGGTGGCCGTGCGGAAGACTGGTTCTGGAACGGTTTCGGACATGAAGCTCATCATCCCGTAACCGGTTTGACGGATGCGAAGGTGTCCCGCTTGGGTGGCGGGATGATTGAGATTCATTCCGTGACCATCGACTGCGCGGAGCCGTACGAGCTGGCTTCCTGGTGGAGCAGGGCGACCGGGCTGCCGCTCGGCGACGACGACCGGCCGGGCGACGACGAGGTCATGCTCCGCACCGAGCAGGACCCGTTCCTGCTGTTCATCCGGGTCCCCGAGGGCAAGACCGCGAAGAACCGCGTCCACCTCGACGTCAACGGCACCGAGGGCCGGACCCGCGACCAGGAGGTCGAGCGGCTCCTGGGGCTGGGCGCGACGGTGCTCCACGACCTCCGCGAGGCCGACGGCACCGGCTGGGTGACCATGCGCGACCCCGAGGGCAACGAGTTCTGCGTGTGCCGGAGTCAGGCGGAGAGAGGGTTGCCCGAATAACGTTCTGTCGGCGATGCTGACCGCATGAGCGAGCCGAGCGCGTCCGCGAGCATCGAAATCGCCGCCTCCCCCGAGCGGGTCTACGCCCTGGTCACCGATCTGTCCGGGATCGGCAACTGGAACGCCGAGTGCCTGCGTGCACGGTGGGTCGGCCCCCTCAAGGAGGCCAGGCCGGGAGCCAGGTTCGTCGGCGGCAACCGCAACGGCTCCCGCCGCTGGTCCACCAGTTGCACGGTCACCGCGGCGGAGCCGGGCCGCGCCTTCGCCTACCACGTGCGCGCGGCGGGGGTGCTCGACATCGCCATCTGGCGCTTCGACATCACCCCGACCGAGACGGGTTGCCGGGTCGAGCAGAAGACCTGGGACACCCGGGGCAGGTTCATGAACGTCGTCGGCGGCTGGGCGACGAACGTGCCGGACCGGGCCGTGCACAACACCGCGAACATGAACCGGACCCTGCAAGCGCTCAAGCGGGAGGCCGAGGGCGCCTGACGGCGTCACTCGGCCCGCGCGCGTCCCTTCATGGTGAGCGTGAGGATGCCGGCGATGATGTAGACGAGCAGGCCGTGCCAGAGCGACTGGAAGGCCGAGCCGAAGACACCCTCGCCGTCGAGCACCAGCTGCACCGGGTAGTCCAGCACGGCGGTGATCCCGGCGGGGAGCAGCGCGAACTTCCACGGGTGCCGCAGCGACCAGTGGCGAGCCTGGCGGGTCACCCGGTCGCCCTCGTCGGGCTTGGACACCGCGCCGATGGCGGCGATCAGCGCGAACAGGCTGATGCCGAGGCCCAGCGCCCAGACCAGGTCGGCGGGGCCGGGCAGCAGCACGCCCATGCCCCAGCTGGCCGCGGCGACCGCGCCGCCACCGATGGCGGCGGTCTTCCAGGGGGCGCCGCGCAGCGCGGCGCCGGACAGCGAGACTTCGTCGCGTCGACTGATTTCGTTCATATCCTCAGGGTGCCTTTTGGGCCCCCCGGTTCACATCCGGGACGAACCCTGAGAATCCCCTTACCAGTCGCGGCGGATCAGTACGCGTCAGTGCGCGCCGGCCAGGTTGAGGCCCACGATTCCCATCACGATGAGGGCGATCGAGGCGAGGCGGACGAACGACGCGTCGTCGCCCATGGCCAGCATGCCGACCATCGCCGTGCCCACCGCCCCGATGCCGGTCCACACCGCGTACGCGGTGCCGACGTCGAGGGATTTGAGCGCGTACGCGAGCAGACCGAAACTGAGCACGGCCGTGACGAAGAAGGAGATGGACCACCACACGTTGGAGAACCCGTCGCTCAGCTTGAGCGACAGGGCCATGACGACCTCGAAGAGACCGGCGACGATGAGAATGAGCCAGGCCATGAGTGAAACCTCCGGCGAGCGAGACGACAGGTCGTGCGTCGTCTTGGCTTTCCGGGTACGGCGCGTCTCGTCCGGGAGCGGGGCTCTGCCGCTATAACGAAGGTGACGAGCCGATCATTCCCACCAGATGGTGACCCAGCGGTCTCTCGGGAGCGGCCACATGCCGAAGGAGAGCGCGGTCTCCGCGACCTCCGTCGAGCGCGCCGGGTCGAGGCAGATGCGCTGGCAGGCGCTGGCCGCGAGGTCCTCCAGGGTGGAGAAGCGTTCGAGCGGCGCCTCCCGCTCCTCCACCCGCACGGGGTAGCCGAGGGCGGCGGCCAGTGCGACACAGTCTTCGGCGATGGGCCTGACCGGGCGCTCGACGCCGTGGAAGTGCTGCCACAGGGGCGCCATCCAGCTCATCGGATGGCGCTGCGGCATCTCGATCACCACCCGGCCCCGGGTGCGGTCGTCGAGCGCGCGCAGGAAGGGCGCCAGGTCGGGGACGTTGTAGACCACGTGCGCGGCGATCGTCGCGTCCACCGAAGGCACCTGCCCGGCCACGTCGGGCCAGCGCCCCTCGACCGTCGTCAGCGCGACGCCCAGCTTGTCGGCCCGGGTGGTGAGCTCGGCCAGCATCGCGGGTGAGGTGTCGACGGCGTAGAGCTCGCCGATGCGCTCGTGCAGCGGCAGGGAGGCGGCGCCGGTGCCGGCGCCCACGTCGAGCAGCACACCGCCCGGTGGCAGTGCTTCGGTGAGGCGGGTCATCGTGGGCCCGTGGTCCGGGTCGGCCAGCGCCAGGTCGGTGCGCGTGGCGAAGCGGCCGGGCGAGTGGCCCCAGGGATCGACCGGGGCCCTGGCCATGATCTCCTCCGGAATGGCCCAGGATTCCAGCCGCTCTCGCCAGCGCCCGGCGAGTTCTTCGGCATCCATGAAGACGAGCATGCCACGCATACCGCTGGTTACTCGCGGGTAGCATTGCTAGTAGGGTTACTAGCCAGTAGATATCGCCCCCGGTTCAAGGAGATCAGCAGCCATGGGCCACTTCAAGAGCAACCTGCGTGACCTGGAGTTCAACCTCTTCGAGGTGTTCGGGCGCGGCGAGATCCTCGGCACCGGGCCGTACGCGGATGTGGACGAAGACGTCGCCCGCAGCATCCTGGACGAGGTCAACCGGCTGGCCTCTGGCGTCCTTGCCGACTCGTTCGAGGAAGGCGACCGCCACCCGCCGGTCTTCGATCCGGAGACCGGCGGCGTCACGGTGCCGGCCGGCTTCAAGAAGTCGTACAAGGCGCTCGTGGACGGCGGCTGGGCACACCTGGACCTGCCGACCGATCTGGGCGGTCCCGGCATCCCCCGGAGCCTGGCGTGGGCCACCGCCGAGATGGTGCTGGGCGCCAACCCCGCCCTGTACATGTACGCGGCCGGCCCCAACTTCGCCTACACCCTGTGGAAGGTCGGCACCGACGACCAGAAGCGCTTCGCCGAGCTGGCCATCGAGCGCAACTGGGGCGCCACCATGGTGCTCACCGAGCCCGACGCGGGCTCCGACGTCGGCGCCGGCCGGGCCAGGGCGGTTCGGCAGCCCGACGGCACCTGGCACATCGAGGGCGTCAAGCGCTTCATCACCAGCGCCGAGCACGACCTGACCGAGAACATCTTCCACCTCGTGCTGGCCCGCCCCGAAGGCCACGGTCCCGGCACCAAGGGCCTGTCGATGTTCCTGGTGCCCAAGTTCCACGTGAACCTGGAGAACGGCGAGCTGGGCGAGCGCAACGGCGTCTACGTCACCAACGTCGAGAAGAAGATGGGCCTGAAGGTCTCCACGACCTGCGAGCTGACCTTCGGCGACAAGCACCCGGCCATCGGCTGGCTGGTCGGCGACGTGCACGAGGGCATCAAGCAGATGTTCATGGTGATCGAGCACGCCCGCATGATGGTCGGCACCAAGGCCATCGCCACGCTCTCCACCGGCTACCTCAACGCCCTGGAGTACGCCAAGGCCCGCCTGCAGGGCGCCGACCTGGCCCAGATGTCCGACAAGACCGCGCCCCGGGTGCCCATCACCCGGCACCCCGACGTGCGCCGCGAGCTCATGCTGCAGAAGTCGTACGCCGAGGGCATGCGGGCGCTCGTCCTCTACACGGCCACCTTCCAGGACGCCATCCAGCTCGACCCCGACGACCCGCACGCGCAGGCCATGAACGACCTGCTGCTGCCGCTGGTCAAGGGCGTCGGCTCGGAGCGTTCGTACGAGCTGCTCGCCCGGTCGCTGCAGACCCTGGGCGGCTCCGGCTACCTGCAGGACTACCCGATCGAGCAGTACATCCGCGACGCGAAGATCGACTCGCTCTACGAGGGCACCACCGCCATCCAGGGCCTCGACCTGTTCTTCCGCAAGATCCTGCGGAACCAGGGCGTCGCGATCGGGTCGCTGCTGGCCGAGATCGGCGCGTTCGCCTCCTCCGAGGCGGGCAACGGCCGGCTCAAGGAGGAGCGCAAGCTGCTCGCCGAGGCCGCCGCCGACGTCAAGATCATGGGCGACACGATGGCCGGATGGGCGCTCGGGTCGATGGACGCGCCCAGGGAGGTCTACAAGGTCGGGCTCAACACCACCCGATTCCTGCTGGCGCTGGGCGACCTGGTGATCGGCTGGCTGCTGCTGCGCCAGGCCGAGATCGCCCTGGCCAAGCTGGTGGACGGCGAGGACGCCTTCTACCAGGGCAAGGTCGCCGCCGCCTCGTTCTTCGCGACGACCGTGCTGCCGCGCCTGGCCGTCGAGCGCCGCGTGCTCGCCGCCACCGGCCTGGACCTCATGGACCTGCCGGAGGACGCCTTCTAACCCGGCACAACCCCTCTGCCCGCCTCTCCGCCACCCGCGGCGGTCACCTCGCGAACGCCCGCCCCGCCTCCGGGGCGGGCGTTCGGCCGCCGGGCAGGCCCCTCCCCCGCCGAGCGGGGACGGCCCGCCGAGCTCTCGCCGAGCGGGGACGGGCCGGTTTCGCTACGGTCGGAGGATGAGTTCGACCCCGCACGACCATCCACTGCCCCCGCCGCGGGTCGAAGAGGTCTCCGACGGCGTCTACGCCTACGTGCAGCCCGACGGCAGCTGGTGGATCAACAACACGGGCTTCCTCGCCGGCCGGCGCGGAGTGATCGGCATCGACGCCTGCTCGACCGAACGCCGCACCAGGGCCTACCGCGAGGCCATCGCCGCCGTCACCGACCGGCCCGTCACGACGCTGGTCAACACCCACCACCACGGCGACCACACGTTCGGCAACCACTTGTTCCCCGAGGCCACCATCGTCGGTCACGAGCGCACCCGCGAGCTGGTGCTGGCCGACGGCATCCCCGCCTACCGCACCCTCGTCTGGTCGCCCGACGTCGAGTGGGGGGAGCTGGAGGCCGTGCCGCCGTTCCTCACCTACACCGACCGCGTCACCCTCTACTCCGACGAGCTGCGGTGCGAGGTCAGGCACGTCGGGGTCGCCGCCCACACGACCAACGACTCGTTCGTCTGGATCCCGGAGCGCCGCCTGCTGTTCTCCGGCGACCTGCTGTTCAACGGCGGCACGCCGTTCGTGCTGATGGGCTCGGTGACCGGCGCGCTGGAGGCGCTCGACCAGCTGGAGCGGCTCGGCGCGGAGACGATCGTGCCCGGCCACGGCGACGTGTGCGGGCCGGAGGTCATCGCCCGGGTCCGCGGCTACCTGCGGTTCGTGCAGGAGACGGCCGAGCGCGGCCGGGCCGCCGGGCTCACCCCGCTGGAGACCGCCCGCGAGACGGATCTCGGCGAGTGGGCGGCGCTGCTCGACTCCGAACGCATCGTGGGCAACCTGCACCGCGCCTACGCCGAGCTGGCGGGCCTGCCCCCGGGCGGCGACATCGATCTGGTCGCGGCCATCGGCGACATGATCACCCTCAACGGCGGCCGGCCACTCTCCTGCCTCGCCTGAGCGTGTGATCACCCATACCCGGGTATGACCGTGGGCGTACTCGCTCTTTGCCTTCGGAGGTCGTCATGGGTGTCGGGGTCAGCATCTTCTTCCTCACGCTCGGCGCCATCCTGAGATTCGCCATCGAGCCCGACGTGTTCGGTGACAGCGTCCACATGGACGTGATCGGCCTGATCTTCATGATCGTCGGCGGAGCGGGCATCGTGCTGAGCATCGTGCTGGCTCCCCGGCGGGGCCGCACCTCCGAGGACCGGCTGATGCACCGCGAGAACCAGCCGCCGGAGATCTGACCTACGCCTCGATCTGCACGGCGGCGCGGGCCGCCATGATGGGCCTGATGTGGTCGGTGACGACCGCCTGGTGGCGCGGGTGGTCACGGTAGGCCAGGTAGTCGTCGACGTTGTCGAAGTCGGCGACGACCCCGAACTCGTGATTGCCCTGGTTGACACCCACGTCGTCGCCGACCGTGTAGGCGCGGATCTGCGGGATGAGGTCAGGCAGCTTGCGCAGCTCGGTCGCCACCATGGCCTTCTGCTCCTCGGTGGCGTCTTCGGTCCAGGCGAAGAGCACGATGTGGCGGATCATGCGGCCACCCTATCGCCGCGCCCCTGCCAGGCATCACCGCGCTCCACGGGCGCCACTTCCCGCCCAGCCGTCCGCCCGGGTGAGCCACACCCCGGGACCCGCACGGCCGGGCGGCGGGCGAAGGACGCGGGCGCACCAGGGCGCCCGCGTCCGGTCCGTCACCCGTGCCGGAGCGGGAGCCGGTCGCGGTGAAGCGTCCGGCTCAGCTCCAGGCCAGCATCCGCAGCGGATCCTCCAGCATCGCGCCCACGTCGCGCAGGAACAGCGAGCCGAGCTCTCCGTCGACGATCCGGTGGTCGAACGAGAGCGCCAGGGTCGTCACCTTGCGGACCGCCAGCTCGCCGTCCACCACCCACGGCATGTCCCTGACCTGGCCGAAGGCGAGGATGGCCGCCTCGCCCGGGTTGAGGATCGGGGTGCCGGTGTCGACGCCGAACACGCCCACGTTGGTGATCGTGATCGTGCCCCCGGCCATCTCGGCCGGCTGGGTGCGGCCGGCCCTGGCCGTCTCGGCGAGCTCCCCGAGCCGCTTGGCCAGCTCGGGAAGCGACAGCTCGTGGGCGTTCTTGACGTTGGGCACCACGAGCCCGCGGGGGGTCGCGGCGGCGATCCCGAGGTGGACGTAGTGCTTGACCACGATCTCCTGGGCGGCCTCGTCCCAGGAGGAGTTGATCATCGGATATCGCCGGGCCGCGGTCAGCACCGCCTTGGCCACCAGAAGCAGCGGCGAGACCTTGACCTCGGCGAAGTCGGGCAGCGTGCGCAGCCGCCGGACCGCGTCCATGGTCTCGGTCACGTCCACCTGGAGGAACTCGGTGACGTGCGGAGCGGTGAAGGCGCTGGCCACCATGGCCTGCGCGGTCATCTTCCGCACGCCCTTGATGGCGATGCGCTCCTCACCCTGCCCGGCGGGCGCCGCCGTGGTCGCGGGCGCGGCGGCGGCGTGGACGTCGTCACGGGTGATGGAGCCCTCGGGTCCCGTCCCCGCCACGGTGGCGAGGTCGACGCCCAGGTCCTTGGCCAGTTTGCGCACCGGCGGCTTGGCCAGTACGGGGCCCCGGCCGCCGGCCGGACCCGCCGCGCCGCCCTCGGTCACCGCCTCGCGCGGGGCCATCGCGGGCTTCGCGGACGGGCCGTCGACCCGGGACGGACCGGCGACGGGAGCCGCCGGAGCCGTGGGCGGCCGGGCGGCTCCCTCGCGCTCGCCCTGTGTGCCCGGTTTGCGGGGGCGGCGTTTGGTGGCGCCGGTCTTGACGCCATAGCCGACCAGGACCGCCTGGCGCTGCTCCTTGGGCGCCGGGCTGCCGTGAGTGCCCGGCTCCACCGCGCCCTCCTCGGGCGGGCGCGGCACCATGTCGTCGGCCAGGGCCTCGATCCGGCCGGCCTCGGCCGACTCCTGGGCCGGCTCCTCGGCCGTCTCGACGGTGATGATGGGCACGCCCACGTCGACCGTCTGGCCCTCGTCCGCCAGCAGGTCGGCGACCACTCCGTCCCAGGGGACGGGCAGCTCGACGATGGACTTGGCCGTCTCGATCTCGACGACGATCTGGTTGACCTTGACCGCGTCGCCCTGCTTCACATGCCAGCGGACGATCTCCGCCTCGGTCAGCCCTTCGCCGACGTCGGGGAGCTTGAAGTCGCGTCGCATGAATTCCGGTCCCCCTCTCAGTAGCCGAAGGCGCGGTCGACGGCGTCGAGCACCCTGTCCAGGTCGGGCAGGTAGTGCTCCTCCAGCTTCGACGGTGGGTACGGCGTGGAGAAGCCGCCGACCCGCAGCACCGGGGACTCCAGGTGGTAGAAGCACCGCTCGGTGATCCGGGCCGCCAGCTCGGCGCCGAACCCGCTGTTGACCGGCGCCTCATGGACCACCACGACCCGGCCCGTACGGCGGGCGGACTCCATCACGAGCGGCTGGTCGAGCGGGTTGAGCGAGCGCAGGTCGATGACCTCCAGCGAACGCCCGTCGTCCTCGGCGGCCGTCGCGGCCTCCAGGCAGGTCTTGACCATGGGCCCGTAGGCGATCAGGGTCGCGTCGGTGCCCGGCCGCACCACCCGGCCCCGGTCGAAGGGGGTCCACCAGTCGGCGGACGTGGTGTCGATCTCGGCCTTCTCCCAGTAGCGGCGCTTGGGCTCGAAGAAGATGACCGGGTCGTCGCTGCTGATGGCCTGCTGGATCATCGAGTAGGCGTCGGCCGGGTTGGAGCAGGCCACCACACGCAGCCCGGCGGTGTGGGTGAAGTAGGCCTCGGGCGACTCGCTGTGGTGCTCGACCGCGCCGATGCCGCCGCCGCACGGGATGCGTACGACCACCGGCAGCCTGATGGCGCCCAGCGAGCGCATCGGCATCTTGGCCAGCTGGGTGATGATCTGGTCGGCCGCGGGGAAGACGAAGCCGTCGAACTGGATCTCGCACACCGGCCGGTAGCCACGCAGCGCCAGGCCGATCGCGGTGCCGATGATGCCCGACTCGGCCAGCGGGGTGTCGATGACCCGGTCTTCGCCGAAGTCCTTCTGCAGGCCGTCGGTGACCCGGAACACGCCGCCCAGCTTGCCGACGTCCTCGCCCATGATGAGGACCTTGGGGTCGTCCTCCATGGCCTTGCGCATGCCCTCGTTGAGCGCCTTGGACAGGCTCATGACGGTCATGAGGCCTCCTTGGCGGACGTCATGACCTTCGTTCCCCTGACCAAGGTGCTGTGCCGGCTGATGACCTCACTCCGGTCGCTCATGACTCGAAGCCCTCCAGGTAGGCGGCGAACTGGGCGCGCTCCTCGTCGATCAGAGCGTGCGGCTCGGAGTAGACGTGGTCGAAGATGTCGAGCGGCCGGGGATCGGGCATGGCCAGGCAGCGCCTGCGCAGGTCGGCGCCGAGCTGGTCGGCCTCGGCCTCGATCGAGTCGAAGAACGCCTGGTCGGCGTGTTCGTTCTTGAACAGGTAGGCCTTGACCCGTTCGATCGGGTCCTTGAGCTTCCACGCCTCCAGCTCGCTGGCCACGCGGTAGCGCGTCGGGTCGTCGGTGGTGGTGTGGGCGCCCATCCGGTAGGTGTAGGCCTCGACGAGCGTGGGGCCCTGTCCTTCGCGGGCGTTCCTGAGCGCCTGCCTGGTCACGGCGAGACAGGCGAACACGTCGTTGCCGTCGACCCGGACGCCGGGAAAGCCGAAGCCGGAGGCCCTGCGATAGAGGGGGATGCGGGTCTGCTTCTCCAGCGGCTCGGAGATGGCCCACTGGTTGTTCTGGCAGAAGAACACGATCGGCGCGTTGAACACGCTGGCCCAGATGAACGCCTCGTTGACGTCGCCCTGGGAGGTGGCTCCGTCGCCGAAGTAGGCGATGGTGGCCGCGGTCGCGTCGTCGCGCTGGATGCCCATGGCGTAGCCGACCGCGTGGAGGGTCTGGCTGCCGATGACGATCGTGTAGAGGTGGAAGTTGTGCTCCTTGGGGTCCCAGCCGCCGTGGTTGACGCCCCGGAACAGGCCGAGCAGCTTCACCGGGTCGACGTCGCGGCACCAGGCCACGCCGTGCTCGCGGTAGGTGGGGAAGGCCATGTCGGCGTCGGTCAGCGCGCGGCCGGAGCCGATCTGCGCGGCCTCCTGGCCGAGCAGCGAGGCCCAGATGCCGAGCTCGCCCTGCCGCTGCAGGGCCACGGCCTCCAGGTCGATGCGCCTGACGAGCGCCAGGTCGCGGTAGAGGGACCTGACCTCTTCAGGCGTCAAGTCGATGTCGTAGTCGGGATGCTCGACCCGCTCTCCCTCCGGGGTGAGCAGTTGGACGAGCTCTGGGGGTGCTTGGGCACCACGAGAGGCGTCGGCTGTCACGTGCCACTCCTGTGCGTTCGGGGCCTTTCGCGGTGGGGTCTCCACCTGGGCCGGCCTGCTGAGCGTTTGACCATCTGGTGGTGGTTCGTACGCTTTGAGGACATGGTGGCAGACGTCACAGCCCTTCGCGCAAGCCCCATGCCCTCCCCGTTCCCGTTGTGCCGGTGGCCACACCCGCCGGTAGGCTGGGCTTTCCATCACCGCCATAACCAGGAGGAACGCAGTGGCGCGCGTCATCGTAGACGTCATGCTGAAGCCCGAAATTCTCGATCCGCAGGGTCAGGCGATCGCCCGAGCGCTGCCCCGGCTGGGCTTCTCCGGCGTCTCGGCGGTACGCCAGGGCAAGCGGTTCGAGATCGAGCTCGACGGCCCGGCCGACGAGGCCGCCATTGCGGACGTCCGAAAGATGGCCGAGACGCTCCTGGCCAACACGGTGATCGAGGACTACAGCGTCCGGGTTGAGGAGTAGAACAGCACATTTGACACCGGATTTCCCCCTGGCGGCTTAAAGCCAGATTTTGGCGTGCCACAATGCCACGGGCTTGCCAACACTAAATAACAACAACGTGATTTTGCGGTTAGCCCCGATTTCACGGGGAAACCTACTCCAGGTGACATTCCGGAGCCCGGAGGAGTCCGGTGGACATTGAGTTCTCGTTGGCACTGCCGCGGGATGCGATCGGCATCCCGATGGTCAGGCGAGTGCTAGGCGATGCGATGCGTTCGCTCAACGTGAGCGAGACCTGCATCTCCGACATGCTGCTCGCGGTCTCCGAGGCGTGCTCCAACGCGGTGCGGCACGGAGGACCCGCCAACCGCTACGAAGTGACCGCATCGATCGGATACGGCCGCTGCGACGTGCGCGTGGCCGACAGCGGAGGTGGTCTGCCGTCGATGCCGCCGCACTTTCCGCCTCCCGACACCGAGAACGGCCGCGGCCTGCTGATCATGCGATCCGTCGTGGACGAGATCTCCTTCGGCGTCACGCCCGGCAACGGCACCACGGTCCACCTGCGCAAGCTGCTCGCCTGGGACGACGGGGCCACCGCCCGCCCGCGCCAGCTCGCCGCCGTCTGAACTTCGCTGAGATCCTCCCGCCGGAGACCGTCCCGGCCCCGCTGACCTGGCACGCCCGGCGAGGAACAGCCCGCCGCACCCGATAACCTGGGAGCACCGCCCCGTCCACCCCGAAGCGACGGCGGCGCGTGCGTGCGCAATCCTCGAAGGGGACGACTGTCATGAGCGCTGCCCGTGTGGGCGTAGTCACGTTTCCAGGAACTCTCGACGACCAGGACGCCGCCAGAGCCGTGCACCTCGTGGGCGCGGAGGCGGTTCCGCTGTGGCACGCCGACCACGACCTCAAGGGGGTCGACGCGGTGTTCCTGCCCGGCGGCTTCTCCTACGGCGACTACCTTCGCTGCGGGGCCATCTCCCGGTTCGCGCCGCTGATGGACGAGCTCATCCCGGCCGCCCGCGCGGGGCTGCCCGTGCTCGGCACCTGCAACGGGTTCCAGATCCTGTGCGAGGCGCACCTGCTGCCGGGCGCGCTGACCCGCAACGCCTCACTCCACTACGTGTGCCGTGACCAGCGGCTCCGGATCGAGCAGACCGACACCCCCTGGACCGGCGCGTTCTCGCCCGGCCAGGAGATCATGCTGCCGATCAAGCACGGCGAGGGCCGCTACGTGGCCTCGGCCGACACCCTCGCCGCCCTCGAGTCCGGCGGCCAGGTCGTCGTGCGCTACCTCGGCGCCAACCCCAACGGCTCGCTCAACGACATCGCCGGCATCAGCAACGAGGCGGGCAACGTGGTCGGCCTCATGCCGCACCCCGAGCACGCGGTCGAGGAGCTGGTCGGCGCCCCGAGCACCGACGGCCTCGGCTTCTTCACCTCCATCCTCAAGAAGCTGGTGAACGCATGAGCGAGCGCAGCGAGCCGACCGGCGCACACCGCACCGACAACGTCCAGCGGGCCGCCGAGACGCCCGACGAGCCGATGCCCTTCGCCGAGCTGGGCATGAAGCAGGACGAGTACGACCGGGTCAAGGAGATCCTCGGTCGCCGTCCCACCGGCTCCGAGCTGGCCATCTACAGCGTCATGTGGTCCGAGCACTGCTCGTACAAGTCGTCCAAGGTGCATCTCAAGCAGTTCGCCACCAAGGCGCCCAAGTCCGAGGCTCTGCTCGTCGGCATGGGCGAGAACGCCGGCGTCGTCGACATCGGCGACGGCTGGGCCGCCACCTTCAAGATCGAGTCGCACAACCACCCGTCCTACGTGGAGCCCCACCAGGGCGCGGCCACCGGTGTCGGCGGGATCGTCCGCGACATCATGTCGATGGGCGCCCGCCCGGTCGCGGTCATGGACTCTCTCCGGTTCGGCGGCGCCGACGCCGTCGACACCCGGCGGGTGCTGCCCGGCGTGGTCGAGGGCATCAGCCACTACGGCAACTGCCTGGGCCTGCCCAACATCGGCGGCGAGGTCGTCTTCGACCCCTGCTACGCCGGCAACCCGCTGGTCAACGCGCTCTGCGTGGGCCTGCTGCGCAAGGACCAGATCAAGCTGGCCACGGCGCCCGGCCCGGGCAACAAGGTCGTGCTGTTCGGCGCCTCGACCGGCCCCGACGGCATCGGCGGCGCGAGCGTCCTGGCCAGCGCGACCTTCGAGGACGAGTCGCACGCCAAGCGGCCCGCCGTGCAGGTCGGCGACCCGTTCATGGAGAAGCTGCTGATCGAGTGCTGCCTGGAGCTCTACGCGGCCGACGTGGTCGTGGGCATCCAGGACCTCGGCGCGGCGGGCGTCTCGTGCGCCACCACCGAGCTGGCCGCCAAGGGCACCGGCGGCATGCGCGTCGACCTCAACCTGGTCCCGCTCCGCGACCCCTCGCTCAGGCCCGAGGAGATCCTGATGAGCGAGTCGCAGGAACGGATGATGGCCGTGGTCCGGCCCTCCGACATCCCGGCCTTCATGGCGATCTGCGAGAAGTGGGACGTCCCGGCCACCGTCATCGGCGAGGTCACCGACACCGGCCGGCTCGTGATGACCTGGGACGGCGAGACGATCGTCGACATCCCGCCCGGCACCGCGGCCGACGACGGCCCGGTCTACGAGCGGCCCTACCACGAGCCCGCCGGGCAGGCCGCGCTCAACACCGACTCCCCCGACCGGCTCGAACGGCCGACCGACCTGCGGGCCACGCTGCTCCAGTTGCTCGGCTCGCCCAACCTGGCCTCCAAGGAGTGGGTGACCTCCCAGTACGACCGCTACGTCCGCTCCAACACCGTGCTGGCGCAGCCGGCGGACGCCGGGATGCTGCGCGTCTCGGAGCGATGGAACTCGGGGGGAGAGAGCGAGGCACGAGCCGGCGAACCCCGAAGCGGTCGCGACCATGAACACGAGGCCGTCGCCGGGGCCGAGCCGACGACCAAGGGCATCGCGCTGGCCACCGACGGCAACGGCCGCTACGCCAGGCTCGACCCCTACGCGGGCGCCCAGCTCGCGCTGGCCGAGGCCTACCGCAACGTCGCCGTGACCGGCGCCAAGCCGCTGGCCGTGACCAACTGCCTCAACTTCGGCTCACCCGAGGACCCCGAGGTGATGTGGCAGTTCGCCGAGGCGGTGCGCGGGCTGGCCGACGCCTGCCGCACCCTGGGCGTGCCGGTGACCGGCGGCAACGTCTCCTTCTACAACCAGACCGGTTCGACCGCCATCCACCCGACCCCGGTCGTGGGGGTGCTCGGCGTGATCGACGACGTGGCCAAGCGGGTCCGCACCGGCTTCGTCGCCGAGGGGCTGCGCATCGTGCTGCTCGGCGAGACGCGCGAGGAGTTCGGCGGGTCGGAGTGGGCGCACGTCGTCCACGGCCACCTCGGCGGCCTGCCGCCCGCGGCCGACCTGGAAGCCGAGCAGGCTCTGGCCACCGTGCTCGTGGAGGCGGCCGGGCGGGGGCTGCTCGAAGGCTCCCACGACCTGTCCGACGGCGGCCTGGCGATCACGCTGGCCGAGTCGTGCCTGGCCCAGGGGGTCGGCGCCACGGTGACGCTGGGCGAGGACCCGTTCACCGAGCTGTTCAGCGAGTCGGCCGCGCGGGCGCTGGTCGCGATCGCGCCCGAGCGGTTCGAGGAGTTCGCCGCGCTGTGCGGCGACCACGACGTGCCCTGCCACGGTCTCGGCGTCACGGGCGGCACGTCGCTCGTCGTCGAGGGCGTGCTGGAGGTGCCCGTCTCGGAGTTGCGCGACCGGCACTTCGCAGCGCTGCCCGCGCTGTTCGGCTGAGGTTCACTCAACAGGAAGGTCCGGCACGGAACTTCGTGCCGGCCCTTCCTGTCGGTGTCAGCTCTTTCGGTGTCACCTCTGAAGGCAGACCACGTAAGCGGTGCCGTTCACGCTGGTGCCGTTGTGACCGCCACCGCTCTGGATCGAGGCTTCACCCGAGGGCCTGTCGTTGCCGCCGCCGTTGTCGTCCTTGGCCACGGTGACGGTCCAGGAGGCGGTGCCGGGCGCGCTGCCCATGACCTTGGCGTTGTTGAGCGTGCTGAACGAGAAGCCGCCACCGCTGGCGACGTCTCCGGTGTTGCACTTGGCGGTGGCCGAGCCGACCGAGTTGAGGTTGGCGGACCTGGTGTAGCTGTTCACCCTGATCGCGCCGCCCCAGTCACCCTTGGGCCCCTGGGGACCGGTGTCGCCCTTGGGACCCTGTGCGCCGGGCTTGCCATCCTTGCCGTCCTTGCCATCCGTGCCGTTCTTGCCGTCCTGGCCGTCGGCGCCCTTGGGGCCCTGGGGACCGGCGGGGCCGGTCTCACCCTTGGGGCCCTGGACGCCCTGCTTGCCCGGGATGCCCTGGCGGCCCTGCGGGCCCTGAGAGCCCGTGTCGCCCTTGGGTCCCTGCGCGCCGGTGTCGCCCTTGCTGCCCTCGACGACCGTCGTGGTGGACGATCCCCCGCCGATCAGCACGCGGATCTCGGTCACCCGGCACTTGGTGCTCGGGTTGACGATGCGCGCGTAGCGCGTCTTCTTGTTCACACAGGCGTGCACCTCGCCCGCCGCGGACGCCTGGCTCGTCGCCGAAGCGGTGGCGACGCCACCGACGGTGAGGAGTGATGCCGCCAGCGCTCCGACGGCGGCGAGAGTGAGCGTGCGCCCCCCGCGAACCTTCATGATGTTTTCCTTCCGGACACGTGTGGTGCTCAGGATGAGCATGAGGTTCACGTTTCAAACGTTCCAAGGGTGTACAGAAACTACATAACGTGTTTATTACATCGCAAAGCGTTACGCCGAGGTCTGACGTTTCTTGACCGGTCAAGGTGATCGACAATCCGTAAAAGGACGCATTGGCAGGCCCCGTACGGCATGGATAATCGGGACTGTCCGGGGGGCACGGATCCGACGGAGGACGACCTTGGCGACCGACAGTCCCTACCTCCCACCCGCGACACAACCGGTGCGAGGGGTTGTCTGGGCCATCCACCTGATCCTGCCGTTGGCGGGGCTCTGGCTGCTGCTGGTCCAGCCGCAACTGAACCTCCGCTGGCAGCACAACCCCAGCCACTTCTGGATGATCATCACGGTGGCCGGGATCAACGTGGTGCTCGGCACGCTGATCAGCGAGGCCTCCCGCAGGCGGCAGGACGCCCGGTTGTTCCTGGTGTCGATGGTGTTCCTGGCCAGCGCGGGGTTCTTCTTCCTGCACGGCCTGGCCACCCCGCAGGTCATCCTGCCCACCGGCTCGCTGGGGTTCGACCTCGGCCAGCAGGTCGGGCTCACCATCGCGGCCGGGTTCGCCTTCGCCTCGGCCCTCCCCCTGGGCGAGCGCGAGGCGCGGATCGTGCTCACCTACCAGCATCTCGTCCGGGGCGTGCTGTTCGGCTTCATGATCCTGTGGGGGCTGGCCTCGCTGATCGACGGGCTGACCCCGCTCAGCCAGGTGCCGCTGACCGCGCCGGTCACCTGGCTGTCCTGGGGCGCGATCCCCGGTCTCGTCCTGTACGCCGCCGCCGGCGCGATGATGTTCAGGCTGCACCGGCGGCGGCCGTCGGCCATGCTGATCAGCCTGATCACCGCCTACGCCCTGCTCGCCGAGTCGATGATCGCCGGCATGTCGCAGCTCAACTGGCATCTGTCCTGGTGGGAGTGGCACATCCTGCTGACGTTCGCGTTCGTGTTCGTCGGCTACAGCGCCTTCCTGCAGTTCAGGCGCGAGGGCTCCAGCGCGGGCCTGTTCGACTCGGTGACGCTGTCGGCCACGCTGGCACGCATCCGGCAACAGTACGACGAGGCGCTGGAGGAGCTGGTCGAGCACGTCCGCCGGGGCGAGCCGCTGGCCGCCACCCGGCTGTCGGAGAAGTTCCGGCTCAACGAGGGCCAGGCCGCGGTCCTCGACCGGGCGGGCGCGGCCCTGGCCAACGAGCGCGAGCTCTCGGAGCGGCTGTCGGCGCTCGTCGCGGTGAGCGCCCAGACCCGCGTCGGCCTGCCCGAGACCCAGCTCCTCGCGGGCGTCCTGGAACGCGTACGGCAGGCGTACGGAGACGTGCGGATCGGCCTGATCTCCGAGGGCAGGACCCACATCGGCTCCCGCGAGTACGACTTCACCGGAGAGCAGCCGATCAGGCGCGACAACCTGCTGGCGTTCCCGCTCACCGTCAAGGGGCGCCTGGCGGGCGCGCTGGAGGTGCCGGTCGGCCGCACCGCGCAGGACGAGGCGCTGGCCGCGACCCTGGCCGGGCAGCTGTCGCTCTCGCTCGAGAACGCCCGTCTCTACCAGGAGCTCGACACGCTCTTCCGGCAGTACATGTCGCCCGACGTGGCCAACGCCCTGCTGGCCGACCCCGCCCAGGCGGCGCTCGGCGGCCAGCTGAAGGAGCTGACCGCGCTCTTCGCCGACCTGAAGGGCTTCACCACGTTCTCCGAGCTGGTCACGCCGGGCGAGATCGTGGAGATGCTCAACCGCTACCACACGGCCGCCGTGCCCTGCATCCTCAACAACGGCGGGACGATCGTGCAGTTCGTCGGGGACGCGCTGCTGGCCCTGTTCAACGCGCCGGCCACGCAGGACGACCACGCCAGGGCGGCCTGCCGGGCGGCCCTGGCCATGCAGCGGGCGGCCGCCGAGGTGGCGGAGGAGGTGTCCTGGAGCCGGGTGGACGACGTCGAGTGGCCGACCTTCCGGGTGGGGGTCAACACCGGGCCCGCCCTGGTGGGCAACATCGGCAGCCCCGAGCTGCGCGGTTTCAACGCCATGGGCGACTGCGTGAACGTGGCCGCCAGGCTGCAGGCGCTCGCCGAGCCCGGCACGGTGGTGATCGGCGAGACCACGCTCAAGCAGCTGGGCCGGGACGTCACGGTGAGCCCGCTGGGGAGGCTGAGCCTCAAGGGCAAGGAAGAACGCGTGGCGGCCTACGTTCTGACGGCGTTGCCCTAGAAGGTCCGTTGCCATAGAAGGTCATAGAAGGTCATAGAAGGCCAGGGATTGTGCGGACATAATCAGCGCATGAATCCAGAGCCCGGCGAGTTCCTCTCCCTGCTCACCCCCGAGGAGATCGAGGCGTTTCGCGCCGTCGGACGGCCGCGACGCTGGGAGCGCGGGGCGACCGTGATGACCGAGGGCGACACCTCCGACTGGGTGCTCGTGCTGACCGAGGGCCGGGTCAAGGTGTCCTCCCACACCAGCAGCGGCACCGAGGTGGTGCTGGCCGTGCGCGGGCCCGGCGGGCTGCTCGGCGACATGTCGGCCATCGACGGCTCGCCGCGTTCGGCGACGGTCACGGCGCTGGAGCCGATCGCGGGCTTCGTGGTGCGCGGCTTCCCGGCCTTCCTGCAGACGCACGGGCGCATCGCCGTACTCCTCATGCAGCTCGTCACGGGACGGCTGCGCGACGCGGACCGCAAGCGGATCGAGTACGGCGCGTTCGACACGACCGGCAGGGTCGCGACGCGGCTGCTGGAGCTGGCCGAGCGCTACGGCGAGAAGACCAACAGCGGCGTGCGGGTGGCGCTGCCGCTCTCCCAGGACGAGCTGGCCGGCTGGACCGGCGCCTCGCGCGAGGCGGTGAGCAAGGCGCTGCGCACGCTGCGCGACCGCGGCCTGATCGAGACCGGCAGGCGGCGCGTGGTGATCCACGATCTCGAAGGGCTGCGCAAGCGGGCCCGCTGACCCCGCCCAAAAGGGACGTACGTTGTACGTCATAGTGGAGGGCATGCTCGCGGTCTCCCCCGATCACGCCGCCCGGATGCGCTACGCCTGGAAGGTGTGCTCGGTCACCAGTCTCGGGCTCATCCTCATCGGGGTCGCGGGCAGCACGCTGAACGTCGCCCTGCCCACGGTCGTGCGGCACTTCTCCGCCGACCCCTTCCAGTCGAACTGGATCCTGCTGTCGTTCCTGCTGGTCAACACCGCGAGCCTGGTGTTCTTCGGCCGGGTCGCCGACCTGCTGGGCCGGCGGGAGGTCTACCTGCTGGGCTTCGCGCTGTTCACCGTGGCCTCGCTGCTCGCCGGGCTGTCGCCGAGCGTGTGGTTCCTCGTCGCGATGCGGGTGTTCCAGGCGGTCGGGGCGGCGATGATCCTGGCCAACGGCACGGTCATCATCACCGACGCGTTCCCGCCCGAGCGGCTCAGCCAGGGCATGGGCGTCTACATCGGCACCCTGTCCGTGGCGCAGCTCGCCGGGCCCACGCTCGGCGGCCTGATCGCGGAGACCGCGGGCTGGCAGTGGATCTTCTGGATGAACGTGCCGGCCGGGCTGATCGCGATCACCTGGGGCGCGATCATCCTGCGCAAGGTGCCCCCAGGGCCGAGGCGGCCGGTCGACGCGCTGGGCAACGCGCTGGTCTTCGCCGCGCTGTCGGCGGTGCTGCTGGCGCTGTCGGAGGCGGGCTCGCGTGGCCTGTCCAGCCCGGTCGTGCCGGTCGGCGCGGCGGTGTTCGCGGTGCTGGCCCCGCTCATCGTCCTGGTGGAGCGCCGGGCCTCGCATCCGGTGCTCGACCCGCGGTTGTTCGGCGGGCGGATGCTGGCCTGCGCCAACCTGGCGTCGTTCTGCAACGCGATCGCCCGGGCCTCGCTGATCCTGGTGGTGGCCCTGTACTTCCAGGCGGCGCGCGGCGTGGACGCCTTCACGGCCGGGCTGAGCGTGCTGCCGGTGCCGATCGGCATGGCCCTGGCCTCGCCCGTCGCGGGTTCGATCGGCCGCCGGATCTCGCCGTACGCGCTGGCGATCGGGGGCTCGCTGATGAGCGCCACCGGGCTCGGGACGCTGATGCTGACGGTCGACCCCGGCACCCCGTACTGGATCATCGGGATCGGGCTCTTCGTGGCGGGCTGCGGCAGCGGCACGTTCCTCACGGGCAACACCACGCAGGTCATGGGCGCGCTGCCGGCCGGCAGCCTGGGCGTGGTCAACGGGTTCCGGTTGATGATCATGAACGTGGGCGTCGTGCTCAGCGTCGGTCTCTCGCTCAGTGTGCTGGCTGGCTCGGTGGGGCCCGAACTGGGAGCGCAGGTCTACGCGGCCACGCTGTCGGAGCTGTCACCCGTGGCGGTCGGCCAGCTGATGGACGGCTTCCGGCGGACGTACGGGGTGTTGTTCGGGGTCGCCCTCACCGGCGCCGTCCTGGCCGCCCTGGCCCGCACGCGCCGCGATTAGCCACGTTTCCTCACGTCGAGATGGGCTGGTCATACCGCGCCCAGCCGTCGCCGTGTCCGGGGCGGCTGGCCGACGCGTCGAGTCACCTGCCGGTGAAGGCCGGCGGGCGGCGTTCCGCGAAGGCGCGGGCCCCCTCGCGGGCGTCCTCGGACGACCACACGTGCTCGACCAGGCGGGCCTGGCGCTCCCACTTCTCCTCGTCGGGCCAGGCGGCGGACTGGACGAGGACGTCCTTGCTGGCCGTCACCCCGAGTGGGCTGTTGGCGGCGATTGTGGCGGCCAGGGCGAGGGCGGCGGGCAGGGCCTGGCCCGGCTCGGCCACGACGTTGACCAAGCCGAGGTCGTAGAGCCTGCGTACCGGCAGCTCGGCACCGGTCAGGGCGAGCTGCATCGCGACGTTGCGGGGTAGGCGCTCGGGCAGGCGTAGCAGCGCGCCGCCGTCGGCGACGAGGCCGCGCCGCACCTCCGGGATACCGATCCTGGCGTCCTCGGCGGCCACGATGAGGTCGCAGGCGAGCGCGATCTCCAGGCCGCCGGCCAGGGCGAAGCCCTCGATGGCGGCGACGAGCGGTTTGCGCGGCGGCCGCCTGACCAGCCCGGCGAAGCCGCGCTCGGGGTGTTCGCCGGTCTGGCCGGACAGGAACGCCTTCAGGTCGAGCCCGGCGCTGAACCCCGGCCCGGCGCCGGTCAGCACGCCCGCCCGCAGGCGGTCGTCCATATCGAGCCGGTCCATGGCCTGCGCCAGCAGCGCGGCCATCTTGTCGTCGATGGCGTTGCGGGCTTCGGGGCGGTCGATCGCGATCAGCAGGACGGCGTCGTCGCGGGTCTCGACGCGCACGCTCATGTCTCCTCCTGGGTGAACCTGGCAGTGCCGATGTGGAAGTCGCCGGGCCCTCCGGCGAGGGTCAGGCGGTCGACGCCCGGAGTGCGGGCCGGCCGGACGACGAGGACGCCGCCCGGCCAGCGGTACACGGGTTCGCCGCCCTCGCCGCCAAGGACCTCGCCGCCGAGGACCTCGGCGAACAGGCGGTGGGACAGGGCGGGGTCAGTCGAGCGGAGCGTGGTCGAGCGCAGGTACGCGACAGGGCCAGGCGGAACCTGCCAGGCGGCGGTCCACCAGTGCGGGTCGCGGCCCTCGCGGTTGCCGGGCAGCCGGGTGGGGTCACGGTCGCGGGTGGCGAGCAGCTCGGCCGTGGGCGGGTAGCCGACCGAGGTGTCGGCGAGCTGGATGACGACGCCGTGCACCTCGTCCGGCCGAATGAAGGTCTCCCGCCAGGGAGGATGGGCGAGGTCGGTGTTGACGACGGTGAGGCCCAGCCGCTCGACGCGTTCGATGGCGTGCCCGACGTCGGGCACGGTGAAGGTGAGGTGGTGCGGGCCCTCGCCGTGGCGGTCGAGGAAGTGGCGCAGGAAGCCAGGACCGTGGCGCGGGCCCGGCGGCCCGGCGGCGTCCATCAGCTCCAGCCTGGCTCCCGCGCGGGCGTCACCGAGGTGGCTGAGCACGTACCGGAAACCGGGCAGCACCTGGCCGAGCAGCGGCGTCGCGCCGAGGTGGCGGCGCAGCCAGGCCAGATGCCGCGGCGCGTCGCGCACCGCGATCGAGGTGTGGTCGAAGTCAGACATCGTTCAGCCAGTGCCGATCCTCGATGAGATCTTTGCAGGTCTCGCCGCGCTCCCACTGGCCAGTGGCGAGCAGTGCACGGTGGAACGGCAGGAGCGTGGCGATCCCGTCGATCCGGAAGTCGTCCAGTGCCTGCCGCATGCGGGCGGTGGCCGCGGCCCGGTCCGGCCCCCAGACGATCAGCTTGGCGATCATCGGGTCGTAGAACGGCAGGAGAGCCGTGCCCTTCTCCACGCCGGAGTCCACGCGGACGTGCTCGCCCTCGGGCTCCTGGTACGCGGTGATCGTGCCGGGCGCGGGCAGGAACCGTTTGGCCGCGTTCTCGGCATTGATCCGGCACTCGATGGCGTGCCCGTCGAGGCGCACGTCGTCCTGGGTGAAGGACAGCGGCTCACCCGCGGCGATCCTGACCTGCTGCTCGACCAGGTCGATGCCGGTGACCAGCTCGGTGACGGGGTGTTCGACCTGGATGCGGGTGTTCATCTCCAGGAAGTAGAAGTCCTCGCCGTCGAGCAGGCCCTCCACGGTGCCCGCCGAGTGGTAGCCGACGGCGCGGGCCGCTGCCACGGCGATCTCACCGATCCTGGCGCGGATGCGCGCCGAGACATGCACGGCGGGCGACTCCTCGACGAGCTTCTGGTGACGGCGCTGGATCGAACAGTCCCGCTCGGACAAGTGCACCACGTTCCCGTGGACGTCACCGAGGATCTGCACCTCGACGTGGCGCGGGTCGTCCAGGTAGCGCTCCAGGTAGACGGTGGGGTCGCCGAAGAACCGTGCGCCCTCGCCGGAGGCTCCGGCTATCGCGGCCTTCAGGTCGTCCGGTGTGGCGGCCACCCGGAAGCCCTTGCCGCCGCCGGCGCCGGACGCCTTGACCGCGACCGGATAGCCGATCTCGCCGGCCGTGGCGAAGGCGTGGCCGAGGTCGCGGACCGGTTCCAGGGAGCCGGGGACAACCGGGACACCGGCCGTCATCATGCGGTTCCTGGCCTCAATCTTGGAGCCCATGGCACGCATCGCCTCTGCGGAGGGGCCGATGAACACCAGGCCCGCCCGCGCGCAGGCCTCGGCGAAGTCCGGGTTCTCCGACAGCAACCCGTAGCCCGGGTGGACGGCCTGGGCGCCGGTCTCCTTCGCGGCCTCGATGATCCGGTCGGCGCGCAGGTAGCTGTCACCGACCGGGCCGGGGCCAAGGCACACGGCGGCGTCGGCGGTGCGGACGTGGACGGCGTCCCGTTCGGGTTCGGAGTGGACGGCGACGGCCTCGACGCCCATGCGGTGCAGGGTGCGGGTGACGCGCACCGCGATCTCCCCCCGGTTGGCGACGAGCACGCGGGTGAACATCGCCCTCACCCCAGCGTGACCAGCGAGGCGCCCTCGTCCACGACCTCGCCCTCGCTGACGTGGACGACCGTGACAGTGCCGGGCTCCTCGCTCTCCACGGGGATCTCCATCTTCATGGACTCCAGCACGACGACCGGATCCCCTGCCTCCACGGTGTCGCCCACCCGGACGAGCACCTTCCACACGACTGCCGAGATGTCGGATTCGATGATGGTCATGGGCGCACGCTCCATTGCCGTCGTTGCGGACCCAGGGTCGTCCTCAGCCTGGTGAGGGAGGCGTTGAGGAACGCGCAGACGATCTCCCTGGTGTCTCGCGGATCGATCATGTTCTCCACGCCGAACGCCTCGACCGTCTTCCACGGGTCGGCCAGCGCCAGCATCCGCTCCTCGGCCAGCCTCCGGTACTCCTCCGGGTCCTCAGCGGCCTCGATCTCCCGTTTGAACCCGGCCTCCACGCCGCCCTCCACGGGCAGGTCGCCCCACTCGGCGGTCGGCCAGGCGATGCGCAGGCTGAGCCCGTCGGGCCGCGAGGTGGCCGAGACCGCCATCCCATACGCCTTGCGCACCTGCACGGTGACGACTGGGACCTCGGCCTGGATGAGGGACTGGATGGCCCGCATGCCCCAGCGCACGACGTTGCCGCGCTCGGCGTTCGGCCCCACCATGAAGCCCGGCACGTCCACGAAGTAGACGATCGGCAGGTGGAAGGTGCTGCACATGTCCACGAATCGGACCTGCTTCTCGGCGGCGGCCGCGTCGAGCGCGCCGCCGAGGTGGCTCGGGTTGCTGGCGACCACGCCCACCGGGATGCCGTCCATGCGGGCGAAGCCGGTGCAGACGCTGCGCCCCCACTTGGGGCCGATCTCGAAGAACGAGCCGCGGTCCACGATCGCCTCGACCATCTTGGACGCGCGGTAGGGACGGCGGCGGTTCTCCGGGATGAGGTCGAGGAGCTCCTCGACCCTCCGGTCCACCGGGTCGGAGCGGTCGCCGCGCGGGGGCAGCTCCCACACGTTCTGCGGCAGGTAGCCGAGCACGGTGCGCATCTGGCGGATCGCGTCGTCCTCGTCCTCGGCCAGGTTGTCGATGGCGCCGGAGATCCCGGTGTGGATCTTCGCGCCGCCCAGCTCGTACTTGTCGACGTCGAGCCCCATGGCCCGCTTCACCAGCGGCGGCCCGCCGGCGAACATGACCGAGTCCTTGGTCATGACGGAGAAGTGGCTGAGCACCGTGCGGCCTGCCGTGCCGCCGGCCGCGGCGCCGCTCACCATGGCGAGCACCGGCACCTCCGACAGCAGCTCGTAGGAGCGTTCCCAGCTCAGCGAGCTGACCAGGTAGGAGTGTCCCTTCTCCGCCTGTGCGGCCACGTCGCCGCCGATGCCCTCCATGAACATCACCAACGGGATGCGGTACTCGTGGGCCAGGTCCTCGACGAACCCGCCGAGCCCACCCTTCATGCGGTCGAGGTAGGTCTGCGGGGCGCCGCCGCGCACGGTGAAGTCCTCGCCGCCGATGGCGACCGGGCGGCCGGCGAACTCGCCAAGCCCGCACACGTAGCTGGCGGGCAGCCGCCCGCGCAGCGTGCCGGTGGCGTCGACGTCGTCGTAGGCGGTGAACTCGCCGACCTCATAGAACTGGGTGGCGGCCCGGTCGATGCGCTCCCTGATCGTGTAGCGGCCCTGTTCGTGGGCGCGGTCGACGCGGCGCTGCCCGCCGAGCTCGCGGGCGGCCGCGCGCCGCCGCTCGATCTCGGTCAGCGCCTCCTTCCAGGTGAAGCTCACGCGGTCATCTCCTTTCTGTCGTGCACGCCTGGCCCCGAGGTGGCCTTGGAGAGCAGGCGCTTTTGGATCACGCCGGTGCCGACGCTGCGGACGAAGGTGTCGGTGGTGGCCAGCTCGACGTAGCGGGGCAGCGCATACCGGGGCAGGTTGTCCTCGCAGAATTGGAAGAACGCGGCCACGTCGAACGCCTGCGATGGCACGACGAAGACCTTGATGTCGTCCTCGCCGCCGATCTCGTCGCGCACGCCGATGGCGGCGCACTCCCCCACCCCGGGAGCCGTCCGCAGAACCGTTTCCAGTTCGTACGCCGAGACGTTCTCGCCGCGCCGCCGCATGCTGTCGGTGAGGCGGCCGACGAAGTAGAGGAAGCCGTCCTCGTCCATGCGCCCGAGGTCGCCGGAGTGGAACCAAAGCCCGCGCCAGGCCTCAACGGTGGCGTCGTCACGCCGCCAGTAGCCGAGCGTGATCATGTCGGCCTGCTGCGGCCGGTAGACGATCTCGCCGGCTCGGCCCGGTGGCAGCGCCCGGCCCTGCTCGTCGTGGATCTCGACGTCGAATCCGGCACACGGCCAGCCCGCGCTCCCCCGGCGTCGCCGGTCGGGGGTCTCGAAGGTGGGGCCATCGGCCTCGGTCTGGCCGAACATGCTCTGAATCGCGATGCCCAGGCCGTCCTCGAAGAACGGGTAGGCGTCGGGCGGGATGGGTGCGCCGAGGAGGCGGCGCAGCGGCGTGCCGCGCGCGGCCTCGGGGCCGAGCGTCATGACGACCGACAGCACGGCCCCGATCACGAACGCCCACGTGCACCCGAATCCGTTCACCTGCGGCCAGAACCGTTGGGCGCTGAAGCGGCGGTCGAAGGCGATGGCCGAGCCGGACTGGATCGCGGCCGGGAACACCAGGTGGAAGTCCACGTGGAAGAACGGCAGCACGAAGTAGCCGGTGTCGCCCTGGGTCAGGCCGAGCACCCGGGCGACCACCGCGCCCAGGTTGGAGAAGTATGCCCGCGGCAGCATGACGCCCTTGGACGGCCCCGTGGTGCCGGACGTGTAGAGGATCGTCCCCAGGTCGGAGGCACGCGCGGCGGCGTTGGCGGCGTCCAGCTCGGCCGACGTCGCCGCGTCGATCTCCTCGGGGTCGCCGTCGTCCAGAATCCGGACGGGCGCGGGCGGGTCGTCGCCGACGCCCGCGAGCAGGTCGCGCTCCACGAGCAGCAGCACGGGCTCGCAGTCGCCGAGCACGAACCGCATCATCGGCCCCTTCAGCTCGGCGTTGACCGAGACCTCGACCGCGCCGATCCACCAGATGCCGTACTGCCACGCCAGCCGCCACGCGGAGTTCCCGCTGACGACGGCCACCCGGTCTCCCGCCTGGACCCCACGCCGGCGCAGCTCGGCCGCGCAGCGGCGGCTCGCGGCGGCGAACGCGCCGACCGTCCACTCGCCGTCCGGCCAGCGCAGCAGCACGCCGTCCGGCCGGTCGGCCTCGGCCCGGAGCAGGTCGGTGACCGGTCCCAGGCGTCCCAGCTCGACCCCGTCGAGCAACTGACCTCTCACAGGTGAAGTTCACCCCCATTCACGTCGATGATCTGCGCGGTGATGTACGAGGCCGCGGGCGACAGCAGGAACGCCACCGCCTCGGCGATCTCCTCGGGCCTGCCCAGCCGGCCGAGCGTGATGGTCTCGGCCCAGTGGGCGCGCACCCGCTCGGGCACGTCCTGGATCATCGGCGTGTCCACGGCCCCGGGGGCGACCGCGTTGCACCGGACCCCCGAGCGGGCCAGCTCCAGGGCGACGGTCTTGGTCAGCCCGACGACCCCGGCCTTGGCGGCGGCGTAGTTCGTCTGCCCGAAGGAGCCGTGCCTGCCGGAGGAGGAGATGTTGACGATCGCGCCGGACCCGGAGCCGGCCAGCAGCGGGCCCATGCTCTGGCAGCCCAGCCAGGAGCCGCGCAGGTGTACGTCGATGACCTGCTGCCATTCGGCGTCGGTCATGCGGGCCATGGTGCGGTCGCGGGTGATGCCGGCGTTGTTGACCAGCCCGTCGATCCCGCCGAGGGCCTGCTCGACCCGGGCCGAGGCGGCCTCCCAGGATTCACGCCGCGCCACGTCGAGCGGCACCGCAACGGCGTCGGGGCCGAGCTCGGCGGCCGTGCGGCGCGCTCCGGCGTCGTCGAGGTCGGCCACCGCCACGCGGGCGCCGCGGGCGGCCAGCACCAAGGCCGTGGCTCTGCCGATCCCGGACGCGCCACCGGTCACCAGATACCTGCGGCCCTCGTGGTCACTCGCCATCGCCTGCTCCTCCCACGAGCAGCACGTCGGCGCCGCGCTGCACGACTGTCCCGTCATGCCGGGCCACCTCGACGCCGATGGTCACCACGCCCGAGCCGGGGCGTGACCGGCTGGGCCTGAGGTCGGTGACCGTCTGTGTGGCGCGGATCGTGTCGCCGGGGTAGGTGGGCGCGACCATGGCGCGCTCGACATTGAGGTAGCCGAGCACGTGCAGCTCGTCGATGCCGGGGGTGCGCAGCCCGCTGGAGACGGCGAGCACGAGCAGCCCGTGGGCGATGCGCCCGGCGTACGCGGTGTGCTCGGCGACCCACTGCGCGTCGGTGTGCAGCGGGTTGAAGTCTCCGGAAAGGCCGGCGAAGGCGACGATGTCGGCCTCCGTCACGGTACGGCCCGCGGAGATGTGCGTCTCCCCGACCGCGAGGTCCCCGAAATACCGGGTCACAGCTTGACACTCTCCCTGATGCCGACGATGCCGTTGGGCCTGACGATGAGGAAGGCGACCAGGCAGAGCACCACGATGGCCTCCAGCAGGGTGGTGGACAGGTAGGCCGAGACCATGGCCTCCAGAACGCCCAGCACCATGCCGCCGAGGATCGCGCCCCTGATCTTGCCGATGCCGCCGATGATGGCCGCGATGAACGCCTTCAGCGTGATCACGAACCCGAGCCCGATCGTGATCGTCCGGAAATTCGTGATGTACATGAACACTCCGACCATGCCGATCGCGCCGCTGAGTCCGTAGACCAGGGCGACGATCTGGTTGACCTTGATGCCCATCAGCTCGGCCGTCGAGCGGTCCTGCGACACGGCGACGATGGCCTGCCCGTGCCTGCTGCGCGACAGGAAGAGCTGGAAGCCGACGACGATCGCGACGGCGACGACAAAGTTCATGATCGCCAGATGGCCGATGCGCACGTCGCCGAGGTCGATCGAGCCGCTGGGCAGCAGCCCTTCCGGAAAAGTCCTAGGCTGCACGCCCCAGATGAGCTGGACCAGGTTGCGCAGGATGAAGCCGGCCGCCATGGCCGCGATGAACGCCATGAACAGCTGCTTGCGCGACATCAGCGGCCGGTAGACCCCCCGCTCGACGCCGATCGCCAGGACCGCGGCCAGCGCCATGGCCACGATGACCACCAGCCAGAACGGCACGCCCATGGCCAGCAGGCCGGCCGCGAAGAACGCCGCGAAGATCAGCGTGTCGCCGTGCGCGAAGTGCATCAGGCCGAGGACCTGGTAGACCAGGCCGTAGCCGACGCACCACAGCGAGTATTGCGCGCCGATGCTGAGCCCGTTGACGAGCTGCTGCAGGAAGTAGGTCATGCGACGGTCTCCCAGTAGTGAGAGCCGACCTCGTCGGGCTCGACCCCGGCCGCGTCGGCCTCGAACACGATCCGTCCCGCCGTCAGCACCGCGATGCGGTCGCACAGCTCCAGCGCCTTGGTGACGTTCTGCTCCACCAGCAGCACGCTCATCTCGTGCTCGGCGACGAGCCGCTTGAGCCCCTCGTACACCTGGTCGATGAGGATCGGGGCGAGCCCGAGCGACGGCTCGTCCAGCAGGAGCAGCGACGGGTTCGACATCATCGCCCGGCCGATGGCCAGGATCTGCTGCTCGCCTCCGCTGAGCAGGCCGGCCGGGGAGTTCCTGCGCCGTTCGATGACCGGCCAGGCGGCCAGGTATCGCTCCACGTCTTCGGTGATCTTCGAGCGGTCGCGGCGGGTGTAGGCGCCGAGCCGGAGGTTCTGCTCGGTCGTCATGCGGGGGAAGACGCGCCGGTTCTCCGGGCAGAGCGCGATGCCGCGGGCGACGACGGCGGAGGGCGAGTCCTTCAGCAGTGACGCGCCGCCATAGGCGATCGTGCCGGAGGTGGCGCGCACCTGCCGGGCCAGCACCCGCAGCAGCGTGGACTTGCCCGCGCCGTTCGGGCCGCACACGGCCAGCACCTCGCCCGGCCGCACAGTCAGGCTGACGGCGTGCAGCACCTGTGTGACGCCGTAGCCGGCCCGTACCTCGCGTACGTCGAGCACGTCATTCACCTCCGACGTAGATGCTGCGGACGCGGGGGTCTGCTGCGACCGAGGCGGGCTCGCCATCGGCCACCAGCCGGCCGCCGTCCATGACGACGACCCGGTCGGAGACCTCCAGGACAAGTTCGAGCCGGTGCTCAACCAGGAACAGGCTCAGTGCCTGCGCGCCCGTCTCCACCAGACTCGCGACCATGCGCACGAGCGTGTCGGCGTCCTCGACGGACATTCCGGCCGTCGGCTCGTCCAGGACCAGCACCCGGGGCCGCAGCGCGATGGCCCGGGCAAGTTCGAGCCGCTTCTGGTCGGCGTATGACAGCGCGCCGACGGTGAAGGCGAGCTTGTCCCCCAGCCCCACTTTGCCGAGCGCGTCCTGCGCGCTCGCGCGCATCTCCCGCGCCCGCCGCCGCGCGCCGACCGCCCCGGCCACCTCCGCCATCCAGGACGGCGTGAGCCACCGCCCGCCGGTCGCGACGAGGTACATCCCGGCCAGCGTGTTGTCCAGGACGGTCATCTCCTCGACCAGGCGCAGGTTCTGGAACGTGCGCGCCATCCCCGCCCGCCTGATCGCCTCGGGCGACCGGCCGGAGATCACCGTCCCGCCGAGCCGGACCTCGCCACCGGTCGGCCGGTAGAAGCCGGACATCACGTTGATGAGCGTGGACTTGCCGGAGCCGTTCGGCCCGATGACGCCAACCACCTCGCCCTCCCCTACCGAGAAGGACACGCCGTCGAGCGCCGTCACACCGCCGAAGGTCATCGCGATGGAGTCAACCTCAAGCATCGGTCGCCCTCCCTTCCTGGTGCGCCCGCCAGGAGTGGAACAGGTCGCGCAGCACCTTGCCGCGGATGAAGACCGCCACCAGCACCGCGAGCCCGACCAGGCCCACGCTGTAGTCGCTGATCCCCCGGAACTGCTCGTTGAGAAGCGTGAACACGACCGCGACGGCCACCGCACCGGGCAGGCTGGCCATGCCGCCGATGATCACGTACAGGCTGAGCATGAACGAGGCGTCGAAGCCGAAGTCGGCGGGGCTGATGAACTGCACGGTCGCCACCAGGAACGAGCCCGCCACCCCGACCAGCGCCGAGCCCACCACCATCGCGGTCGCCCGCACGGCCAGCGGCCTGATGCCCATGCTGCGCGCGGCCACGTCGTCGTAGCGCACGACCAGCATGGTCCGGCCGAGGAAGCCCGAGATCACCCGGTGCAGGAACAGGTAGAGCACCGCCAGCAGCGCCAGGCACAGGTAGAACCCGGTCACCGGCTCGCTGAAGGACAGCCCGAACAGGTCGAGCTGCGGGATGCCGAAGAAGCCCTCGCGGCCGCGGGTGAGGTCGGGCAAGTTCGCCAGGAGCTGCGCCATCGCGATGGTCAGTCCCAGCGAGACGAGCACGAAATAGTCACCCCGCACTCGGGCGCTGGCCAGCGAGAGCAGCCCGCCGCCGAGCCCGGCGACGACGGCCGCCGCCAGTGCGGCCGCCTCGAACGGCCAGCCGTGGTCGGTCACGAGGATCGCCGTCGTGTACGCCCCGAGACCGTAGAACGTGCCGTGAGACAGGTTGAGCAGGCCGGTGTAGCCGAGGGAGAGCACCAGCGGGGCGACCGCCGCCGCGTTCAGCACAGCCAGCGTGTAGATCTGCAGCTGGAACGGCGAGGTGACGACGAGGGGGATCAGGAAACCGGCCGCGATGGCCAGCGGCACCGCCACCCCGACGGCCCCGGACGCCCTGCGCGGCAGGGTCCTGATGGCGGTGAGCGAGGTCATTTCGCCGGGGTCACCGTTCCGTCGGCGTTCATCACGTACGAGGCCGCCAGTTCCCTGTCACGCGGCCCGGGACCGGTGAGCTTGGACATGGTGCCGAACCTCTGCTTCGGCGTCAGCTCGGTGGTGAAGGCGATCTGACCCAGCAGGCCCTGGCCCGTGGCCTTGGTGACGTACTGGAGCAGGTCTGTCTTGGACGTCGCGCCTGCCTCGATCGCCGCCCCCACGGTCAGCACGCTGTCGAAGCTGTGCATGGCGGCGGTGGGGATGTTCTTGCCGTACGCGGCCAGGAAACGCTTGTCCATGGTCTCCAGCAGCGACCCGGGCTCCGGGAACACGTTCGCCGGATCCATCTGGTAGTAGTCGCCCTGCGTCAGGACGGATCCCACGGAGTCGGCGAACGTCTTGCCCCAGCCCTCGCCGAGGAAGTCCACGAAGGGCTTGTCCACGCCGGCCCGGCGCACCTGAGCGGCGATCTTGCCGGCGTCGGCCTGGAAGGCGCCGCTCATCACCACGTCCGGGTCCGCCTTGGCGAGGCTCGTGACCATCGTGGAGAAGTCGGCGGTGCCATCGGGGTAGGACTGCTTGCTGGCGATCTGCGCGCCGCCCTTGGTCAGCGACTCCTGCAGGCCCTTGTAGTAGGAGTCGAGAAAGGAGTAGTCGCCGGCGATAGTGCCCGCGGACTTGGCGCCCAGCTCGGTGGCCGCGAAGGTCCCGGCCACGCGGGCGAAGTTGGCCACACTGGCCGACACCACCACGAGGTTGTCGGCCTCGGTCGTCAAGAAGTCGGCGGAGGCGAACGAGACGACGGCGGGCAGCTTGTACTTCTGCAGCACGACACCAGCGGCCTGCGCCTGCCCGCTGGTGAGGAACCCGGTCAGCGCGAAGAGGTTGTCGTCGGAGGCGAACCTGGCCGCGATCGTAGTCGCCGCCTCGGTCTTGAGCTGGTCGTCGGCCGACTCGACGGCGAATTTCCTGCCCTTCAGCGGCCCGGAGCGCACCCCGCCCTGCTCGTTGAGGTAGTCGGCGGCCAGCTTGGCACCGTCCACGAGGTCCTTGCCGGTCTCGGCGGAGTCGCCGGTCAGCGGCGCGGCCACCAGGATCCGGATCTCCTCCACCGTGCCGGCGGTGTCCGCGCCGCCGGCGCAGCCGGCGAGCACGAGGGAGGTGGCCGCGGCGATCGCTGCGAGGACCCCGGGCCGCTTGTTGCAGAGTCTCATGCTCCTGCTCCTTATCTGGGGGGCGTTGGTGGAGGTCAGGCGAGCCTCTCGACGACCATGGCCATGCCTTGGCCGCCGCCGACGCACATGGTTTCGAGGCCGATCTCCTTGTCGTGGAAGGAGAGGGCGTTGACGAGGGTGGAGGTGATGCGGGCTCCGGTGGAGCCGAACGGGTGGCCGACGGCGATCGCCCCGCCGTGGACGTTGAGCTTTTCGGCGGGGATGCCAAGCTCTCGGCCGCACGGGATCAGCTGGGCGGCGAACGCCTCGTTGATCTCGAACAGGTCCACGTCGCCGACCGTGAGCCCGGCCAGCCGCAGCACCTTGCGGGTGGCCTCGACGGGACCGAGTCCCATGATCTCCGGCGAGATCCCGGAGACGGCGGTGGCCACGATCCGGGCCAGCGGGCGCAGTCCCAGCTCCCGCGCCCTGGCCTCGCTCGTGATCACGAGTGCGGACGCGCCGTCGCTGAGCGGGCAGCAGTTGCCGGCAGTGGTGCGTCCGTCCTCGCGGAAGACGGGCCGCAGCGCGGCCAGGCCCTCCGCCGTGGTCCCCGGACGCGGGCTGTCATCGGCCCCGATCACGGCGCCGTCGGCGCGGGTGTAGGGGGTGATGTCGGAGCTCCAGAAGTCCGCCGACGCCGCAGTGCGCTGCTGGGACAGCAGGGCGTACTCGTCCATCTCCGCCCGGGTGATGCCGTGGAGCACGGCCACGTTCTCGGCGGTTCGGCCCATCTCGATGTAGACATCGGGCAGCTCGCCGGACAGGCGTGGATCGCTCCACGGCACGGCACGGGCGGTGCGCTCGCGGGCCGGGTCGAACAGCGGGTTCATGGTGCCGGCGATGGAGTCGGCCTCGCCCTTGGCGTACGAGCTGCAGGACTCGACGCCGGCCGAGACAAACACCTCGCCCTCCCCGGCCCGGATGGCGTGCGCCGCCATCCGGGTGGTCTGCAGGCTGGAGGCGCAGTAGCGGGTGACCGTGCAGCCCGGCACTCCGTCGAGCCCGAGCAGGACCGCGACCACGCGGGCCATGTTGAAGCCCTGCTCGCCGCCCGGCGAGCCGCAGCCGAGCAGGATGTCGTCGATGCCGCGCGGATCCAGCTCGGGGATCTTCGCCAGGGCCTGGGAGATGACCTGCGCAGCCATGTCGTCGGGCCGCTCGCGGGCCAGCGACCCCTTCACGGCCCGGCCGATCGGGGTGCGCGCCATGGCGACGATGACTGCCTCAGGCATCGGAGACCGTACCTCTCCGCGGCGCGAGCCGCCGCCGCTCCTCCGGAGTGAGCTCCCGGGAGCGGTGCGCCTCCCGGTCCCACATGACGATGACGACCGCGGCCCGCGCGAGATCGCCGCCGTCGGGGGTGCGGACGATCTCGTCGGTCCTGATGCTGCGCCCACCGAGCCGGCTCACCTCGAAGCCGACGTCGATGGCGCCGATGTCCATCCGAATTTCGGCCAGGTAGTCGATCTCAATGCGGGCGACCACGTAGGCGTCCGGTGATTGGATGCGGACCACATCTCTGAGCCAGGCCGTGCGGGCTTCGTCCAGCAGCGTGAGCAGGGTCCCGTGATACACGTGGCCCTGATGGTCCAGATCCCGCCACCTCAGCGGAACACGGACCAGGCAGCCTCCGCGTTCAGACGTCACCGCAGACCTCGTTCTTTATGTCGGACGATTGATATAAGATGCTAGACGTACGCTAGGCCAAGCTGTCAATAGATCAGCCGAAATAGCTAGCCAATGGGTGTTCACGCCAACCGGGGACTTGATGTTTCGATCGTGTTAAAAAAGAACTAAGCTGATCATTGTCCACGGGGAGGAATGGATGCCGAAGATCGTCGATCACGACCAGCGCAGGGCCGAACTGGCCGACGTCGCGCTCGACCTGATCGCCCGCCACGGGATCAAAGCGGTGACGCTGCGCACCGTGGCGGAGACCGCCGGATGGTCGACCGGTGTGCTCAACCACTACTTCCGCTCACACAACGATCTCCTGGTCGGCGCTCTACGGCGGGCCGCCGAGATCCAGGGGCGGATGTTCAAGCAGCTGCGCGGCGACCTGTCGACGGATCCCATGCAGCGGTTGCGACAGCTCGTCGAGAGCGTGCTGCCCCTCGACGACCGGCGGATCGCGATGACCCGGATCTTCCTCGTCTTCTACGCGCAGTCGGCGGGCGACCCCGAAGCCAGAGAAGAGGTGGCGGACTACCTGCACAACTGGCGGCGGGTGGTGGAACGGGTGATCGTCGAGGCCCAGCGGGCGGGACAACTCCCCTCGGAGCTGGAACCGGCCCGGCTGGCGATGGAGCTGGTGGCGCTGTCCGATGGGCTGGCCATGCACGCGATCCTCGACGAGCAGGTGCTCAAGCAGCTCACGAAGGCCGGAAGTCTCCGCATCGAGCTGGTGGAAAACTCCTTCAAGCTGTCCATCGGCTGACACCTTGGGCGCCGGGCCGGCGAGCGGCGGCTGCGCCCTGTCCATGAGCCTCAACACGCTGCCCGTCCGCCATACGCCCGTGGAGCCTCCTCAGGCGGCGCCCACCACCGTGGGCTCGGCGAACTGCGTGCGGTAGAGCTCCTCGTAGCGGCCGCCGGCGGCGAGCAACTCGGTGTGCGTGCCGCGTTCGGCCACCCGGCCGTCCTCGATCACCAGGATGACGTCGGCGGCCCGTACGGTGGACAGCCGGTGCGCGATCACCACGGCGGTGCGCCCTTCCAGCGCCTCGGCCAGCGCCGCCTGCACGGCCGCCTCGGAGGTGGAGTCGAGCGCGGCCGTGGCCTCGTCCAGGATGACCACCTGGGGCCGGGCCAGCAGCAGCCGGGCGATCGTGAGCCGCTGCCGCTCGCCGCCGGACAGCCGGTAGCCGCGCTCGCCCACCACGGTGTCGAGCCCGTCGGGCAGCGACTCGATCAGCGTGCCGAGCCTGGCCCTGCGCAGCGCGTCCCAGAGGTCGTCCTCGCTCGCCTCGGGCCGGGCGAACAGCAGGTTGGCCCGGATCGAGTCGTGGAAGAGGTGCCCGTCCTGGGTGACCATGCCGAGTGTCGCGCGGATCGAGTCGGCGGTCAGGTCGCGCACGTCCACCCCGCCGAGCCGTACAGCGCCCGAGTCGACGTCGTACAGGCGGGGCAGGAGCTGCGCGATCGTGGACTTGCCCGCGCCGGAGGAGCCCACCAGGGCGACCATCTGCCCCGGCTCGGCCCGGAACGAGACGCCGTGCAGCACCTCGGCCCCGCCGCGGCTGTCGAGCACGGCCACCTCCTCCAGTGAGGCGAGCGAGACCTTGTCGGCCGACGGGTAGGCGAAGCGCACGTCGTCGAACTCGACGGAGACGGGCCCGCCGGGCACCTCGACCGCGCCGGGCCGGTCCTGGATGAGCGGCTTGAGGTCCAGCACCTCGAAGACCCGCTCGAAGCTGACCAGCGCGCTCATCACGTCCACCCGGGCGCTGGCGAGGGCGGTCAGCGGCGAGTAGAGGCGGGTCAGCAGCAGCGCCAGCGCCACCACCGAGCCCGGTTCGAGCTGCTGGCGCAGCGCGTAGAAGCCGCCGAGCCCGTAGACGAGCGCCAGGGCGAGCGCGGAGACCAGCGTCAGCGCGGTGACGAAGACCGACTGCGTCATGGCCGTGCGCACGCCGATGTCGCGCACCCGGCCGGCCCGGCGGGCGAACTCGGACGACTCGTAGGCGGGCCGGCCGAACAGCTTGACCAGGGTCGCTCCGGGGGCGGAGAACCGCTCGGTCATCTGGGTGCCCATGGCCGCGTTGTGGTCGGCGGCCTCGCGGCGCAGCCGGGCGATCCGGACGCCCATCCGGCGGGCGGGCATGACGAACACGGGCAGCAGCACCAGCGCGAGCAGCGTGATCTGCCAGGAGATGCCGAGCATCACGGTGACCGCCAGGAGGAGGGTCACGACGTTGCCGACCACGCTGGACAGTGTGTCGGTGAAGGCCCGCTGGGCGCCGATCACGTCGTTGTTCAGCCGGCTGACCAGGGCGCCGGTGCGGGTCCTGGTGAAGAACGCGATCGGCATCCGCTGCACGTGGTCGAAGACCGCCGTGCGCAGGTCGACGATCAGCCCCTCGCCGAGACCGGCCGACAGCCAGCGGGTCAGCAGCCCGAGTCCCGCTTCGAGAATCGCCAGGCCGGCGATCAGGACGGCGAGCCCGACCACCACGCCGACCGCCTCACCGCGGCCGATCGCGTCCAGCACCCGCCCCGCCAGCACCGGAGGGGCGACCGCCAACGCTGCCATCACCACGCTCAGCAGCAGGAACAGCGCCACCTTCCGGCGGTGCGGCCGGGCGAAGCCCCAGATACGGCGGAGCGTCGCCCTGGAGACAGGACGACGCTCCCGCTGGTCGTTCATCGAATACAACTGGTGCCACGCGGTCATCTCCATGCTCATGGCATGGACACTAAGACCTCGACTTAACTTGAGGTCAACTCCCGATCCTCTTGCCCTGGCTGTGCCACACGACGGCGACCGACGGCAGGGGCTGGCCGCCGTCGGGCCACCGGCTGCCGGGGTCGTCCGGGGTCGAGCCGTCCACCTCGCCCGGATGCTGCACCGCGACGAAGACGCTGCGCTGGTCCTCGCTGATCAGCGGGCCGCAGGTCTCGGCCCCGATCGGCACCGTGAGGAACTGGCGGAGGTGCCCACGCTCCTTGCCGCGTACGGGCATCACGAACAGGCCGTCGTTGGCGCCGAGCGCGTTGCCGTCGGTGGAGATCCACAGGTTGCCGTCGCCGTCGAAGGCGACGTTGTCCGGGCACGAGATCGGCGACACCCGGGCCTTGTCGTAGCCGGCGAAGTAGGTCGCCGGGTCGTCCGGGTCGCCGCAGACCAGCGGCAGCGACCAGGCGAACGTCGTCTCGGCCGCGTCGTCACGCCGCTCGACGATCTCCAGGACGTGACCGTGCTTGTTCGCGGCGCGCGGGTTGGCCTCGTCGGCCTGGGCCGGGGTGCGGTTGGAGTTGTTGGTCAGCGCGACGTAGACGGCGCCGGTGACCGGGTTGCGCTCCACGTCCTCCGGCCGGTCCATCTTGGTCGCACCCACCTTGTCGGCGGCCGTTGCCGCTGTCGTTGCCGTCCTCGTGCGCGCAGGCGTTGCCGCAGCGGAACTGGCAGGTCATCGCCGATCGGCCGGATTTGTGCGAGCTGGTGAGCAACGGAAGAAACCGGTTCGCCACGGGAACTCCAAGAGGGTGCGCGATAGTCCGGCTCGGACGTTACGGTCACCGTCGGAACCGCGGGTGAACGCCGCCCCCCGGCTCGATGAACGCTCCGCCGGGAGGACAATGGCCGGGTGCCACCACGCAGACCCGACCCCGAGAAGCTGCGGGCCGCCCTCGACGCCCAGCTGGTCGCGCTCGACGAGCCGCCCTACGACGGGCCGGCCGCCGCGCTGGCCGGCGCGCTCGTCGCGGCCGTGCTCACCGCCTACGACCGGGGGCTCACACCCGAACGCGACGCCGCCCGGCAGGCCGTGCGCCACCTGCTCGACCGGCTCGCGACGGCCGCGCCCGGCCGGAGCGTCGAGGTACGGGTGCCGCCCTACGCCGCCGTGCAGGCCGTCGAGGGCCCCCGCCACACGCGCGGCACTCCCCCCAACGTGGTCGAGATGGACGGCCGCACCTGGATCGAGCTGGCCGTGGGCCGCCTCACCTGGGCCGACGCCATGGCGAAGGGCGCCGTCTCAGCGAGCGGCGCCCGTGCCGACCTGTCCGATCACCTGCCGCTCTAGGTCACCCGTCGCTCTCGGTCACCTACCGCTCCGGATCGTTTGCCGCTTTCGGTCATCTGCCGCTCTAGCGCGGGCGTTTCATCCACGGAAACCTGTTCTCGAAGCACCGGTCGGCCAGTTCGCCGGGTAGCTGCGCGCACTCCTGCACCACGTTGTAGAACCAGACGGCCACGACGGTGAAGAGGATCAGTGCGAGCACGCTGACCACGATGCCGGTGATCGCCCGGCCCTT
Source organism: Nonomuraea sp. NPDC048916 (assembly GCF_040649575.1). Lineage (NCBI taxonomy): Bacteria > Bacillati > Actinomycetota > Actinomycetes > Streptosporangiales > Streptosporangiaceae > Nonomuraea > Nonomuraea sp. NPDC048916. The sequence goes on from NZ_JBEZFS010000047.1 coordinate 47,800, forward strand.
TCCCACGCCCTTGCCGAGGGCCACGGCGCCGAACACGATCGACAGGATGGCGGTGAGCAGGCCGGTGAAACAGACGAAGACCAGGAACGGGCTGGCCACGCCGAGCACCAGCGACGCGGTGGCGAGGCCGCTGCCGGGCTTGCTCGGCTGGTAACCATAGGGGCCCGGCACGTAGCCGGGCCCTCCCGCGGGCGGACCGTGACCGGGCGGCCCGCCGTACGGGCCTCCACCGGGCGGCCCGCCATAGGGCCCTCCACCGGGCGGCCCGCCGTACGGCCCTCCACCGGGCGGCCCGCCGTACGGCCCTCCACCGGGCGGCCCGCCGTACGGGCTGGAGGGCGTGGTGCCCGGGACCGCCGGCTCACCCGTGCCGTGCCCGGCCTGCGGGCCGGCGGTCTCGGGCGGCTCGCCCCGCGACGGCGTCCCGGGCTCCGGGAGCCGACGCTCTCCGGGGGCATCCCCCGGCCCGTGCTCCTTGGGACCTCCCTCGTGCGTCTCGTACGGCGAGGTGGGCGGATCGTACCTGGACGGCGCCGTCCTCGGCGGCCCCTGCTCGTGCCCCTGGGCGCCTTCCCAGCCCGGGTAGGGCGGCCTCCCACCGGGCCTCTGGTACGGCTGCGTCTCCTCGGGCCGGTTCCAGGCCGGGGTGTCGAAGGCGGCGGTGCGCTGGGTGTCGGCCTCGTCGCCGGCGGACACCTGCGTCGGCCCCGGCACCTCGGGCGAGGTGGGCAGGTCGGGGTTCGGGGGCGTGGGCTCCTCGCCGGGCGGCGGCTCGTCACCCGGCCAGGGCTCGCCTCCGGGCTTGGGCTCCCTTCCGGGCGGCTCGCGCTCCGGCAGTGGTTCCTCGGGGTGCGGCACCACCGGAGGGACGGGCTGGATGGGCTCGCCGGGTTCGTCGGGTTCGTCGGGTTCGTCGGATTCACTGCGCGTGCCAGGGGCGCCGGAGCCGAGGTATTCGTCGGGCGACTCCTCCTCCCACCTGGACGTGGAGGGCGGGTCGTCCGGACCGGGCGTTCTGCCGGGCTCGTCCCTGGGCGGGCGCGGCTGGTTCGGGTCCTCAGGTGTGGTCACGTCTGCGTCTCCCGAGGTGTCTATATACCGGATACTTCACCCTTGCGCGTAGAGGGGCACCGAAACCGCACGACACGGTCAGGGTTGCTCCAACCTTCCGTCACGGTGCGCCAAAGCGGCTTCCCCGGCTCGGCCGCCAAACCCGCGGCCTCACCGGGAGGTCGTCCGCGACGGATCGGACGCCGGGAGATCGGCTCACGCCGTCTGATCTGCCCCCGGGTGCGCGAGCAGGGAAGAGTCCGACCTAGACTGAAGCATGTGCTGAAGGGCGACGGCCGCATCGGCCATGACCTGGACCCCCAAGACCGCGCTCCCAAAGACGCCTGCGGGGTCTTCGGCGTATGGGCTCCGGGCGAGGAAGTTTCCAAACTCACCTACTACGGGCTGTACGCGTTGCAGCACCGCGGCCAGGAGTCCGCGGGCATCGCGGTCAGCGAGGGCAGCCGCATCCTCGTCTACAAGGACATGGGCCTCGTCGCCCAGGTCTTCGACGAGTCGGTGCTCGGCACGCTCCGCGGCCACCTGGCGATCGGTCACTGCCGCTACTCCACCACGGGCTCCAGCGTGTGGGAGAACGCACAGCCCACGCTGAGCTCCACCGACGTCGGCGGGCTCGCGCTCGCCCACAACGGCAACCTGATCAACACTCCCGAGCTGGCCCAGCGGCTGGCGCCGGGGGCCACCCGGGCGACCACCGACACCGAGGTGCTCACCACCCTGCTGGCCCAGGACCCCAGCCGATCCGTCGAAGACTCGGCGGCCGAGCTGCTGCCGCAGGTCAAGGGCGCCTACTCGCTGGTGTTCATGGACGAGAAGACTCTTTACGCCGCCCGCGACCCGCAGGGCATCCGCCCGCTGGTGCTGGGCCGGTTGGAGCGCGGCTGGGTGGTCGCCTCCGAGACGGCCGCCCTCGACATCGTGGGCGCCACGTTCACCCGCGAGATCGAGCCGGGCGAGCTGCTCACCATCGACGAGCGCGGCGTCCGGTCGCGCCGGTTCGCCCTGGCCGAGCCCAAGGGCTGCCTGTTCGAGTACGTCTACCTCGCCCGTCCCGACACCACGATCGCCGGGCGGGGCGTCCAGGTCACCCGGGTCGAGGTCGGCCGGGTGCTGGCCCGCGAGCACCCCGCCGAGGCCGACCTGGTCATCCCCACCCCCGAGTCCGGCACCCCCGCCGCCGTCGGCTACGCCCAGGAGAGCGGCATCCCCTACGGCCAGGGCCTGGTGAAAAACTCCTACGTCGGCCGCACGTTCATCGAGCCGTCTCAGACCATCCGCCAGCTCGGCATCCGGCTCAAGCTCAACCCGCTGCGCGAGGTCGTCGAGGGCAAGCGGCTGGTCGTGGTCGACGACTCGATCGTGCGCGGCAACACCCAGCGCGCCATCGTCCGCATGCTGCGTGAGGCCGGGGCGCGCGAGGTGCACGTCCGCATCTCCTCGCCGCCCGTCGCCTGGCCGTGCTTCTACGGCATCGACTTCGCGACCAGGGCCGAGCTCATCGCGGGCTCGCTGACCGTCGACGAGATCCGGGCCTCGCTCGGCGCCGACTCCCTCGGCTACATCTCGCTCGAGGGCCTGACCAAGGCGACCACGATCCCCGCCGAGCGCCTCTGCAGGGCGTGCTTCGACGGTTCCTATCCGATCCCCATCGACCAGGACAACGTGGGCAAGTTCGTGTTGGAGAGCAAGGCGTGACGAGCTACGAGGCCGCCGGGGTCGACATCGAGGCGGGCGAGCGGGCCGTCTCACTGATGAAGGACAAGGTGGCCCGATCCCGCCGGCCCGAGGTGGTCGACGACGCCAGCGGTTTCGCCGGCCTGTTCGACGCCTCGGCGCTGCTGCGCTACCAGCGGCCGCTGCTGGCGACCTCCACCGACGGCGTGGGCACCAAGGTCATGCTCGCCCAGCAGCTCGGCAGGCACGACACGATCGGCATCGACCTCGCCGGCATGGTCCTCGACGACCTGGTGGTCTGCGGGGCCGAGCCGCTGTTCATGACCGACTACATCGCCTGCGGCAAGGTGGTGCCCGAGCGCGTCGCCGAGATCGTCGGCGGTGTCGCCGAGGGCTGCCGCCTGGCCGGGGCGGCCCTGGTGGGCGGCGAGACGGCGGAGCACCCCGGCGCGATGGGCCCCGACGAGTATGACCTGGCCGGCGCCGGCACGGGCGTCGTGGAGGCCTCGGCCATGCTCGGGCCGTCGCGGGTGCGCGAGGGCGACGTGGTGCTGGGGCTGGCCTCGTCGGGGGTCCACTCCAACGGCTACTCCTTGGTGCGCCACGTGCTGCGCGAGGCGTCACTGCCCCTCGACGCCGACCTGCCCGAGCTCGACCGGCCGCTGGGCGACGAGTTGCTGGAGCCCACCCGGATCTACTCACTCGACTGCCTGGCCCTGGCCCGCGCGGTCGACGTGCACGCCTACGCGCACATCACCGGAGGCGGCATCGAGGGCAACCTGTCACGCTCGCTGCCCGGCCACCTCGACGCGCTGCTGGACCGGGCGTCGTGGACTCCTCCGGCCATCTTCTCGGTGCTGGCCGGGCACGGCCGGATCGCGCAGCCCGACATGGACCGCACGTTCAACCTCGGCGTGGGCATGGCCGCCATCGTCGCCGCCGACGCGGTCGACGAGGCGCTCAGGCTGCTCCAGGCCCGCCACGTGGACGCGTGGGTGCTCGGGGAGATCACCCTGGGCACCGGTCAGGCCCGTTACCGCCAGGCTCGCTGAACCACTCACGTGACGGACCGCCCCGGGCCTCCTGGCTGTGCCGAGAGAAACAGATGGTTGGACCGGCGACGCGCAGACGCGCACCCGGCGTGATGTCACGCCGGGTTCTGGAAGGTCCAGGAGGTGACCGTGCTGGGCGCGGCCAAGGAGGAC
>NZ_JBEZFS010000048.1:0-52206 GCF_040649575.1 Nonomuraea sp. NPDC048916
GCCGATCAGGCCGATGTTGGGGCCTTCAGGGGTCTCGATCGGGCACATCCGGCCGTAGTGGGACGGGTGCACGTCGCGGACCTCGAAGCCGGCCCGCTCACGCGACAGACCACCGGGACCCAGCGCGGACAGCCGCCTCTTGTGCGTCAGGCCGTCCAGCGGGTTGGTCTGGTTCATGAACTGCGACAGCTGCGAGGTGCCGAAGAACTCCTTGATCGACGCCACGACGGGGCGGATGTTGATCAGGGTCTGCGGCGTGATGGCCTCGACGTCCTGGGTGGTCATCCGCTCGCGCACGACCCGCTCCATGCGGGCCAGCCCCAGGCGGACCTGGTTCTGGATGAGCTCGCCGACGCTGCGCAGGCGGCGGTTGCCGAAGTGGTCGATGTCGTCGACCTCGACGATCACCGTGTCGACCGGCGCCTCGGCGGCGGCCGGCATCGAGTCCTCGCCGGCGTGCAGCCGGACGATGTACTCGATCGTGGCGACGATGTCCTCTTCGGTCAGCGTGCCCTGGGTGATCTCGCTGCCGACCCCCAGCTTCTTGTTGATCTTGTAGCGGCCCACCTTGGCCAGGTCGTAGCGCTTGGGATTGAAGTAGAGATTCTCCAGCAGGGTCTGCGCCGACTCCTTGGTCGGCGGCTCACCCGGCCGCAGCTTGCGGTAGATGTCGAGCAGAGCGTCGTCCTGGCCGGCCGTGTGGTCCTTCTCCAGGGTGGCGCGCATCGACTCGTACTGGCCGAAACGCTCGAGGATCCTTTCATTGGTCCATCCCAGTGCCTTGAGAAGCACGGTGACGGCCTGCTTGCGCTTGCGGTCGATGCGGACACCGACGCTGTCGCGCTTGTCGATCTCGAACTCCAGCCAGGCACCCCTGGACGGGATGACCTTGCAGCCGTAGAGGTCCTTGTCGGAGGTCTTGTCGACGTTACGTTCGAAATAGACCCCTGGGGACCGCACCAGCTGCGAGACGACGACACGCTCGGTGCCGTTGATGATGAAAGTGCCCTTCGGCGTCATGAGCGGGAAATCACCCATGAACACCGTCTGGCTCTTGATCTCACCAGTGGTGTTATTGATGAACTCCGCCGTCACGAACATCGGGGCGGAGAAGGTCATGTCCTTGTCTTTGCACTCGTCTACTGAGTACTTGGGCGGTTCGAACCGGTGGTCGCGGAACGACAAGGACATGGTCCCCGAGAAGTCCTCGATGGGACTGATCTCTTCGAAGATCTCCTCAAGGCCCGACTGGGTCGGGACGTCCTTGCGCCCGGCCTGGCGAGCCGCCTCTACCCGGCCCTTCCACTTCTCGTTGCCCTACACGCACGCCAGACAACCTCGCAACGTGAGCAAGCGGAGCGGGTCGTCAAAGGGCAGCGCAAAGGGGCAGTGTAGCCGAACGGCACACGCCTGTCCACTTCGCTCTCGCTGCATGCTCCACGTTGGTCGCAGCATCGCCCGTTCGAGCGGATACGTCAAGCCCGCAAGCCGTACTTTTCGCCGACTATGGGCCTGGACGCTGGGTTTTCTCCCCTGTGTGACCGGGCGCCTACCGTCAGGCCCAAGACGATACCCGCGAACGGGGACGGCTAACGCTCCGTCACACCGAGGGTCGAACCAATGCCGACAACCGATGTGGTCGTGACTGAAGTACCCCTGGCATGGGGTTCACCAAACCTGTTTTTTGGTAACAATTGAAGGACGCGCCACGCCCGAGGCCCCTCAAGCGGTGCCGATCAGCGTCGACAGGTCGGCCACGAGCCAGCGGGCCTCCTGCCGGACCATGACGAACCTGGCGCGGTTCTGGCTGATCTGCTGCTGGGGCTCCGCCTTGCCCGGGACCTCCTTGACGGTACCCGTGTTCACGAAAAGCAGAACCTCGACCCGGTCGGTCTCGGCCCGCTCCACGGCCACGGCGGTCACGGCCGCCGTCTGCACCGTCTTCTGGGCCTTGGCCTTGGTCACCAGGGCCGCCGAGAGCTCCCTGTAGTGGCCGGTGAGCGAGCCCGTGGTGTGCTCGGCCGCCCGGGCCAGGTCGCGCTCGATCGTCCGGTAGTCGTACGACAGCAGGTCGGGCGCCATCGACCGGGCCGCGGCCATCGCCTCCACCCCCGCGGCGTCGGCGTCACGCATCGCCTTCAGGTCGAACCACATCATCCCGACCACCACGCCCAGCACCGCGACGACGGCGAGGAGCCCGATCGTGACCGTCCTCACGCCACCTGCACCGCCTTCGACACCAACCAGACGCCTCCGACCTTGGTCAGCTCCATCGACCACCGGTAGAACCGGTCCTGCGGGGGCGTCTTCGAGCCCTCCCACCGAATGTCCACATCGGCCACGACCAGCACGCTGGCGGTGTCCTCCGACAGCGAGACCAGGCCGGTCGCGCGCAGCACGCCGTCCTGCATCACCTTGCTGGCGACCGTGGTGCTCTTCAGCCGCTGGAGATTTCTCTCGTACTCCTCGCGGGCCCCTCCGGTCGAGGTGGTCAGGATGCGCCGCACGTCGGCGTCGATGGTCTTGTAGTGCAGGGAGAGCAGGTTGACCGCGTGGGTGCCCGCCGCATCGAGGACGGCCCGCCGGTCGTCCGCCCTCGCCTGCTCCTCGCGCGCCTGCGCGCCGATCCACAGCCCCGCCCCCACCAGCAGCACCGCGAGCACGGCCAGCACGGCGACGAGCACGGGAGCCGGCCGAGCGGGGACGCCTGCCACGTTTGCTCACCCCTTCCGGCCGGTCGCGGGGATCATAACGCGCGAGCCACCCCCAGACCGGCATTCTGCCGAGGTGGTACTACTTGACGCCGTTGAGGTGAGCGTTGATCAGGCGGGGGTACTCCTCCAGCCAGTTGCGGCCACGATCGTCCACGAACGAGCCCTGAGGCGGGATCACGCCGTTGGCGGCCAGCCAGGTGCCCGGCGGCCGCTGGGTGCGGCGCAGCCGGTTACCGCTCGGCATGAGCTGCGGCGGGATCGGCGGCAGCGTGCCCGGGTCGTGGCCCTGTTGCGCCTCGGCCTCCAGCTCGGAGATGTCCTTCTCCTCCGACATGCCGATGGGCCCGTGCTTGCGCGCGTTGAGGAACTGCCGCACCACCGGCTCGTCGCTGGACAGCAGCATCTCGCGGGGACCGAACATGATCAGCTCGCGCCTGAACAGCAGCCCGATGTCGTCGGGAACCGTGCGCGCGGTGTTGATGTCGTGTGTGACGATCAGGAACGTCGCCTCGATCTCCGCGTTGAGGTCGACGATGAGCTGGTTCAGATACGCGGTACGCACCGGATCGAGGCCGGAGTCGGGCTCGTCGAACAGGATGATCTCCGGATCGAGCACCAGCGCCCTGGCCAGCCCGGCCCGTTTGCGCATCCCGCCGGAGATCTCGCCGGGCAGCTTGGTCTCGGCGCCGACCAGGCCGACGAGCTCCATCTTCTCCATCACGATCCCGCGGATCCGCGACTCGGACTTCTTGGTGTGCTCGCGCAACGGGAAGGCGATGTTGTCGTACAGGCTCAGGGAGCCGAACAGGGCGCCATCCTGGAACAGCACGCCGAACAGGCGGCGCAGCTCGTAGAGCTTGTTCTCGTTGCAGTTGGCCAGGTCGTGGCCGTCGATCCAGATGTGCCCGCGGTCCGGCCTGAGCAGCCCGACCAGCGTCTTCAGGAAGACCGACTTGCCCGTGCCGGACGGGCCCAGCAGCACCGAGATCTCACCCGCGGGCAGGGTGAGCGAGACGTCCTCCCAGATGACCTGCCGTCCGAAGGACTTGGTCAGCCCGTCGACCACTACTTCGACGCCCACCGGTCACCTTCCCGTCGCAGGGGATACAGGTTGCCATCACGCTAGCGACGTTCTAGGGAATTGGAACCCATTCTAATAACTTGTTGCTGTGTGGTTATGAGACGTCTCTGTCGGTGAGCGCGCGGAGCACGGACGGCAGCACCCTGGCGCTCTCCTCACGCGGCACCTCGCGCAGCTCGTCGAGCTCGAGCAGCTGATGTCCCGCGGTCACGCCCAGCGTGATCGTCCTCAGCAGCGCCGCCCGCAGTCGTGTGAGCGAACGCGTCCGGGCACGCAAAAGGGGCGGCACACCCGGCACCTGGGTGTGACCGCCCCTCCTGGATGAAACGATCTCGTTGAGCGCCGGGAAACGGCGCTCGGAGAGGTGTTACTTGACGGTGACGGACGCGCCGGCGCCCTCGAGGGCAGCCTTGGCCTTCTCCGCCTGCTCCTTGTTGACCTTGCCGTCGAAGACGTTCTTGGGAGCGCCGTCCACCAGGTCCTTGGCCTCCTTGAGACCGAGGGACGTGAGGGCGCGGATCTCCTTGATGACCTGGATCTTCTTGTCGCCGGCGGCCTCGAGGATGACGTCGAACTCGTCCTGCTCCTCGACGGCGGCGGCCTCGGCAGCGGCCGGGGCGGCGGCGGCGACCGCGACGGGGGCGGCGGCCTTGACGTCGAAGACCTCCTCGAACTGCTTCACGAACTCGGAGAGCTCAAGGAGGGTCATCTCCTTGAACGCGTCGAGCAGCTCGTCGGTGCTGAGCTTCGCCATGATGATTTCCTCCGTATGGGACTTGCGAAATTTAGGAACGGGACCGCGGGGTTTGCGGCAATCCCCGTGTTACTCGCCCGCCTCTTCGCGCTTCGCGCGGAGGGCGTCGGCCAGCTGAGCCATGTTGGTGGGCAATGCGGCGAACATCGCGGCAGCAGCGCTCTGCTTCGCCTTGATCGCGCCAGCAAGCTTCGCGAGGAGGACCTCGCGGGACTCGAGGTCGGCGAGCTTGGTGATCTCGGCTGCGTCCAGCTTCTTGCCGTCGAGGACGCCGCCCTTGATCACCAGAAGGGGATTGGCCTTGGCGAAGTCACGCAGACCCTTGGCCGCCTCGACAACGTCGCCGTTGACGAAGGCGATCGCGGTCGGGCCGGTGAGCAGGTCGTCGAGACCCGACACACCCGCCTCGCTGGCCGCGATCTTGGTCAGGGTGTTCTTCGCCACGGCGAACTTCGCATTCTCACCGAGAGAGACGCGCAGCTGCTTGAGCTGGGCGACGGTGAGACCGCGGTACTCGGTCAGAACGGCGGCAGCGCTGCCTTCGAACTCGTTCTTGAGCTCGGCAACCGCTGTCGCCTTATCCGCCCTCGCCATGGGCCTCCTTCCAGATGTGCCGCCGGCGAAGTCCCGAGAAATGAGAACAGCCCCGGGCGCAGGGCGCACACGGGGCTCACACACATGGATCACCATGTGGGAAACTCGTAGTCACACCTGCGTGGGCCGTCCGCAGAAAGCGGATCCTTCGGTCGCCAGGTCTTGAGACACCTGACGACGACCGACGGTCTTTGGCAACGACCAGACTACGGCCTGGCCGCCGAGTTTCCAAATCGTTCTCAGTTGGTGGTGCCCTTCGGCAGCTCGCCGACCTGGTCGGCAGGCGGAGCCTCGATGTTCACCGGCTCGTTGAAGCCCTTGAAGAACAGGGTGGCGTTGAGCGTGGCATCCTCCTTGGCGCCGTTCAGCGCGAGCTTGCGGGGCAGGCCGTCACTGTCGACCCAGATGTCGAACTTGACGTCCTTCAGCTCCGCCAGATTTCTACGCGCCTGCTCCTGCTGGTCGGCGGGGAGCTGCTGGACCGCCACGTCCACGGGGAATGTGCCGCTGTAGTGGGTGGTGTCAGCGCCGTCGACGGTCTCGGTGCCGGCGGACTTCACGTCCTTGGACGCCGTGACCATCTTGGTGACGCTGGCCAGGTCGAACTGCTGAATCTGGTCGAGATACTGCTTCACCTCGCCGGAGCCGCCCATCTCGGTGAGCGACACCTTGATCCACGGCTTGGTCGCGCCGACGAGGTTCTTGAGCGCCTCCACCTTGACGTAGACGGTGTCGCCCTGGAGCACGGCACGCACGCCGCCGGGCAGGCTCTTGCCGCCCATGTCGACGGTGTCGAGGGTGAGGTCGACGGCCAGCTGCGGCTTGCTCTGGTACAGCATCCGTCCCTGGACCTTGCCCTTGCCCTCCTGTGGGTGCGCTACTTCGACGACCGCGTCGACGGTGTAGCTGGTGACCTCCGCGGTCTTCTGCGCGGCCTGAGCGAGCACTTCGGAGGCGGCCAGGTTGACCTGGATAGGCTGCGCGTTCGATCCGCAACCGGCTACCGCGACCGCGACCAGAGCGGCGCCCGCCGCGGCGGTAGCGAGATTAATCCTGCGCTTCAGCATGTTTTGACCCTACGTGTAGGTGCCCGGAACATGGCGTCTTCCCGCAAGATCTCGGGGAAAACCCAGGGACATCCCCGACCACCTCCGCTGGGATCTCGCCCGAGAACGCCGAACGGCCCCCGCCCGATCACCGGGCAGGGGCCGTCAGTGTGCGTGTGGACCTGCTCACGCCTCCAGGTCGGCGGTGAGGCCGCGGGTGGCGTTGGGGTCGACCGGGACGCCGGGGCCCATGGTGGTCGAGAAGGTGACCTTCTTGACGTAGCGACCCTTGGCCGCCGACGGCTTGAGCCGGAGCACCTCGTCAAGGGCGGCGGCGTAGTTCTCGATGAGCTGGCGCTCGCCGAACGACGTCTTGCCGATGATGAAGTGCAGGTTGGCCTGCCGGTCGGTGCGGAACTCGATCTTGCCGCCCTTGATCTCCGTCACGGCCTTGGCGACGTCGGGCGTCACGGTGCCGGTCTTGGGGTTGGGCATGAGACCGCGGGGGCCGAGGACGCGGCCCAGGCGGCCGACCTTGCCCATGAGGTCGGGGGTGGCCACGACCGCGTCGAACTCGTTGAGCCGGTTGCCCTTGGCGATCTCGTCGATGAGCTCGTCGGCGCCGACGATGTCGGCGCCCGCCTCGCGGGCCGCCTCGGCACGGTCACCGGTCGCGAAGACCAGGACCCGGGCGGTCTTGCCGGTGCCGTGCGGAAGGTTGACCGTGCCGCGCACGATCTGGTCGGCCTTGCGAGGGTCGACACCCAGTCGCAGCGCCACCTCAACGGTGGCGTCGAACTTGGTGGTGGAGGTGTCCTTGGCGAGCTTCGCCGCCTCGGCGGGCGAGTAGAGCCTGTCGCGGTCGATCTTCGCCGCGGCGTCCTTGTGCGCCTTGCTGCGCTGCATGTCTGTCTCCTAGTGGTGCGCGGGCCGAACTCGGCCCTCCCACGGGTCGAAAAGGTCTCAGTCGGCGACGGTGATGCCCATCGACCGGGCGGTGCCGGCGATGATCTTCTCGGCGGCCTCGACGTCGTTGGCGTTGAGGTCGGGCATCTTGGTCTCGGCGATGCTGCGAAGCTGCTCGCGGCTGAGCTTGCCCACCTTGTCCTTGTGCGGGACCGCGCTGCCCTTGTCGATGCCCAGAGCCTTCTTGATCAGCTCGGGCGCCGGGGGCGTCTTCGTGACGAAGGTGAAGCTGCGGTCCTCGAAAATGGTGATCTCAACGGGGATGATGTTGCCCCGCTGGGCCTCCGTCGCAGCGTTGTACTGCTTGACGAAGTCCATGATGTTGACGCCGTGCGGACCGAGGGCGGTGCCGACAGGCGGAGCGGGCGTGGCCTGGCCAGCGGGAAGCTGGACCTTGACCAGGGCCGCCACTTTCTTCTTTGGAGGCATGGCTGAACTCTCCGGGTCCTGGATTACATGAAACCCCCACAGGCGCGGGGAGAGGCCGGGAGCTGGATGATGACCAACGCCGAGATCGGCTCACCCCCACAGGCGTGAGGACGACTAACTAGTGTATGTGATCGTCTTAGATCTTCGAGACCTGGTTGAACGACAGCTCGACCGGGGTCTCGCGGCCGAAGATCGAGACGAGCACCTTGAGCTTCTGCGACTCGGGGCTGATCTCGCTCACCGAGGCGGGCAGCGTGGCGAACGGACCGTCCATGACCGTGACCGACTCGCCGATCTCGAACTCGACCGTGGGTCCGGTGGCGGTCTTGGCCGCGGCCTTCTTGCTCTCCTCGGAGGGCTCCGGGGCGAGCAGCTTGGCGACCTCGTCGATGCTGAGCGGGCTCGGCTTGTTGGACAGGCCCACGAAGCCGGTCACGCCGGGCGTGTTGCGCACCGCAGCCCACGACTCGTCGGTCAGCTCCATGCGCACCAGCACGTAGCCGGGCAGCACACGCTCCTTGACCGGCACCTTCTTGCCGCTCTTGAACTCCTGGACGGTGTGCGTCGGCACCTCGACCTGGTAGATGTAGTCCTCCATGTTGAGCGACACGTTGCGGCTCTCAATGTTGGACTTCACACGGTTCTCGTAGCCGGCGTAGGAGTGGATCACGTACCACTCGCCGGGGAGGCCGCGCAGGGAGCGCTTGAACTCTTCGACCGGGTCGACGTCGGGCAGAACGTCACCGTCTTCGTCGACGGCGGGAGCCTCGTCGGCGGTGTCGCTCTCCGCGACCCCGGCGTCGACGGTCTCCTCAGTGGCCTCGACGGCCTCTTCCGACTCGTCGCCCCACTTGTCGCGGGGCTCGTCTGCCGGCACTGAAGACTCGGACACGGTGACTCTTCCTCTTTCGTCGAATCGAACGGCGACTCCGTCAGGCGACTCCGGCGGTGTCAGATCAGGCCCCGCCGAAGATGCGGAGGACAGCCCAGCCGAGAGCGCTGTCGAGTCCGTACACGATGGCAACCATGATCAGAACGAATATCAGAACGACCGTGGTGTAGGTGGTGAGATCCTTGCGTGTCGGCCAGATGACCTTGCGGAGCTCGTTGACGACCTGCCGGTAGAAAAGGGCAGGGGTCGTGCGTGACTTCTTCTCGCCACTAGGCTTGTCTGCGGTCTCGCCGCGCGTGTCGATCGCCACAGTCCTCACCTGAATCTGTCGGTATCCAACGCAGGTTGCGGCGCGCTTACACGCCTTCATTGCGCGGACCGCACTCGCAGGGCACGAGGGACTCGAACCCCCAACCGCCGGTTTTGGAGACCGGTGCGCTACCAATTGCGCCAGTGCCCTATGTCGCCAACCACATTACCCTGATCGGCTCACTGCCTGGACCGAACCGCACGTCGACATGCGGCGGCACGACCAGGCAGAAGTGTATCGGGGTAATGGCCACTACGTCGAACCAGAACCTGATCGCCCAGGTCACGCCCCTCGCGGGAGCCTCGTGGGAGCATGGAGACATGTCCACTCGACCCCGTGTCTCCACACGAATCTCCGCGATTTCCGAGTCCGCCACGCTCGCCGTGGACGCCAAGGCCAAGGCGATGAAGGCGGCGGGCCGCCCGGTCATCGGCTTCGGCGCGGGCGAGCCCGACTTCCCGACGCCCGGCTACATCGTCGAGGCGGCGGTGGCGGCGGCGCGCGAGCCCCGCTTCCACAAGTACACCCCGGCCGGCGGCCTGCCCGAGCTCAAGCAGGCGGTGGCCGCCAAGACGCTGCGCGACTCCGGCTACCAGGTCGAGCCGTCCCAAGTGCTGATCACCAACGGCGGCAAGCAGGCCGTCTACGAGGCGTTCGCCACGCTGCTCGACCCGGGTGACGAGGTCCTGGTCGTGGCGCCCTACTGGACGACCTATCCCGAGGCGATCAAGCTGGCCGGCGGCGTCCAGGTCGACGTCGTCACCGACGAGACGACCGGCTATCTCGCGGGCGTCGAGCAGCTGGAGGCGGCGCGCACCGAGCGCACCAAGGTGCTGCTGTTCGTCTCGCCGTCCAACCCGACGGGCGCCGTCTACTCGCGCGAGGAGACCGTGGCGATCGGCCGCTGGGCGGCCGAGCACGGTCTCTGGGTCGTCACCGACGAGATCTACGAGCACCTCGTCTACGGCGACGCCGAGTTCACCAGCATCGCCACGGCCGTTCCCGAGCTGGGCGACCGGGTCGTCATCCTCAACGGCGTGGCCAAGACCTACGCGATGACGGGCTGGCGTGTGGGCTGGCTGATCGGTCCGTCCGACGTCGTCAAGGCGGCGACCAACCTGCAGTCCCACGCCACCTCCAACGTCGCGAACGTGTCGCAGATGGCCGCGCTGGCCGCCGTCTCTGGTGACCTGTCGGCAGTGGAGCGGATGCGCGAGGCGTTCGACCGGCGCCGCCAGACGATGGTGCGGATGCTCAACGAGATCCCGGGCGTGTTCTGTCCCGAGCCGAAGGGGGCGTTCTACGCCTACCCGTCGGTCAAGGAGCTGATCGGCAAGGAGCTGCGCGGCAGGCGTCCGGAGTCCTCGGCGGAGCTGGCCGAGCTGATCCTGGAGGAGGCCGAGGTGGCGGTCGTCCCGGGCGAGGCGTTCGGCACTCCCGGCTACTTCCGCCTGTCCTACGCGCTGGGCGACGACGACCTGGTCGAGGGAGTCAGCCGCCTGGCCAAGCTGCTCACCGAGGCGCGCTGACCCCGTTTCCGCGGCCTTCCCCGGCGACTTCGGGAGCTATCCCCGGACGACTTCGGCAGCCTTCCCCGGCGACTTCGGGAGCCGTCCCCGGGCGGCTTCAGAAGCCGTCCCTCCGGCGGCTTCAGGAGCCGGGGACGACTCCGGAGGCGACCCGGTCCAGCTCGCGGGCGAGCCCCGGGGTGACGGAGACGTAGACCGCGGTGCCCGGCCGTTCGAGCCACATGTAGTTGCGCACGTCGCCGCGCGTGCGCCAGCGCAGCGCGGGCTTGCCCAGGTGGGCGCTGAGGGCCGATCGGGTGACCAGCGAGGCGAACCTCTCGGGGGAGCGCACCCCGCAGACCACGCCGACGCGCAGCTCCTCGCCGCCGCCGTGCCAGGACGCCCCGCGCACCTTGAGTTGTTCGGTGAGCGACCTGATCTGCGCGAACCCCCGCCCCCGGGTCAGCCCCTCGGGCAGGTAGGTGATCGTCAGGGACCCGGACCCACAGGTCAGGGTGGGGCCCCGCTCGGCGGCGGGGACCGGGCTGAAGCGCGCGAGGCCGGGCCCCGGGGACGCGGCCGGGCCGCATCCGGCCAGTGCCAGCACGAGGATCACCGGTGCCAGGCGCCGCATCAGCCCCCCTTGGCTACGAGTGGATGACCAGGGAAAAGCCCTAGTCTCCTACAGGAGCCCGCGCCGAGGCGGCAAGAGGAAGCAGCTCCTTGCCGAGTGATTCGCTCACCCGGATCCACGCTCCGGTGCCGGCCCGCTCCAGCCAGACGATCATCCGGCCGCCGCTCGGGTGCCTGCCGACCATGGCGGGTCTGCCGCGGATGGTGGTGTCCCTGGCGTCGGCCAGGGAGACCCGGTCGCGGTAGGACTCCCAGTTCGCTGCTACCGTACCGCGCTCGACCCGCGCCTCGACGAAGCCGCCGGCGGAGCCGAACCTGGCCCAGGCGCCTTCGACGCCGGGGGCGGGCGGGATCGCTCCTCCGCCCGTACGCCTCAGCCCGGCGGGCAGATAGGTGAGCCAGAAGTCGCCGGAGATCACCGCGAGCGTGGCCTTCGGAGCGGAGACGCTGCCGGGCCGCCCCGCCGCGGCCCTGCCGGGACCGCTGGTCGCCGCCGGAGCCGGCTCGACGACCGGAACGGGCGTGGGCGACCCTGCGCCCATGTGCGGGGGCCGCCCGAACCCCGAGGAGAACAGCTCGTAGATGACCAGGATGGTGACGCCCAAGGCGCCGAACGCGAGTGCGGCCCGCCGCCACTCGCCGCTCCTCGGACCCTCGGGCATCATGAACCATCGATCCTCAGCTTGACATCGACCGTCCCAGGAGTTTACTCGCGGAGTTCGATCTCTTCGGCGATCTTCCCCAGCTCGGCGGGTCCGCCGTCCCGTCCGACGTACATGGGCTCAGGTAGACCTCGACTGCCGCTTCGTCTTCGTCCGTCATAGGCGAGGGTCCCCTTTCGCCCTCCCCAACCCACGACCCCTCCCCTGGGTTGAGTGGCAGGATATGGAAATGCCACGTCCGCTAGACAAGCTGCCCAAGGCACATCTGCACCTGCACTTCACCGGGTCCATGCGGCACTCGACGTTGATCGAGCTGGCCAGGGAGCAGGGGCTGCACCTGCCCGACGCGCTCGAACAGGACTGGCCGCCGCGACTGCGGGCCACCGACGAGCGGGGCTGGTTCAGGTTCCAGCGGCTGTACGACATCGCGCGGTCGGTGCTGAGCAAGCCCGAGCACGTCTACCGGTTGCTGCGGGAGACGGCCGAGGACGAGGCGGCAGCCGGGTCGAGGTGGCTGGAGATCCAGGTCGATCCCTCGGGCTACGCGCAGCGGTTCGGCGGGCTGACGGCCACGCTGGAGCTCGTGCTGGACGCTGCGGCCAGGGCGGGCGAGCAGGCGGGCGTCGGGATGGCCGTGGTCGTGGCGGCCAACCGGACCAAGCATCCGCTCGACGCCAACACGCTTGCCCGGCTCGCCGCCCAGTACGTGGGCAAGGGCGTCGTCGGGTTCGGGCTGTCGAACGACGAGCGCCGGGGGCAGGCACGCGACTTCGAGCGGGCGTTCCGGATCGCCAAGAGGGCGGGGCTGCTGGCCGTGCCTCATGGGGGTGAGTTGCTCGGGCCACGGAGCATCGCGCAGTGCGTCGACGATCTGGAGGCCGATCGGGTGGGCCACGGGATCCGGGCGGCGGAGGATCAGCGGTTGATGGAGCGGCTGGCCGACCGGCAGATCTGCTGCGAGGTCTGCCCCACCTCGAACGTCGGGCTGGGGGTGGCCGAGCGGGCCGCCGACGTGCCCGTGCGGCGGCTGTTCGACTCGGGCGTGCCCATCGCGCTGGGGTCCGACGACCCACTGCTGTTCGGTTCGCGGCTGTTGCGGCAGTACGAGCTGGCACGTGACGTGTACGGCTTCCGCGACGCCGAGATCGCCGAGCTGGCGCGGCAGTCGATCAGGTCGTCGGCCGCACCCGAGGCGGTGCGCAAGGAGCTGCAGAAGGAGATCGACGACTGGCTGGTGTCGCCCTCGGCGGAGTCGTCAGCCGAGTCGTCAGCGGAGTGAGGCCGCGATCTCGGCGGCCCGTTCCTTGGTCCCGGCGCCTTCTAGGCGGTGGCCGACGGCGCCCGACTGCCAGATGAGGGTGGGGCCGGCCTGGCGCAGCGGGACCGAGGTGCCGTCCTCGCGTTCGATGTAGCCCAGCGGGTGGCTGCCGCCGATCCACCAGGCCGTGGTGGTGCCGAGGGGCACGTCCTGGGGATGGGGCGGGCCCAGTTGCTTGAAGAAGAAGGGCGCCATGGTGCCGTCGAACTGGTCGAGCCGGATGCCGCCCGGCCAGAACATCGACGCCACCCGCCCGTTGTCGCCGACCGTGGCCGCGGCGGGCGGGCCCAGGGCGGCCGGGGTTCTGACGGGGAAGCCGACCAGGGAGCCCAGCCGGCTCGGCTCGACGTGACGCTCCCCCGGCAGCGTGGTGGGGGTGACGACCGGCTGCGGCGTCTCGCCCAGGCGCAGCTCGATCCCGGCGTACCTGAGGATGGCGGCGACCGCCGCCCGCCCCTGGGGGGTGGCGGCCGTGACGGCGACGACGGCGAGCACCACGGCCACGACGACCGTCCACCTCCTGCGCCGGCCGCCGCGTCGAGCCGGTCGCCGCTCCCGCGCCGCCCCGGGGACGATCTCGGGCACCGTCTCGGGCGCGGTCTCGGGCGCGGTCTCGGGCGCGGTCTCGGGCGCGGTCTCGGGCGCGGTCTCGGGCGCGGCCTCGGGCACGGTCTCGGGCGCGGTCTCGGGCGCGGCCTCGGGCACGGGCTTCGGGGTGGATTCGGCGGCGAGGCGGGCGCGGACGGCGGCCGCCACGTCGGCCGGAGGCGGGCCGGTGACGTCGAGGGAGGCGCCCAGGTCGAGGAGCCGGGCTTCGAGATCGTCGAAGGACTCAGGCGAGCTCACCACCCACCTCCTCTCTGAGCCGGGCCAGACCGCGGTGGGTCCGGGACTTCACGGTGCCCAGGGGCCAGTCGAGCACCTGGGCGGTCTCCGCTTCGGACAGCTGTAAGAAGTACCGGCAGACCACGGCCTGGCGTTCCCGCTCGGGCAGCCGGCGCACCGCCTCCAGGAGGCGGGCGCGGCGGTCGGTGGCCACCGCGGCGCCGGCCGGGTCGTCGGGAGCCGCGGCCTCGGCCGTGGCGCCGAGGCGCACGGTCAGGTCGGATCTCCGGCCGCGGGCCCGGTTGAGGTTGTGGGTCTCGTTGGCCACGATGCGCAGCAGCCAGGGCCGGAACGGCGCGTCGCGGCGGAACGACGACAGGTGCCTGAACGCCTTGACGAACGCCTCCTGCACCACGTCGTCCGCCTCGTCGCCCGCTCCCAGCATGGCCGCCGTGCGGTGGGCGAGCGCGCTGTAGCGGGTGACCAGCGCCTCGTAGGCGGACAGGTCACCGGCGAGTGAGCGGGCGATCGCGTCGTCGTCATCCATGGACGAGTCAGATTCCACCCCAAAACAGGGTGCCGAGGGAAGGGTGCCGGGCCGATCAGGTGAGTCCGGAGCCCGGCCGGGCACTAGACTCTGGCAGATCCACGAGCCCCTCGAAGGAACGGGACTATGTCTTCTGGGTATGACCGCGTAGTGCAACCGGCGGCCGGTGACGAGGCCCTGGAAAACCACCTCGGCGGGGACGAGGCGAAGAACTACCGGCAGTACGAGTTCGACATGGTCGCCCCGCATGTCGGGCGTTCGATGCTGGAGATCGGCTCGGGCCTGGGGCACTTCGCCGAGCAGTTCCTGCCGCGGCTCGACCGGCTCGTGGTGAGCGACTTCGACCCCTACTGCGTCGAGCAGCTCAGGCAGCGCTTCGCCGGGCGCGACGACATCGACGTGCTGCAGTTCGGCCTGCCGACCGACATCCCGCTCGAGGACAAGGTCGACACGGTCGTGATGATGAACGTCCTGGAGCACATCGAGGACGACGCCGAGGCGCTGCGCTCGCTGGCCCGCGTCACCCAGCCGGGCGGGCGGATCATCATCTGGGTGCCCGGCTACATGCAGCTCTACGGAGACTTCGACCGCAAGGTCGGCCACGTCCAGCGCTACACGCCCAAGACCCTCTCCTCGACGGTCGCCCGGGCGGGCCTCGACATCGACGTGCTGAAGCCGATCAACTTCCTGGGCGGCATCGCCTGGTGGGCCGCGGTGCGGCGCGGCGGTGTCGGCTATCCCGACCCGCGGCTGGTCAAGATCTACGACCGCACGGTGGTGCCCGCCACCCGCCTGATCGAGCGCTTCATCCGCCCGCCCTTCGGCCAGACGGTCTTCTGCGTGGCCCGGGTGCCCTCCTGACCCGGTGACACCTCGGGCCCGGGAAGCCCCGGGCCTGAGGTCATTTGATGGAGCCGGCGGTCAGGCCGCCGACGACCTTCCGTTCGATCAGGGCGAAGAGGATGATCACCGGGATGGTGGCGATCACCGAGCCGGCGAACAGGTTCTGCCAGTCGACCTGATACTGCCCGATGAACGAGTTGAGCGCCACGGTCAGCGGCTGGTTCGCGGGGGTGGTGGTCAGGGTCAGGGCCACCACGAACTCGTTCCAGGCGGCGATGAACGTGAAGATCAGCGCGGTGATCACGCCGGGCAGGGCGAGCGGCAGCGTGATCCGGAACAACGCCCCGAACCTGCCGTTGCCGTCGATGAACGCCGCCTCCTCCAGCTCGCGCGGGATCGAGGCGAAGTACGCGTTGAGGATCCACACCGCGAACGCCAGGTTGAACCCGGCGTTGACCAGGATCAGCGACCAGATCGAGTCCACCAGCCCGAACTGGAAGAACTCCCGGTAGATGCCGACCAGCATGGCCGTGGGCTGGAACATCTGGGTGATCAGCACCAGGATCAGGAAGGCCGTGCGCCCCCTGAAGTTGTGACGGGCGGAGTAGTAGGCCGCGGGCAGGGCCACGAGCAGCACCAGGACCGTCGACCCGGCCGCCACCTGGAGCGTGACGACGAGGTTGCCGGCCAGGCCGCTGCTCCAGAAGTTGGCGAGGTTGGACCACTCCCACTCCGAGGGGAAGAACGTCGCGTCGCGCAGTGAGTCCTGTGGCCGCAGCGAGGTGAGCAGCATCACCAGGTACGGGAACAGGAAGATGAACGCGACGACGTACGCCAGGCCCGCGACGAGGACGGTCTTGACCTTGGGCAGCCGCCGGGCGGACGCCGGCCGGGGCCTGGCGCGGTGGTGTGAGGCGGCGCGGGGGGCGGTCTTGACGGCCATCACGCCACCTCCCTGTTCCAGCGGGACACCTTGAGGAAGATCACGGTCAGGATGATCACCATGCCGAAGTTCACGACCGACATCGCGGCGGATTCGCCGATGTCGGAGCTCTTGAGGATGAACATGAAGATCGTCGAGGTGGCGGTCGAGTAGCCGGGCTGCCCGTGCGTCATCGCCCAGATGATCGGGAAGCTGTTGAAGACGTTCATCACGTTGATCAGCGCGGCCACGGTGAGCGCCGGGCGCAGCAGCGGCAGCGTGATCGCCCAGTATGTCCGGGCCCGGGAGGCGCCGTCCATCTTGGCCGCCTCGTAGACGTCCGCGGGGATCGTGGCCAGCCCGGCCAGCAGCGCGTACGTGGTGAACGGCACCGACACGAACACCGCGACGAACACCAGCCACGGCATCGCGGTCGAGGCGTCGCCCAGCTGGTCGGCCGAGGCCCCGCCGAGCGCGTCGATGAGCCCGAGCTTGAGCCGGATCTGGTTGATCATCCCGACCTCGGGGTCGAGCATCCACTTGAAGATGATCGCGGTCATCAGCACCGACGCGGCCCACGGTGCGATCAGTGCCCAGCGGGCGATCCTGCGGCCGGGGAATCGCTGGTTGAACAGCTGGGCGAGGGCCAGCGAGATCAGCACGGTGAGGACGACGACGGCCACCACCCAGATCACGCTACGGACCATGATGTCCGCGAAGTCCTTCTCGCCGAGCAGCTTCTCGTAGTTGGCCAGGCCGTTGGAGCCCTGCACCACGCCGAACCGGCTGATCTTCAGAAACGACGACCTGATCATCTCGACGACCGGCCAGAGCACGACCACCGCGATCAGCACGATGGCGGGCCCCACCCAGGCGAGGGGCTCCAGGGCGCGCAACCTTCTCATGAGGAACCTTCCATGAACGGTACGGCCGGCGCCCCGGTGGGTGGGGCGCCGGCCGTACGGACCCCCGATGGATCAGCTGCTCTCGGCGGTCTTCTGGAGCTCGCCGAGGACCTTGGCCGGGTCGTCCTTGACGGCCCCGCCGATGGTCTGCTTGATCTGCGGGTTCACCACGGCCCACTTCGGGTCCTGGAACGGGTAGAAGCTGGCGTTGGGCAGCGCGTCGAGGAACGGCTTGAGCTTCTCGTCGCCCGACAGCTTCTGGATGCCCCCGTTGGTGACGGGCAGCAGCTTGTAGGTGTCGCTGATCTTCTGCGCGGCGGAGCCGGTGTAGAAGAAGTCGAGGAACTTCTTGATCTCGGCGGGGTGGCCGTTCTTGTTGAACGCCATGATCCAGTCCATGACGCCGAGCGTGGTGTCGAGCGGGCCGGCCTTGCCGGGGATCGCCGCGACGCCGTAGTCCTTCAGGCCGGCCGCGTCGAAGATCGGAATCGACATGGGGCCGCCGTTGACCATGCCGACCTTGCCGGCGCCGAAGTCCTCCCAGACCGTCTTGCGGTCCTTGGTGCCGGGGTTGGGGGTGGTCAGGCCGGCGTCGACGAGGCCCTTGAGGTAGGTGAAGGTCTCGACGTTCTGCGGGGAGTTGATGGCCCACTTGCCGGAGGCGTCCTTGTAGCCGCCGCCGTTGCCCAGCATCCACAGGAACGACTCGCCCTGGGCCTCCTCCTGGCCGAGCGGGAGGCCGAACGGCTGGCTCACGCCGGCCGCCTTCAGCTTCTCGGCGGCGGCCTTGAGCTCGTCCCAGGTCTTCGGCGGCTCGGCGATGCCGGCCTTGGTGAACAGCTCCTTGTTGTAGAACAGGGCGCGGGCCGAGGAGACGAACGGGATGCCGTAGGCGGTGCCGTCGACCTTGCCGAAGTCGGCGAACTTCTGCAGCAGGTCACCGGAGACGTTCGGCGAGAGCACCTCGTCGACCTTGTGCAGCAGGCCGTCCTGGACGAAGCCGGAGTAGTCGCCGGTCTGCAGGATGTCGGGCACCTGGCCGTTCTGGACCATGGTGGCGACCTGCTTGTCGATGTCGTTCCAGTTGATGACCTGGACGTCCACCTTGATGTTCGGGTTGGCCGCCTGGAACTCGTCCACGACGCCCTTCCAGAACGTCTCACCTGAGTTCGGCTTGCCGGGGCCGTCGCCGTAGTCGGCGGCGACCATCTTCAGCGTGACCTGGCCGCCCTCCGCGGCCTGCTGGTCGCCGCCCGCCGTGCCGGAATCGCCGGAGCCGCAGCTGGACAGGACCAGCATGGTCGCCAGGCCGAGAGCGGCGCCGCCCACAAGCTTGATGTTCACCGTTAAGTACCGCCTTCTCGTCGGACGGGTCACGCTGGTCCGTACCAGCTGCCGACGCCGCCCCGTGGGACTGGGGACGCGGGAGCCCATGGCCCCACACGTTTGCGCCAGAGTAAGCCCCTGTTCACCAGCCGGTCTATACCGGCCGGTCTCGGTTCCACAACATCGGCGCCGTCGCACCTGCCTAACCGGTCTAGACCACAAGTCAGACGATCTTGCGTCGGACGTTCTCCCCGCCCTGCGGCACGCCGATCCACGGACCCTCGATGGACGGGTCGAGGATGCCCTCCTCCACGAACGTGTAGCGGCCTTCCAGCACGTACCGCGCGAGCCGTACGTCCTCGCTGTCGCTGTTGTCCCAGAGCCGGGCGAAGAGCGCGTCGACCCGCTGTCTGGCCTGCCTGCAGAACGTGTCGGCCAGCTCGTACGGCCGGCGGCCGAGGTCGCCCGAGTCCTCCTCGGCCTTGACGCACACGGCCGTCATCGCGAACAGCTCGGCCCCGATGTCGACGATCCGGCCGAGGAACGCCTGCCGGTGCTCCAGCCGTCCCTGCCAGCGGGACATGCCGTAGA
Organism: Nonomuraea sp. NPDC048916; assembly: GCF_040649575.1. NCBI lineage: Bacteria > Bacillati > Actinomycetota > Actinomycetes > Streptosporangiales > Streptosporangiaceae > Nonomuraea > Nonomuraea sp. NPDC048916. Next base: position 18,867 of record NZ_JBEZFS010000048.1, read on the forward strand.
AGGTGGACCGGGCCAGTTTCCTGCTGGTCCGCTCCACGAAGCGCAGGTGCGCGGCCAGCGGCCCGAACGACGCGTAGGACGTGGGCAGGTTGCCGCCGCCCGCCACCAGGGTCGGCAGCCAGCGGGAGTAGAAGCCGCCGGCCCGCCTGAGCGCCTGCGCGCGTTGCCGGCGGGTTGCCTCCGGGTTGATCAGCTCCCCGGCGGCCGACAGGTGCGCGTCGACCGCCTCGCGGGTGATCAGCAGCCGCATGATCTCGGAGGAGCCCTCGAAGATGCGGTTGATCCGGGAGTCGCGCAGCATCTGCTCCACGGGCACACCGCGCTCGCCGCGCGCGGCCAGCGACTCGGCGGTCTCGTAGCCGCGGCCGCCCCTGATCTGGACCAGTTCGTCGAGCGCCTGGTAGGAGAGCTCGGTGGCGTACAGCTTGGCCAGCGCGGCCTCGATCCGGATGTCGTTGCGCTGGTCGTCGGCCAGGCGGCCGGTGAGGTCGCTGACCGCCTCCAGGGCGTAGGCCGTGGCGGCGATGAAGGCGATCTTCGTGGCCACCGCCTCGTGCTCGCCGATCTTGCGGCCCCACTGCACGCGCGCGTTGCCCCACTCCCGGGCGATCTTCACGGCCCACTTGGCGTTGCCCGCGCAGGTGGCGGGCAGGGACAGGCGGCCGGTGTTGAGCGTGGTGAGGGCGATCTTGAGCCCTTCGCCCTCGCGGCCGACGAGGTTGGCGGCCGGGACCCTGACCTGGGCGAACTCGGTGACGCCGTTCTCGATGCCGCGCAGGCCCATGAACTGGTTGCGCCGCTTGACCGTGATGCCGGGAGAGTCGGCCTCGACGATGAAAGCGCTGATCTTCTTGCCCGTTCGCGCCATGACCACGAGCAGGTCGGCCACGACGCCGTTGGTGGTCCACAGCTTGACGCCGTCGATCACGTACTCGTCGCCGTCCCTGACCGCGGTGGTCGACAGCCTGGCGGGGTCGGACCCGACGTCGGGCTCGGTCAGCAGGAACGCCGAGATCTCCCCTCGCGCGCACCTGGGCAGGAACTCGCGCTTCTGCTCCTCGGTGCCGAACAGCTTGAGCGGTTGCGGCACCCCGATCGACTGGTGCGCCGAGAGCAGCGTCGCCAGCGCCGGGCAGTAGGAGCCGACGAGCATCAACGCCCGGCAGTAGTAGAGGTAGGGCAGGCCCAGGCCGCCGTACTCCTCGCTGATCGTGATCCCGAACGCGCCGAGCGCGGCCAGGCCCTTCACCACCTCGTCGGGCACCTGCGCGGTCCGCTCGATCGCGGCCGGATCGACGTGCGCGTCGAGGAACCTGCGCACCGCCCTGACGAACTCCTCGCCCCGCTTGGTCGCCTCGTCGCCGAGTTTGGGCGCGGGATGGATCAGATCGAGCCGGAAATCCCCTAGGAACAGCTGTTTCGCGAAGCTCGGCCGCGTCCACTCCTGTTCGCGGGCCTGCTCGCCGAGCTCTCTTGCCTTGGCGTACTCGCTCATGGCATCCTCCCGCCGACGGTACGCGTCCCAAGCTCCCCTGTGTAGCCGGGATTAATCAGTTGCGGTCCGTTGCGGTCTGTCCGTACTGTCAGGGACATGCGCCTTTACCAGTAAAACGCCTGGGCTGACTCCGATCAGCCCGGCCCCTCAGCCGAACCGCCCGGCGGTGCCCACACCCCGCCGAAGTCCGTCCAGACGCGGCAGCTGAGCTTGTCGACCGGCCCCGGCCGCGTCACGAGTCACGTAAAGGAGCAACCTCATGCGAGTACGCGCAGGTAAGAAGAAACGCGGGAAGAAGAGCACCTCGAATATTCCGGGGCGGGAGCTGCCCCCGCTCCCACGGCAGCCGCCGCGCATGCCGCAGCGGCCGATCGCCCCGCCGAGGCGCATCCCGCCCAAGGGACGCTAGAGCCACTACCCGGGATGGTAGTGAGTGCGGCGCGCGGCCCCCTACGCCATGGGCCCCCGCACACCAGGTGCCCCGGTCCTTCGGATCCGAAGGACCGGGGCACCGTTCACGCCAGGGGCGGTTCGGGCGAGCCCGACGCGAGGGGAGCCCGCCGGAGCCCCCGGCGAAGGCGCCCGCTCCGCCCTGGCGAGCCTTCGCCGAGGTCAGAGGCGCTCGATGATGGTGACGTTGGCCTGGCCGCCGCCCTCGCACATCGTCTGCAGGCCGTACCTGCCGCCGGTGCGCTCCAGCTCGTGCAGCAGCTTGGTCATCAGGATGGCCCCGGTGCCGCCGAGCGGGTGACCGAGGGCGATGGCGCCGCCGTTGGGGTTGACCCGGGCGGGGTCGGCGCCGAGCTCCTTGATCCAGGCCAGCGGCACCGGCGCGAACGCCTCGTTGATCTCCGTCACGTCGATCTCGTCGATCGACATGCCGGCCTTCTGGAGCGCCTTCCGGGTCGCCGGGATCGGCGCCGTGAGCATGTACACCGGGTCGTCACCGACCAGGGCCAGCTGGTGGATGCGGGCGCGCGGGGTCAGGCCGTGGTCGCGTACGGCCTGCTCGGAGGCGATCAGGACCGCGCCCGAGCCGTCGGAGATCTGCGAGGAGGTGGCCGCGGTGATCTTGCCGCCCTCCTTGAGGGTCTTGAGCCCGGCCAGCTTCTCCAGCGTCGAGTCGGGTCGCGGCCCCTCGTCGTCGGAGACGCCGTTGACGGGGGCGATCTGGTCCTTGAAGTGACCGTTGGCGATGGCCTTGGCCGCCCGCTGGTGGGACTCGTAGGCGAACCTCTCGAGCTCGTCCCGCGTGAAGCCCCACTTGTCGCACATCAGCTCCGCGCCGCGGAACTGCGAGATCTCCTGCTTGCCGTAGCGCTCGACCCATCCTTCGCCGAACGGGAACGGCATGCCCTTCTCCAGCGCGGCGGTGATCGAGGAGCCCATGGGCACGATGCTCATCGACTCGACCCCGGCCGCCACGACCAGGTCCTGGGTGCCGGACATGACGCCCTGCGCGGCGAAGTGGATCGACTGCTGCGAGGAACCGCACTGCCGGTCGATCGTGACGCCGGCGGTGGTCTCCGGCAGGCCCGCCGACAGCCACGCGTTGCGCGCGATGTCCATGCTCTGGGGGCCGAACTGCATGACGCAGCCCATGATGACGTCTTCCACCGCCGCGGGATCGACGCCGGTGCGCTCCATCAGCGCCTTGAGTGTGTGAGCGGCAAGATCGGTGGGATGGACGGTGGAAAGGCCGCCCTTCTTCTTGCCGACGGGGGTCCGGACGGCCCCGACGATGTACGCCTCTGCCACAGTGCCTCCTGAAACCGAGCATTATTCGGTTATTAGGAGAGACTACAACAGAACGATGCTCTGTGCCCTCTCACGCCGGCGGCAGAACATCCTCCGCCGTGTCCATCCGGAACCGCCACCGGTCCACGGCCAGCCCGTTCAGCCCGTCGGCCAGCCGCAACGCGAGTACGCCCAGCCGTGCCGGGTCGTCCCCGCGAAGCTCGATCGCGGTCAGCTCGGTCGCGAACGGCAGCAGCTCCTGCACGGCCGGCGGCCGGCCCTTCTGCGGCACGACCAGCACCCGGACGCCGTCGACCGTGTAGACGAACTCCTCCTCCTGCTCGACCTCCCCGTCCAGCAGGGCCAGCACCTCCTCGGCGGCGGGCCGCACCGGCAGCACGACCGCCGGACCACCCCGGTCGGCTTCGGCCGGGTCGGCGGGATCGGTCACCTCGCCCCTGCACACCGCCAGCCCGCCAAGGCGGAAGGCGATGCCCTCGGCCAGGTAGCGGTCGAAGAAGTCGAACGGCAGCGGCCCCTCGGCCGCCACCCGGCACGCCCAGACCTTCTCCAGCTCGCCGCCCACCAGCTCGGGCTCGGCCTCGACCGGGGCGTGGACCCTGACGTCCACGGCCAGGATGTCGTCACCGTCCTCGCGGGCGTCCGGATCGGCCAGTCGTACGATCCGCAGGAGCTCCGACTGGCTCGGCTTGGCGGGCAACGCCGCCGTGGGGCCAGTCCGCAGTCTCCGCTTCGCCATCCAGCCCATGCGCGCCTCCGCGATCAGCTTCGATAGGAGCTCGTCATCGTCGCATACACGATGACGTTGTCGGTGTAGTGACCGCTGCTGCGGTTGTAGATCCCGCCGCAGGTGATGAGGTGAAGCTGGGCGTTCGCCTGGTTGCCGTAGACGCGCTGGGTGGGGAACGTCTCCTTACTGGCCTGCTCCACACCGCCGACCGTGAAGACAGCGGTCGTCCCGTCCTGGCGCTTCACCTCGATGGTGTCGCCGTGGCGCAGCTCGTGCACCCGGCTGAACACCGCGCTGCGGGTCCGTGTGTCCTTGTGGCCCAGGATCACGGCCGGGCCGGCCTCACCCGGGGTGGACATGTTGCGGTACCAGCCCGCGAGGTTGGGATTGTCGGCCGGCGGCACCTGGATCGTGCCGTTCTTGGCCAGGCCGACCGACTTCACGGGGGCGTTGACGCCCAGCTTCGGGATCTTGATGCGCACCGGGGTCGAAGGCAGCATCGGCGGCGCCGGGTTGACCTGCGGCAGCGGCGGCGGCACCGAGGGCGCCGCCTTGAACAGGGCCTGCGCCGGCTGCCCTCCGTCAGGTTGCGCGTTCACCGCCAACTGGTCGCGCTGGCTGGCCAGGCCGTACTCCTCGGGCGAGCTCATCACGATCAGCATGCCGGCGACCACGGTCACCACACCGGCGACCGCCGCCAGGATCAGCACGGATCTGAGCGCGACGCCCCCCTTGTGGTCGGGCCGGCCGCCATACGGATACTGAGGCGCCATCACGGATCAGCCCCTGTTGATCGTACGGCGACGCATCATCAGCCCGCCCGCGCCGGCGGCCAGGATCAACATCGACCCGGCCAGAACGAACAACCGGCCGTCGGGCCCCATCTCCCCACCGGCCCCCGTGTCGGCCCCGGCCTTCGGCGTCGTGGACGACCGCTCCGTGGTCTTGTCTCCGCTCGGCGTCTCCGTCACCGTGATCGTCGTCGTCTTGGTGGGCTTCGGGCTGTTGCTCGCCGAAGAACTCGGCGTCGACGAGGCCGACGGGCTCGACCCGTTGCCCACGGTGAGGGTGTAGGTCTTGAGCCCGGTGGTGGGTGCGGTGCACTTGATCGTCGGCACGGTCGCGGAGGTACCGATCATCAGGTCGCCCGGCGTGAGCGTCACGGTGCCCGTGGTCGTCGGCTTCACCTTGACCGTGACGTTCGGGAGGGTCGTGATGTCCTGGCCGACCGTCGTGGCGGGCATCGCCACCTCGCCGGTCGCCGTCGCGGCCGCTCCGGCACCGCTCGCCTTCACGGTGGTGAAGAGCTTGCTGCCCGCGGGCAGACCCGCGGCAGGCGCCGTCAGCGGGTCACTCGTGGTCTGGATCGTGCTGGCCCAGGTGATGGACGCGTCCTCGTTCGCCCTGGCGCTGGTCGGCGGCGTCAGCACGACCTTGATGTCGACGGTCACCGGGTCGGTGTCGGTCGCGCCGAGGGAGCAGGTGTAGGCGAGGATGTCGGTCCCCGTGCCGCTCCCACCCCCCTGCTTGACCTCGATGACCAGGTTGGCGGGAGTGGCGCTCTTGTACGTGCAACTGGTCGTTTCGGGTGTCGTGCTTCCCGTTGCCGTGTAGGCCAGGGTCAGGCTCGCGCCCGTGGTCACCGGGGTCAGGGTGAGGGTCCCCGCCGTGGCTGGAGCGGTCAGAGTGCCCGTCATCTCCGGCGGGGTGTAGGTGCCGTCTACGGCGACGTTGACGGTGGGCGACTGCGTCGCGCTCAGCGTCGCCGCGGAGCCTCCGGCTACAGCCAGGCTGCCGTCGATCTTCAACGTGCCCGCCAGGGCCTTGGAGGCGGTCAGCTGAGGAAGCTTCCACTTCACCGGCGCGGTCCCGCTCAGGGCGGCGGACTCGGGCGCGCTGATCGTGACCTTGACCTCTCCAGTTTTGAACGGACCACCGGCCGCACACGCGTAGGTGATCTCCATCGTCTTGTCCACCAGCGCCGAGGCGGGAGACGAGAGGGCGACGACTGCACCAACGAAGAGGACCAGTGTGGTCATCAGTCCCAGGGCAGATGTCTTGAGGGCGAGGCGGCGGCGCCGCGCCTTGGACGTCAGCACTGTCCTTCTCCGTTTCGGCGGGCAGGTTCCAACAAGGCGTATCAGACTCGCAGGCATTGGTCACGGTTAGGTTGAGATCTTACGAACTCTCCCTGAGAATCTCCTGCAAACGGCAAAACCTACATCAACTTCTCATCAGCCCTTTTTCTTGGACAACGTCGCGTACACCACGATGTTGTCTGTGTAGCTGTGGGCCTTCTTGTTGTAGATGCCGCCACACGTGATGAGCCGGAGCTGGGAGCTGTCGGTGTTCCCGTAGACGCGGCCGGTCGGGAACGTCGACTTGCTCACCTGCTCGATCCCGCTCACCGTGAAGCGGGTGACCTTCTTGTCCGACCGGTACACGTAGATGTGGTCGCCCTTGGCCAGCTCACGGAGGCGGTTGAAGACGGCCACGCCCTTGCGGGTGCTGACATGGCCGTTGATCACCGAGGGACCCAGCTCGCCGGGCACCGGCGAGTAGCGGTACCAGCCGGTGCGGTTCGGCTTGCTCAGCGGAGGGGTGGTCAGGCCGCCCTTCTTGTCGAGCGTGACCAGGCCGATCTGGGCGTTGACCTTGATCTTGGGGATCTTGATCCGGGTCGGCATGACCCGCTTGGCCTTGACCCCTGCCTTCTTGGGGGCCGGGATCGGGGCCACGACCGGCTCCGCCGCCAGCGGGGGCGGCGCGTCCAGGCGAGCCGGGGTCAGGGGTGCGTCCTTGCCGCCCGGGCCGACCGTGGGCGGGAGCACGAACGCGCCCGCGTTCTGGATCTGGACGGTGCTCGGCGCGGGCTGCGCGACCGGGCCGGGGCCCGAGCCGTCGTCCACGGCCGGGGCCAGCGACAGCAGCCCCACCATGATGGCGCCCACACCGCCCAGCGAGCCGGCGATCAGCAACCCCGGCATGGCCCTGTTCAGCGGCGACTTCTGCTCGGTCATCGGTTCGCTCCTCCCGCGTGCGTGGCGCGCCGCCGCCTCAGCAGCAACCCACCGGTGGCGCTCCCCATCAGGAGCAGCGATCCGCCCGCTATCAGCCCGTACGACCCGCTCCTCGGCTCCTCCGGCGCCTCACCCGTGTCGACCCCGCCCTTGGGCGTCTTGACCACCTGTGGCTTGACGGTCTTGGTCACCGTCGTCGTCGGTGTCGCCGTCGCCGACGGACTGGTCGTCGTCACGTTTCCGGTCACCACGCCGACGCGGTCGCCGATGGGGTTCGAGTTGTCATGCGGAGTCGTCGCCGTGGGGCTGCTGCTGGTCGTCGGCGTTCTGGTGGGACCGTCGGTCGGGTCGTCGGTGGGATCGTCCGACGTGGTGGGGGTCACCGGAGGTGACGAGTTCGCGCCCCCCACGGTGATCTCGACCGCGCCCGGGTCGTTGGTGATCACGCAGGTGGACCGGTGCTCTGTCGGCGGATCGATCATCTCGCGCGTGTGCAACTTGAAGGCGTCCAGGTGCACGGGCTTGCCGTCGTCGATGCTCCTGATCCGGACCGTGTGCTGCCCGTAGGACAGGTCCTTGCGCTCCCAGAGGGAGATGTTGCCCTTGGTCGCGTTGGTCGGGTTGCCGCTGGAGTCCTTGGTCGGGTCCACGATCGCCGAGTCGTCGCGGCCGTCGACGCCCTCGATGATCACCCGGACCCGGCCGACATCGGGCATCTCGCGCCCTATGTACTCGAACCCGGTGCCCCGGAAACGGATGATCGCCTCGTCCGTGCGCGTGGTGGTGGTGTGGACGTCCCGCAGCCAGTCGCCGTACTCGGGGCGGGTGGCCGTGTCGTGGGTCCACGCATTGCGGTAGATCACGCGGGGATCGTCGTTGTTGACGACAATCTCTCCGGCGGGCGGAACGAAGTCCACGGTCATCGCCTGTGGCCTGAGCTTGATGACGCCGGTCTCGGTCATGTGCGCCTCGGAGGACATGCCTTCCGGCGACGTGAGGGGCTGGTTCGGCTTGAGCGCCCCCTGGTCCTCGCTGCCGTGCGCCTCGAGGGTGCCGTTCCACGCCCCGTCGAGCTTGACGTTGCCGATCAGCGAGACCTTGGCGCCCGCGGCGTAGTAGTCGGGCGACTTGAACCTGGGCGCGTTGACATGCTCGATCGCCCAGCCCAGCTTGAGCATGCCGCCCTGCTGCACCGTGGTCGGGATCTGCACCCGCGCCCTGAGCTTCACCTCGTCCGACCCGGCGATGCCACCGGTGCAGCTGTAGTCGACCACGAGGCTGAACGTGTCCGCTTTCGCGGGCATCGCCACGAACGCGGCGGACGCCGCCGCTCCGACCGATGCGGCGATCAACGCCTTGCGCCACCGATTCACCGGACACTCCGCTCACACCTAGACCGAAGGTAGATCTTAGGGGCAGCGACCCCGGCGAACAGAGCACCTCATGACACTTGTGATGAACCCGTGTCCCCTGCGAAGCCGTACCGGAAACCGGGTATACCTATCAGTAACAGAATCGTATTCTGTGTTCCATCACACCCCTGCTTGGAGGCGACCGATGGAGCGAGACCTCTTCGACGAGGAGCACCTGCTCTTCCGCGAGACCGTGCGCGAGTTCATGGCCCGGGAGGTCATACCCCATCACGACCGCTGGGAGAAGGACGGCGTGGTCCCCCGCGAGGTCTGGAAGAAGGCCGGCGAGATCGGGATGTTCGGGTTCTCCGTCCCCGAGGAGTACGGCGGGGCGGGCGTCACGGACTTCAGGTACAACGCGGTGATCGTCGAGGAGATCATCAGGCACGGCGCCTCCGGCCTCGGCTTCTCCCTGCACAACGACGTCATGGCCCCGTACCTGGTCGAGTTGACCGACGAGGAGCAAAAGCAGCGCTGGCTGCCCGGGTTCGCGAGCGGCGAGCTGATCACCGCCATCGCGATGACGGAGCCGGGCGCCGGAAGCGACCTGCAGGGCGTCCAGACCACCGCGATCCGCGAGGGCGACCACTACGTCGTCAACGGGCAGAAGACGTTCATCACCAACGGCATCAACTCCGACCTGGTCGTGGTGGTGGCCAAGACCGACCCGGCGGCGGGGGCGCGGGGCATCACGCTGCTGGTCGTCGAGCGCGGCATGGAGGGGTTCGGCCGCGGCCGCAACCTCGACAAGATCGGGATGAAGGCGCAGGACACCGCAGAGCTGTTCCTCGAGAACGTACGCGTGCCCGTGGCCAACCGGCTCGGCCCGAACGACGGCGAGGGCTTCTTCCACCTGATGCGCAACCTGCCGCAGGAGCGCATGTCGATCGCGGTGGCGGCGGTGGCCGCGGCCGAGACGGTGCTGGAGCAGACCATCGAATACTGCAAGACGCGCCAGGCGTTCGGGCGCACCATCGGGTCCTTCCAGAACACCAGGTTCGTCCTCGCGGAGCTGGCCACCGAGACCGAGATCGCCCGCCACTACGTGGACAAGTGCGTCCGGGCGCTCAACGCCGGGAAGCTGACAGTGGTCGACGCCGCCAAGGCCAAGTGGTGGACCACCGAGCTGCAGACCAAGGTCATCGACCGCTGCCTCCAACTGCACGGCGGCTACGGCTACATGATGGAGTATCCGGTCGCCAAGGCCTGGATCGACAGCCGCGTCCAGACGATCTACGGCGGCACCACCGAGATCATGAAGGAGATCATCGGCCGGTCCTTCGGCTTCTGAGGATGCGCGGCCCGCGACCTGACGACGCATACTGGTCGAATGGACAGCGGCCTGATCCTCCTGGTTTTCCTGGCCTTGTTGTTCGCCTGGGGCCTCAACCGCGTGCGCCGCGCGCTGCGTCTGGGGCCCGTGGGCTACGTCGGGGTGGTGATCGTCTTCGTCATCGTGATGCTGCTCATCTGGGGTCAGCAGTACGCCTAGCCGGGGCGGGGGCCAGGCGGGCTCCGCCACACGGCAGCCGGCTCGAAGCCCGGCTACCCGGGGCTGGCCTCCAGCAACACCTTCGCCACCAGCTCGGGGTCGTCGCTCATCGGCACGTGCCCGCAGCCCTTGAGCAGCTTGACCCGCTGCCCCGACCACTTGGCGGCGCGCACGGCCTGGCGGCGAAGCAGCAGCCGGTCGTGCTCACCCCAGGCGATCGTGATGGGCGCCTTCGGCGGCGCGGGCGGCATCATGCCGGCGAACGACTCCAGCGTCGCGTCGAACCCCGTCGACGTGCCGAGCGCCTGCGTGGCCGCGACCAGCGCGGTCGGCGAGAGCCTGGACGGGTGGGCGACCAGCAACGCGGAGGACAGCGCCCGGCCGATCGGGTTCTCCGCCACCCTGATGGCCTGCTCCGGCGGCATCGACCTGGCGGAGGCGCGCACCCCCCGCAGCACCGTCTGGGAGTAGAGCAGCTCGGAACGTGACCAGAACCCCGCGGGCGACAGCGCCGTGGCCGTGCGGACGACCCCGCGTGAGGCCAGTTCGAGCGCGATGTAGCCGCCGAGCGAGTTGCCCGCCACGTGCGGCTCACGCACGCCGAGCAACGCGCAGAACGACTCGACCGCGTCGGCGAGCGTCTCGGCCGTGTAGGGCGTGCCGTCGGGCAACCCGGGCGAGACGCCGAAGCCGGGCAGATCGAGGGCGATCACGGTGCGCGAGGCGGCGAGCCGGTCGAGGACCGGAAGCCACGCCTGCCAGTGATGACCGATGCCGTGGACGAGAATCAGCGGCGGACCAGCGCCACGCCGTTCGAAGGCCAGCTCCATGGCGATGAGTGAACCACTAACGGCTGCGCGTGGGAATCTCGAACCAGACGGCTTTGCCTTCCCTGGTGGGTCGCGAGCCCCAGCGCCGGGCAAGCTGGTCGACCAGGTAGAGGCCGCGGCCCCCTTCGTCGTTCTCGCCCGCGTTGCGGATGCGCGGCAGGCGGAGGTCCTGGTCGAACACCTCGACCCAGACCGACTCCTCGCCTCTGCGCAGCCTCAGCGTGAACTCCTTGTCGCCCACCCCTTCGTCCTCGAAGCCGGGCACGTCCCAGGACTCCTCGAACGGCAGCGGCGGCCCCTCGACGACCAGCTCCCTGCGCGGCACGCTGGCGCTGGCCGCGTGCAGCACCACGTTGGTGACGACCTCGGAGACGAGCAGGCAGGCGAGCTCGGCCCGCTCCTCGGGCACATTCCAGCTGGAGAAGGCCTCGGAGGCCATGCGCCGGGCCTCGCCGACCATGATCGGCTGGGCGGGGAAGGTGCGCTCCTCGACGTCGAGGTCGCTCTGGGTGGAGCGGACCACCAGGATCGCCATGTCGTCGTCGATCTCGCCGGGCACCGCGACCGTGGCGGCGTCGGCCACGCGTTCGACCTCGGCGTCGGCCAGCTTGGCCAGCTTCTCGCGCAGCACGCCGAGCGTCTCGGCGTCGGAGGGCATCCTGCCGTCGCGGCCGGGACGCCGGTCGATCAGGCCGTCGGTGTAGAGGAGCAGCGCGGCGCCCGGCGGCAGGCTCAGCGTCTCCTCCTTGTAGACCAGGTCGGCGTGCAGCCCCTTGGCCCGCACACCGAGCGGCTGGCCGACCTCCTCGATGTCGAGCTCCACGCACCGGCCGTCGACCAGCAGCAGCGGCGGCGCGTGCCCGGCGTTGGCGAAGGACAGCTGCCGCGACCAGGCGTCGTAGACGAGGTATTGGCAGGTCACGATGGGCGTGATGCTGACGTCGGTGCCGCTGTCGTCCTTCTCGGGGGTGGCGATGATGCGGGTCCACTCGTCGAGCCTGGCCAGGATGTCGGCGGGCGACTTGTCGTCCTGGGCGAAGGCCCGCAGCGCGGCCCGGAGCTGGCCCATGATGGCCGCGGCCTTGGCGCCCCTGCCCTCGACGTCGCCGATGACGATGCCGACCCGGCCGGCCGAGAGCGGGATCACGTCGTACCAGTCGCCGCCGACCTGGGTCTGGATGCCCTGACCGTGGGAGGCGAGCGGCGCCGCCGGATAGTAGCGGACCGCGATGTCGAGGCCGTCGAGCTGCGGCAGCGCCCGGGGCAGCAGATGCTTCTGGAACGACTCCGCGGTGTGCCGCTCCTCCTCGAACAGCAGCGCGTTGTCGATGGCGAGCGCGACCCGGGTGGCGATGGCGCCGACGAAGTCGCGGTCGAACGCGTCGTAGTGGGGGCTGCGCCGGTCGGTGAGGTTGGACAGCCCGAGGTACATCTGGCCGAGCGTCTCGCCGCGCACGCAGAGCGGGGCCACGATGGCGGAGGTCATGCCGACCTCGCCGCACAGCTTGGCGCTGCTCTCGGTGGGGCTGGGGTAGTTGCTGGTGGCGAAGTCCTCGACCAGGATCGTCTCCTGGCGGCGCATCGCGGTGTTGGCGTAGTGGCCGGCAGGGTAGCGGATCTCCGCGCCCACCGGCTTCCAGGTGCCCGGCGGAGGGGTCCAGCCCTGCACGTGCTGCGACACCCGGCGCACCAGCCGGTCGCCCTCCATCAGCTCGATGAAGCAGTGGTCGGCGAACTGCGGGACGAGCATCTCGGCGACGCGCTTGAGCGTCTCCTCGACGTAGAGGGAGCCCGCGAGCCGCTCGCCGATGCGTTCGAGCAGGCCGAAGCGGTCCTTCTCGCGCTCGTTGCTGCGCAGGGCCTCGCGGGCGGTGATGACGATGCCGGTCACGGAGCCGGAGGCGTGGCGCAGCGGCACGGCCTGGGCGCGGACGTAGACGATGGTGCCGTCGCCGCGGCGTACGTCGAACGTGCCCTCCCAGACGCCGCCCTTCAGCACGTGCTTGGCCAGCTCGACGGCGAGGGGGTGGTCCTTCTCCATGATCCCGAGAGACAGCACCGCCATCTCCCGGGACGGTGACTTGCCCGGACGGCCGAAGAGCTTCTCCGCGAAAGGATTCCAATAAAGGAGGTTGCTGAAGCGATCCGTCACGACGACGGCCATCTCCGCATGATCAAGAACGGATGCGGCGGCAAGGTGATCAGCTGCATCCTGTGACAGATCCCCCCAACGCTTCATCCGGAGACCACTCCTAGGGGACGCATGTGCGCAAAGCGAACCACGGGCGCTCCTGCAACAGTCTTGACCGGCGGGGAGTTGGGGATCTCCCTCAAGGGATTCAACCAAGCAGCAGCATCGGCGTCACCGCTTGGAGACGAAAACGTGCGCGGCGACATCCCGCGGAAGCTCCGCGGGAGTGTCCTTTGCGTTTCCGTCACCTGTCACCCGCACACCGTCGTCGCTCGCCGCGAGCGTGACCTCGCGTCCGGGTTGTATCCCAACTTGCTTGAGTTTAAGCATCACAGCGGGATCGCTTTGCACTTGTTCGCTAATTCGTCGCACGACCACGGGTAGGTCACGGGGCCCGGCGAGGTCGGACATGGACACCAGGCCACCGGAGCGGCCCTCTCCGGTCTCCACCACGCCCAACTCGGCCAGCCCGGGAATGGGGTTGCCGTGCGGGCAGACCGTGGGGTTGTTGAGCAACGTCACCAGCCTCGACTCCACGGACTCGGACATGACGTGCTCCCACCGGCAGGCCTCGATGTGCACCTCCTCCCACGGCAGCCCCACGACGTCGATCAACAGGCACTCCGCGAGCCGGTGCTTGCGCATCACGCGGGTCGCCAGGGTGCGGCCGAGGTCGGTCATCGACAGGTGCCGGTCACCTTCGACGCGGACCAGGCCGTCGCGCTCCATGCGGGCCACGGTCTGACTCACGGTCGGACCGCTCTGCTGGAGCCGCTCGGCGATGCGCGCGCGGAGAGGGACGATGCCCTCCTCCTCGAGCTCGTAAATCGTACGGAGATACATCTCCGTCGTATCGATCAGGCCGTGTGCGGTCAAGGCTCCTCCCAACTCAAATGCTACGTCGCTGGTGGCATGGACTGAGCCCGTCCGCTTCGGGCGCAGGGGTCACCCGAGACCCTACTTGCGAGAAGGACCCACGATGGTCAAAGGGGGAGAACAACGGGACGGCCAGGTTCCTTCCCGGCCACCTCGACCCGCCCTCGCCGCGCACCGCCGGGGCCGGGTGCCGGGGCTGCGATCCGTGCCGGAACGCCACTCAGACGGTGTTCGGCGACGGCTCAACGCGACCTGTAGTCCCTGAAGCGGGACACGGACAACCCCACGACCAGCACGACGGCCGCGCACGCGAGACCGCCGCCGACCCAGGCCCCGGTCACCCCGAACGCCACGGCCGAGGCTCCGGCCCTCAGGTCGCCCAGCCGCGGCCCTCCGGCCACGACCACCATGAACGCGCCCTGCAACCGCCCGCGCATCTCGTCGGGCGCGTACAACTGCAGGATGGACTGCCGCCACACCGACGACACCACGTCGGCCGCGCCGCCCACCGCCATGAACGCCACCACCAGCCACAACGCGTGGACGAGCCCCGCCGCCGCCACCGCCAGCCCCCAGACGGCGATGACGACGACCAGCGCGAGCCCCTGCCGCCGCACCCGGCCCACCCAGCCGGAGAACACCGCCCCGGCGACCGAGCCGATCGCCATGGCGGAGTTCAGCCAGCCGAGCGCGATCGGGGAGCCGCCGAAGCGCTCGGCGGCCAGCTCGGGGAACAGAGCCCTCGGCAGGGCGAGCACCATGGCGATGATGTCGACGACGAACGACATCAGCAGCACCTGGCTGCCGAGGATGAACCGCAGCCCCTCGAACACCGCCCTGGCGCCCGGCCGGGTCACCTCTCCGAGCGGCGGCAACGCGGGCAGCCGCAGCGCGGCGTAGAGGCCGGCGCTGAAGAGCAGGGCGTCGACCGCGTAGGCCGCCGCGAAGCCGGCCGCGGCCAGCACGACGCCGCCGATCATCGGGCCGACGACCGCGCCCATGCTGAAGACCAGTGAGTTGAGCGCGTTGGCGGCCGGCACCTGGTCCGAGCTCAGCAGCCTGGGGATGATCGCGCCCCGGGTGGGCGAGGTGATCGCGAACCCGGTGGCGCCCAGCGCGATGGCGCCGAGCAGCACGTACACGTTGTCCAGGCCGAGCAGCGCCTGCGCCAGGATGAACAGGGTGCTCGCCCAGGCGATGAGCGAGCCCACGATCAGCAGCTTGCGCCGGTCCACCGCGTCGGCGATCGCCCCTCCCCACAGCCCGAACACGACCAGCGGGATCAGGTTGGCCAGGCCCAGCATGCCGACCCAGAGGGAGGAGTGGGTGAGCTCCCAGACCTGCTGGCTGACGGCGACGACGGTCACGGCGAGGCCGGTGTGCGAGACCGCCTGCCCGAACCAGAGCCGGCGGTAAGCGGGGACGGCTAAGGGCCGAGTGTCTACAAGATGCCGTTTGACCAGGTCCGCGAAAAGCACCTAGGCAGATTAGGGGGCGAGTCTCTCCAGAGCCCAACCCGCTTCCACCCGCCGGTAGCGGAGCCGGTCGTGCATCCGGTCGAGTTGTCCCTGCCAGAACTCCAACTCGAACGGGACGATCCGGAATCCGCCCCAGAAGTCGGGCACCGGAGGATCTTCCGGCCAGCGGTCCGACAGCTCCTCGTAGCGGACGTCGAGCTCCTCCCGGGAGCTCACCACCTCGGACTGGCGCGACGCCCAGGCCCCGATCCGGGAGCCGTACGGCCTGGAGTGGAAGTAGTCGGCCGACTCCTCACGCGTGAGCATCGCCACCGGGCCCTCGACGCGCACCTGGCGGCGGATCGGGTGCCACGGGAACAGCAGCGAGGCGTGTGGGTTCGCGGCGAGGTCGCGGCCCTTGCGCGAGGCGTAGTTCGTATAGAAGACGAAGCCGTGCTCGTCGTAGCCCTTGAGCAGGACGGTCCTGGCGCTGGGGCGGCCCTGTGCCGAGGCGGTGGCCAGCACCATGGCGTTCGGCTCCGGCAACCCGGCGGCCAGGGCCTCCTCGAACCACACGGTGAACTGGATGATGGGATCGGGCGCCATGTCGGACTCGAGCAACGGCTGACCTTCGTAGGTGCGGCGAAGCCCTGCCAGGGAGGGCGGCCGAGAGGATGTATCCACGAGAAGGTATTGTGTCGCGCTTAGTGGCAGATCCCACGCAACGCCTCCTACCAGCGGTTATGCCGTTCGGCCGGGTCCGGAGACCGAGCATGAACTGGCAGGGGGTTAAATTGACCCGCCGGTATCTCGACATCAAGGCATTGCCGGAACATGGCAAGAAAGGGAGGCGGCCAGACATGTCCGACTTCAAACCCGGCCTCGAAGGTGTTGTGGCCTTCGAGACCGAGATCGCGGAACCGGACAAGGAAGGGGGCGCCCTTCGTTACCGGGGCGTCGACATCGAGGAGCTGGTCGGTCGCGTCCCGTTCGGGCACGTGTGGGGCTTGCTGGTCGACAACAAGTTCCAGCCGGGTCTCCCCCCGGCAGAGCCGTATCCCATTCCTGTCCACTCCGGTGACATCCGCGTAGACGTGCAGAGCGCGCTTGCCATGCTGGCCCCGGCCTACGGTTTCAAGCCGCTGCTCGACATCAGTGACGACGAGGCCCGCGACCAGCTCGCGCGTGCCTCCGTGATGGCCCTGTCGTTCGTGGCGCAGTCGGCACGCGGCCTCGGCCTGCCGATGGTGCCCCAGAGCCGCGTCGACGAGGCCAGCACCATCGTCGAACGTTTCATGATCCGCTGGCGCGGTGAGCCTGATCCCAAGCATGTCAAGGCCATCGACGCCTACTGGACCTCCGCCGCCGAGCACGGCATGAACGCCTCGACGTTCACCGCCCGCGTCATCGCCTCCACCGGCGCCGACGTGGCCGCGGCGCTCTCGGGCGCGGTCGGCGCCATGTCCGGCCCGCTGCACGGCGGCGCCCCGGCCCGCGTCCTGCACATGATCGAGGGCGTCGAGCAGATGGGCGACGCCAAGAAGTACGTGCGGAGCGAGCTCGACAAGGGCCAGCGCCTGATGGGCTTCGGCCACCGCGTCTACCGTGCCGAAGACCCACGTGCCCGGGTGCTCCGCCGCACCGCCAAGGAGCTCGACGCGCCTCGCTACGAGGTGGCGGCGGCGCTGGAGACGGCCGCGCTCGAGGAACTGCACGCGCGCAAGCCCGACCGGGTGCTGGCCACCAACGTCGAATACTGGGCCGCCGTGGTCCTGGACTTCGCCGAGGTGCCCGCGCACATGTTCACCTCGATGTTCACCTGCGCCCGCACGGCCGGTTGGGCCGCGCACATCCTGGAGCAGAAGCGGACGGGCCGGCTCGTCCGTCCCAGCGCCGACTACATCGGCCCGGCCTCGCGGCCGCTGTCCGACGTGCCCGGCGCCGCCGAGGTCGTCGGCACCATCTGATCTCGACCACGCACCACCTGATTCCGACCTGATTTTCGACCACGTACGGCTGCCGCATCCCTTGTGGCAGCCGTTCGTCGTCTCACGGGGCTCTTCCCCTTCCCGGCGGTGCCGTGCCGGGCGGACCGGCGGACGATTTCTCATCATCCGGACCCCGATCCGGGGAATCCCTCGGGCTGAGTACCCTGGTCAGGTGGCTGACATCGTGATTCCCGCTGACATCAAGCCCGCCGACGGCCGCTTCGGCTGCGGGCCCTCGAAGATCCGTACCGAGCAACTGGCCGCGCTCGCCGCCTCCGGTGCGAGCCTCATGGGCACCTCCCACCGCCAGAAGCCGGTCAAGAACCTCGTCGGCCGTGTTCGTGCCGGGCTCGCCGACCTGTTCTTGCTGCCCGAGGGCTACCAGGTCGTCCTGGGCAACGGCGGCACCACCGCGTTCTGGGACATCGCCTCGTTCGGGCTCATCCGCGACAGGTCACAGCACCTGTCCTTCGGGGAGTTCTCCTCGAAGTTCGCCACCGTCGCCAAGAAGGCGCCGTGGCTGGGCGAGCCCACGGTGATCACCTCCGAGGTCGGCACCCACCCCACCGCGGTGGCCGAGGACGGCGTCGACGTCTACGCGCTCACCCACAACGAGACCTCGACCGGCGTCGCCATGCCGATCAGGCGAGTGGGCTCCGACGACTCGCTGGTGCTCGTCGACGCCACCTCCGGCGCGGGCGGGCTGCCCATCTCCGTCGAGGAGACCGACGTCTACTATTTCGCGCCGCAGAAGAGCTTCGCCTCCGACGGCGGCCTGTGGATCGCGCTCATGTCGCCGCGCGCCCTGGCCCGGGTCGAGGAGATCGCCGCGTCGGGCCGCTACGTGCCCGAGTTCTTCAGCCTGCCGGTCGCGATCGACAACTCCGCCAAGGACCAGACCTACAACACCCCGGCGGTGGCGACGCTGTTCCTGCTGGCCGAGCAGCTCGACTGGATGAACGGCAACGGCGGCCTGGCCTGGACCACCGCCCGCACCGCCGACTCCTCGCAGCGCCTCTACGCCTGGGCCGACAAGTCGTCCTACGCGACCCCGTTCGCCGCGCCCGAGTTCCGTTCCCAGGTGGTCGGCACGATCGACTTCTCCGACGAGGTCGACGCGGCGGCCGTGGCCAAGGTGCTGCGCGCCAACGGCATCGTCGACACCGAGCCCTATCGCAAGCTCGGCCGCAACCAGCTGCGCATCGCGATGTTCCCCGCGATCGACCCGGCCGACGTCGAGGCGCTGACGGTCTGCGTCGACCACGTGGTCGAGCGCCTCTGACGCGCCGCGCGTGACGACCTGTCGAGGAGGGTGAGCGCGTCGTCCTCCTCGATGCTCCGCGCGCACCTCGCCGGCACCGGCAGCCTGTCGGTCCCGGCGTGCGGCGCCAGGGCCGGATCGGCGCCCAGCAGACGCCCGGGTAAGCGCCCAGCAGGCGCCCAGTAGGCGCCCAGTAGAAACCCAGCAGGCGCCCGGTAAGCGTCCAGCAGGCGCTCAGTAGGGCGCCCCAGCAGGGGCGTCCCAGCAGGCGCTCAGTAGGCGCTCAGTAGGCGGTCAGCAGCGCTCAGTAGGACGGAAAGGCTCAGTAGGCCGGGTAGGCGCTCTCTGGCCGCTTGCGCCGCAGGAACCACGCGGCGATGACGCCGCCGATCAGCCCGAAGAGGTGGCCCTGCCACGAGATGCCCTGCTGGTTGGGCAGCAGGCCCCACAGGATCGAGTAGTAGGCGATCGCCACCCCGATGCCGATGACGATGTCGAGGACCCGGCGGTCGAACAGGCCACGGGCCACGACGTAGCCGAAGTAGCCGAACACCAGCCCGCTGGCCCCGACCGTGATCACGCCGGGGCTGGTGAACCAGGTGCCGAAGCCGCCGATGACGATGATGACGGCGCTGGCCGCCAGGAACTTCCCGACGCCGCGGAGCGCGGCCAGGAAGCCGAGGATGAGCAGCGGCAGCGAGTTGGCCATGAGATGACCGAAGCCGACGTGCAGGAACGGCGCGAAGACGATGCCGACCAGCCCGTCAGGATCCCAGCCGACGATGCCGAACTGGTGGTCGAGGGTGCCGTTGAGCATGTAGTCGACGATCTCGACGCCCCACATGACGCCGAGCACGCCGACCATGATGACGAACGCGCTCAGGGCTCCCGTCAGGAGGCTGCCCGCGCCGCGTTTAGCCGACTCGAACGCGGACCTCGAATAGTCGCTCATGCGCCCTCCTGCTAGACGTCCTCTCCTTTACCGTACGGGCCGGAAGTTATGCATGCGTAAAGAAACCCCCTCCCCACCGGGGAGGGGGTTTGGAGCGGTTATTCGCCCTTCCACCGGGGGGCGCGCTTTTCGGCGAAGGCCGCCGCGCCCTCCATGGCGTCCTTCGACCCGAACACCGGGTTGATGATCGCGCCCTGCTTCTTGAACATCTCCTCCAGGGGCCAGTCCTGGGATTCGATGACCACCTTCTTGGTGGCGGCGACCGCCAGCGGGGCGTTGGCGGCGATCTTGCGGGCCAGCTCGATCGCCCCGTCCAGCGCCGCGCCCGGCTCGGTGATCCGGTTGACCAGGCCGAGCTCGTACAGCCGGGAGGCCGGATAGTGGTCGCCGGTCAGGGCGATCTCCATGGCGATGTGGTAAGGGATGCGGCGCGGCAGGCGCATGATGCCGCCCGCGCCGGCCACCAGGCCGCGCTTGGGCTCGGGCAGGCCGAACTTGGCCTCCGACGACGCCACGATGACGTCGCAGGCCAGAGCCAGCTCGAACCCACCGGCCAGGGCGTAGCCCTCGATGGCCGCCACCAGCGGCTTCTTGACCACCGCTTCGGTCAGGCCGCCGAAGCCGCGCCCTTCGACCACGGGCAGGTCGCCGGTCAGGAACCCCTTGAGATCCATGCCCGCGCAGAACGTGCCGCCCGCGCCGGTCAGGACGTACGCGGAGATCTCGGTGCGGGCGTCGAGCGCGTCGACCGCCTCGGCGATCCCCCGCGCCACCGCCCCGTTGACGGCGTTGCGCGCCTTGGGGCGGTTGATCGTGATCACGGCGATGCCGTCGGACTCCTCGACGAGTACTTCGTCAGACACGGAACCTCACTTGGGCTGGAAGCGGATGCCGCCGTCGAAGCGGATGACTTCGGCGTTCATGTAGTCGTTCTCGACCAGGGACCGCACCAGGTGCGCGAACTCGTCGGCCCGCCCCATGCGCTTGGGGAACACCACGGGCGCCACCAGCTTGGCCTTGAACTCCTCGGCGTTGGCCGAGAAGCCGTAGATGGGGGTGTCGATGATGCCGGGGCAGATCGTGTTGACCCGCACGCCGATCGCGGCCAGGTCGCGGGCCGCGGGCACCGTCATGCCCACGATGCCGCCCTTGGAGGCCGAGTAGGCCAGCTGGCCCGTCTGCCCTTCGAGGGCGGCCACGGAGGCGGTGTTGACGACCACGCCCCGCTGCCCGTCGGCGTCGACCGGCTCGGTCTTGGAGATCGCGGCCGCGCCGATGCGCATGAGGTTGAACGTGCCGACCAGGTTGACCTCGATGACCTTGCGGTAGGTGGCGGAGTTGTGGGGAGCTCCTTCACGGTTGACCGTGCGCTCGGCCCAGCCGATGCCCGCGCTGTTGACGACGACGCGCAGCGGCTTGCCGGTGGCGACGGCGGCGTCCACGGCCGCCTGCACCTGCTCGTCGTCCGACACGTCGGTCTTGACGAAGACTCCGCCGAGCTCGTCGGCGACGGCCTTGCCCCGCTCCTCGTTGAGGTCGGCGATGACCACTGTCGCGCCATGTCGCGCGAGCTCACGGGCGGTGGCCTCACCGAGGCCGCTGGCACCGCCGGAGATGATTGCTGCAGATCCGTTCACGTCCATAACCGGGACCCTAACCCGCGTACCGAATGAAGTTCTACTCGGGTGCGGTTAAATCTCACCCACGGCACTGTCGACATCGGAATAGACCTTGATCCGCCGATCCAGGCCGGTCGTCCGCAGGATGCGGGCCACGGGCGCCTGCGGAGCGGCCAGCGACACCCCGCCGCCCTCTCCGGTGGCCAGCCGCCAGGCCTCGATCAACACGGACAGGCCGCTGGAGTCCATGAACGACAGTTGCTGAAGGTCGAGCACGAGCCGGGCGCTGTCCTGCTTGATGGCGTCTCGCACCTCGTCGCGGAGGAACGGGGCGGTGAATAGATCGAGCTCGCCCTCAACGGCCACCACCACGGCGTCACCCAGGGCATGTCGCGCAAGCCGCAGCTTCATTGGGCCCCTCCTCGATGAGCCACTGTACTTCGACATCCCCGGATACCGGGCATGCACAACTACGATCAGTCGCATGCGGGAGGACGAGACGGAAACCGGTGTGCGCCTGCCGTCCATCCCCCTGAGCCCCCTGCGAGCGGTGTTGCGCCGGATGGCCATCGCGGCGGCGATCGTCCTGGCGATGTTCGCGCTGGTGGCGATGGATCTGGACGGCTATCGTGACAACGCCGACGGCGGGGTCTCGCTGCTCGACGCGCTCTACTACGTCACGGTGTCGATCTCCACCACGGGTTACGGTGACATCACCCCGGTCAGCGCCGAGGCCAGGATCGTCAACATCGTGGCCGTCACTCCGTTGCGCATCGCCTTCCTCGTCGTCCTCGTGGGCACCACGCTCGAGGTTCTCACCAAGCGCACCCGTGACGCCATCAGGATCGAACGCTGGAGGGCCAGGTTGCGCGACCACACGGTGATCATCGGCTATGGCACCAAGGGCCGCGCCGCGATCCGCACGCTGCTCGAGAACGACCGGACCCGCGACTCGATCGTGGTCGTCGACCCCCAGGCGGCGGTGGTCGACGAGGCCACGGCCGACGGTTTCGTCGGGGTCGTCGGCGACGGCACCCGCAGCCACGTGCTCAACCGCGCCCGGATCGGCACCGCCAAGGAGATCATCATCGCCACCCAGCGCGACGACACCGCCGCTCTGGTGACGCTCACCGCCCGCAGCCTCAACCCCACGGCGACGATCGTGGCCGCCGTCCGGGAGGCCGAGAACGACCCTCTCGTACGGCAGAGCGGCGCCGACGTGGTGATCACCTCGTCCGAGGCGGCGGGCCGGATGCTCGGCGTGGCCACCCAGAGCCCCGCGGTCAGCACCCTGATCGAGGACTTCCTCGCCTACGGCAAGGGTCTCGACCTGTTCGAGCGGCCCGTGGCGACGGAGGAGGTCGGCAGGCCGCCGGCCGCGTCCGACGAGATCGTGGTGGCCGTGGTCAGGGGCCGCGAGGTCATGACCTACGCCGATCCGCGCGCCTCAACCCTCCAGGCGGGCGACCGGGTGGTGGTCATCCATGTTCCGCCGCTGCCGGGATAGCGAAGCCGTACGGCAGCTCCAGGCGGTGGGCGGCGAGCAGCTCGGTGTCGGCCAGCAGCTCGCGGGTGGGCCCGTCGGCGGCGATCACGCCGTCCGACAGGATGAGCGAGCGCTCGCAGAGCTCCAGCGCGTACGGCAGGTCGTGGGTGACCATGAGCACGGTGACGTCGAGCGAGCGCAGGATCTCGGCCAGCTCCCTGCGGGCGGCCGGATCCAGGTTGGACGACGGCTCGTCCAGCACCAGGATCTCGGGCTCCATGGCCAGCACAGTCGCGACGGCCACCCTGCGGCGCTGGCCGAACGACAGGTGGTGGGGTGGCCGGTCGATGGCGTCGAGCATGCCGACCCGGTCAAGGGCGTCCTTGACCACCCGTTCCAGCTCCTCGCCGGCGACGCCCGAGTTGGCCGGGCCGAAGGCGACGTCGTCCCTGACCGTGGGCATGAAGAGCTGGTCGTCGGGGTCCTGGAAGACCAGGCCGACGCGCTGCCTGATCTCCTTGAGCGTGTCCTTGCGCACCGGGGTGCCGGCCACGGTGACCGTGCCGTGCCCGGCCGTGAGGATGCCGTTGAGGTGCATGACCAGCGTGGTCTTGCCGGCGCCGTTGGGGCCGAGCAGCGCGACCCGCTCTCCCCTGCCGATCGTGAGGTCGACGCCGAACAGGGCCTGGGTCCCGTCGGGGTAGGCGTAGGCGAGACGGCTGACCTCGAGAGAGTTGACGTTGAGAGAGTTCACGTCCAGAGAGTCCATGTTGAGAGAGTTCACAGCGACAGTCCCAGCACCGCTAGAGCGAGGATCGGCAGTGTGAGCGCGGCGACCCACTGCCCGGCAGAGGCCGATATTTCGCCGATGATTGGCATCTGGCCTGAATAGCCGCGGCTCAGCATCGCCAGATGCACCCTCTCACCCCGCTCGTACGAGCGGATGAACAAGGCCCCGGCCGATCGGGCGATCACCGGGATGTGCCGGAAATTTCGTGCTTCGAAGCCCCGAGACTCCCGGGCCACCTTCATCCGCCGCATCTCATCCAGGATCACGTCCAGATAGCGGAGCATGAACATGGCGATCTGCACCAGCAGGCTCGGCAGCCGGAGCCGCTGGGCCCCGAGCAGGATGACGCGCGGCTCGGTGGTGGCGGCCAGCAGGATGGAGGCGATCACGCCGAGCGTCGCCTTGGCCAGGATGTTCCACGCCGCCCAGAGCCCTTCGACGCTCAGCGAGAGGCCGAGCACCGTGGTGCGCTCCCCCATCCCGATGACCGGGATGAGGAAGGCGAACAGCACGAAGGGCAGCTCGATCACCATCCGCCGCAGGACGTAGGTCAGCGGGATTCCGGCGAGCAGCGCGACCGCCACCAGCAGCACCGCGTAGAGCGCGAACGCCCAGAACTTCTCCCTCGGCGTCGCTACGACCACGACGGCGAAGGAGAAGACGGCGAGCAGCTTGCACTGCGGCGGCAGCCGGTGCACGACCGAGTCGCCCGGCCGATAGAGCTGATGCCGATGCCCCGCGCCCACCACTCACCGCCTCTCGTTCACGTGCTCAGGCCCTGACCCTGTCGCGGCCGCGCGCGGCGTAGCCCACGACCCCGGCGATGAGCAGCACCAGCCCCACGCCGAGGATCCCCGCGACACCCACCGGAATGCCGCCCACGTCACCGTAGTCGGCCAGCGCCCATGACCCGAACAGGTGGTCGGTGGCCTGGCCGAGGAAGCCCTTGTCCTCGGCGACCGCCTCGAGCCCGTCGGGGCTGGAGGAGGCGAAGAAGGACACCACACCGGCCAGCACCAGCGTCACGCCGAGGCCGCCGAGCAGGAACGGCCTGATCCCGCCCCCCGTGGCCACCGGCCGCTCGGCCTCCACCGTCGTGGTGCCCTCGGCGCCCCGCAGCACCAGCGGAGCGGCCAGCCCGCGCGCGCCGTACACCAGGTCGGGCCGGACGGCCAGCACGGCGCCCACGGTGAGCGTGGTGATCACGGCCTCGCCGATGCCGATCAGCACGTGCACGCCGCCCATCGCGGCGGCCACCGCCGACACCTCGATCGGCGCGGTGCCGCCGATCCAGAACAGCAGCGTGAACGCCAGCGCGGAGGCGGGCACCGAGACCAGCGCGGCGAGGAACGCGGCCACCGTGATGGCGCCCTTGCCCGTGGCCATCCGGGTGATCAGCCGGAAGACGCCCCAGCCGACCAGCACGGTGACGACGCCCATGATGGTGATGTTGATCCCCAGCGCCGTCAGCCCGCCGTCGGCGAAGAACACGCCCTGCACGAGCAGGACCACGGCCATGCACAGGACACCTGTGTACGGCCCGACGAGTATCGCGGCCAGAGCGCCTCCCAGCAGGTGGCCGCTGGTGCCCGCGGCGACGGGGAAGTTGAGCATCTGGACGGCGAAGATGAACGCGGCGACGAGACCCGCCATGGGCGCGGTGCGGTCGTCGAGCTCACGCTTGGCGCCGCGCAGGCAGACCGCGACGCCGGCGGCCGCGACCGCTCCGGCCGAGATGGATACGGCCGCGTTGAAGAAGCCATCGGGTACGTGCACTACATCCTCCGATAGAGGCGAGAAGAACAAGCCCTACATTAGGACATCGTCTTGCAGTTGCACATAGGTGGCAATTAGCGCAGGAACCTTCTCACCAGTGCACGAGCAGTAACTTTCCTCACAACGGCACTCAACCGCCCCTTACCCGAGGTGGCGTACGGCCGCACGATCCTGAGCAGGGCCGCGGCCCACAACCGGCGCGCTCCGGCGACCGTCTCCGCTTCGGCCTCGATCCGAAACCTCGCCGGCGGGCCACCCAGCTCCAGCTCCAGGTAGGCGTCCCAGGTGCCGGGCGCGAACCGGCCGACCGCCGGCCGGGCCGCGAAACCGCCGCCGGGCAGGGCGACCACCGGCTCGGAGTGTTCGCTGCCGGTGTGCCGCTCGCGCCAGACCACCCGGCGCACGGCCGACGCCTCCGGCGCCACCCCGACGACCGTGACCTCGCCGTCCATGGCCAGCCGGTGACCGAGCGCCCATTTGGTCCTGGTCAGCCGGACGGTCCCCGGCACCGTCTGCAGGTGACCGCCGACGTCGATGCTGAGGTTGCCGTTGTCCCTGGTGAAGTAGGGCATGGCGACGACGCCGTCGATGAGCCGGGGAGCGGGCCGGTCCACGTCGTCGTCACGGTCGGCGCCCAGCCGGCCGGACCTGACCACGCCCTCCAGCTCGATCGTGACCCGGAAGTCCCAGATCCCGGAGTCGAGCCCGGCCACGTCGACCGCCGCGGTGAACTCGTCGCCGTCGTAGTCGGCGGGCACCACCACCTCGACCGCCGGGTTGTGCCGGGCCCGCAGCACCAGGGTGATGCCGTGGTGCACGCGCATGCCCTCGAGCGCGGCCGTGCCGGAGACCACCAGGCGGTCGGCCTCCCAGCGCAACCCCGTCAGGCGGCGGCGCACGGCGGCGTTCTCGATGCGGGCCAGCCGCGCCAGCCGGTCGATGTCGCCGAGCGCGGCCAGCCGCTCCCGGTCGGTGCCGTTGAGCCGCTCGTAGACGCCGGGCGTCAGCCACTCGTCGCAGAGCGCGGCCACCCCTTCCGCGATGTCCTTGCGCCGCACCTCGTCGGCCGCCAGGAACGGCGCACCGAGCTGGGCGAACGCGTCGAGTCTGAAATGCCGGCCGAGCAGGTGGTCACGGAGCGGCCCGGGCGCGATGTGCTCGGTCATCAGCCGGATCGGACCTCTGATCATCGCCAGCCAGGCGACCGGGTCCCTGCTGGCGGCCTGCTGCATGATGCTGCTGCCGTCGGGCCGGGCGACCAGGTGGTAGCAGTCGTAGTCGGCGACCACGGAGATGATCCCGGCGTGGCAGTAGGCGTGCACGGTGAAGTGGATGTCCTCGCCGACGAGGACCCCCTCGGCGAACCTGACGCGGTGCCGTTCGAGCATGTCCCTGCGGTAGAGCTTGAAGCAACTCAGACTGTTGTAAACAGCGCTGTCGCCTAAACCGGCGCGGTCGGCGTTGCGCGTGAACATCGACACCGGGGCGCGGCGGCCGTGGCCGGCGATCCTGCCGAGCACGATGTCGGAGCCGTTGCGGTCGGCCATGGCGACCATCCGCTCCAGCGCCTCCGCGCCGAGGTAGTCATCGGCGTCGCAGAAGAAGACGTAGCGGCCGGTGGCGTGCTCGAGGCCGACGTTGCGCGGCCGCCCGGCGCCCCTTCCGCCGAATCCGTCGAGGTGGACCACCTTGACGCTGGCGCGGTGGTAGGAGGCGTAGAGCTCCAGCAGCTCGGCGGTGCCGTCGGTGGACCCGTCGTCGACGACGACGATCTCCTTGCGCACCCGCTGGACGAGCGCCGAGGTCAGGCATCGGTCCAGGTAGGGGCGGGCGTTGCGGGCCGGGATGACGACGCTGACATCCACCGCCTCCTCGCCGCTCCCTGATGTCGTCATAGTCACAGCCGCGCCCCTCAGCCGTTACGATCCGCTCCCGACTCGTTTCAGTATGTGACCAACGCCGGTTCTCGGGGGGCCGATCGCGCGTCTTCGTCCGCCACATTTCCCGTCCCGGACGATTCGTTCCAAATCCCGGATCAGCGCAGGTAAACCCGCCAACTACCACAATTAGTGAGTAGCGAATCACCTACAGGGACGGTGTTTTCCCACCTGGAGTAGAGAACTTTCCCCACCGGGAGGAGTGCCTTACCCTCCGGGGTTCGCGAGTGATCCATTCGGGGCGGCGGCGCGTCTACGCTTAGGCAACCTTGACCGGGGAGGTGGCGGAATTGGGACCTGATCTGCGCAGGCGCATGGTGTCCGGCTCGGCCGTGCACACTGCCGAGTTCATCGTCTCCTCAGCGCGACTGGGAGAGCTCTACGAGTGCTCAGCCCTGCTTCGCCGTACGAGGGTGCGGTCCGAGGAGATCGTGGACGAGGCGCGAGCACTGCTCGCCGAGGCCGAGCAGGAGGGCGATCCGGTCCGGATCCTCATACTCGAGTCCCAGCTCGACGAGGCCCGCCAGGCCTACCACAAGGTGCTGACCGCCTACGTGACGATCTGCCGCAGGATCAATGAGGAGCGGCAGGCGATCATCCACGCCCAGATGGAACGCGAGCGGTCCGCACGCTTGTCAGGCGTAGCCTGACGTACTACCGTCAGGTCATGCCTGACTGGAAGGAAAAGCTCCGCTGCTCGTTCTGCCACAAGCAGAGCTCGGAAGTCGCCAAACTGATCGCCGGGCCCGGCGTGCACATCTGCGACCAGTGCGTCGGCCTGTGTTCCGAGATCCTCGACGAGGAACGGCTGGCCGCCTCCACCGAGCCCCGGCTCCCCCTGTGGGAGACGATGAGCGACGACCAGATCCTCGACCACCTCCCCAAGATCGCCGCCGTGCAGGTGCAGATCGATGACAACCTGCACGACTGGGTGCGCCATCTGCGCACCCGTGAGGTCAGCTGGGAGCGCATCGGCTCCTCCCTCGGCATGACCCGGCAGTCGGCCTGGGAACGCTTCAGGTAATGACCTGGTTCGGGGGCGGCCGACACTTATGTGGCGGTAAACCTTTGTGACTCGTGGGGCGTCCTACAGCCAGGGAGGCCCACCATGCGCGTCCTAGACGGCCTCGCGGTGCCCGATCTCGAAGCACTCCAGCTGGAGCTGGTTCTGATCGTGGCCCTGCACGAAGAGGCGGAAAGGCTGATCGCCGAATGAACGGGCTCCAGCTCCCCGGCCGCACTCCGGGGAGCTGGAGCAGGGGGACGGGCGCAACGCGCGCCTGATGAGGGCGGTCGCCTCGGCCGCGCCGGTCGGCGCAGAGGACGGTTGCCTCGGCCGCGCGCCTGCCGGCACAGAGATCAGCCGTCGCGGGGGGTCACGCCTTCCCCCGGGCCCGGAACGCCGCCGTCTTGACCCGGTTCTGGCAGGCCGTGGAGCAGAACCTGCGGGTGCCGTTGCGGGAGACGTCCACGTACACCCGGTCGCAGTGCGGTGCCGTGCACACTCCGAGGCGTTCGCAGAACTCACTGCCCAGCACCATCGCGAGCCCGGTGGCGCAGCTCGCCGCCCAGTCTCCGGCCATGGTGCCGCCCGGCCCGTGGAAGTGCAGGTGCCAGGGCTCACCGTCGTGCCGTTCGAGCAGGGGCCGGGCGCGGGTCTCCTCGAGCAGGCTGTTGACCTGCAGAGCCGCCGCGTCGAGGTCGCCTCGCGCGACCGCGTCGAAGACCGTGCGGAGCCGGGCCGCGGTCTCGGCGAGCTCGCCGGCCTCCGCCTCGGTGACCTCGCGATGGCCCGGATAGGCGGCGCGCAGTCCGTCGGTGGCGACCGCGGCGAGATCGCCGGGAGGCGGGACGGCCCGGCCATGCCTCTCGCCCGGGGTCAGCGCGTTGACCAGCCCCACCGCCACCCGCACGACCAGATCCGTGTGACTGTTGAAGTTCAATTGACCGGTTACACCTTTGTGTTCTAGCTTGTGACTGTCGAAAGCATAAACGACGGTCACAAGGAGACGATTGTGCTCACCCACGATGCCGCACTCGACTGGATCACGCGCTGGGACCGCCAGCAGGAGGGCTACCTGCCCGACCGCGAGGAGCGCTTCACCGCGCTGATCGACGCCGTCGAGGCCCTGGACCAGCCCGACCCACTGGTCATCGACCTCGGCTGCGGCCCCGGCTCGCTCTCCGCCCGCCTGCTCGAACGGCTGCCCAAGGCCACCGTGATCTCGCTCGACGCCGACCCGCTCCTGCTCGGGCTCGGGCGGGCCGCCTACCCGCGGCTCACGTTCGTCACCGCCGACCTGCGCCGCCCCGGCTGGTCCCGATCGCTCGGCCTGGACCGGCCCGCCGACGCCGCCGTGAGCACCACCGCGCTGCACTGGATCTCCGAGCCGGACCTCCAGACCATGTACGCCGAACTGGCCGGCGTGCTCCGCCCCGGCGGGCTGCTGCTCAACGGCGACCACCTCGACACCGACGACACCACCCCGGCCATCGCCCGCCTCGAACGCGCCGTCCACGACAAGGAAACCGAGCGCAGGTTCGCCGGCGACCACCCCGAGGACTGGCGGCAGTGGTGGGACGCGGTCGCCGCCGACCCCGCCTTCGCCGACCTCCACGCCGAGCGCACCACCGCGGGCGCCGACCACCAAGGCTCCGAGTCGCACCTGCTGTCCACCCACGTCGAAGCCCTCCGCCAGGCGGGTTTCCGGGAAACCGGCACCCTGTGGCAGCGCGGCAACAACCGCCTGCTGTGCGCCATCCGCGACTGATCGGGACATCCGCACCGCCCGATCCACACGCGCACCCCAAACCGCCGCCAAGAATCGGTCCAGGCACGCGTGTTCGGGGTGAGGGCCGTCGGCCGGGTCACTACAAGCAAGGGGCATGAACAAGGGAAACCTCAAGCCCGTGATCACCCGAGTCCTCGGCGCCGTCGTGCTCACCTCCTGCGCCATCCCCGGTCTCGGCTCCGGCAGCACCGCCTACGCCCAGGCGAACGGACCTGTGTGCGCCGGCGCGGTGCCGCAGTCCGCATCCTCCGCATCCTCCGCACCCTCCGCACCCTCCGCACCCTCCGCACCCTCCGCATCCGACACCGAGCGCTCGGGCGGCCCCAGCCCCAAGAAGATCGCCGCGTGGAGGGCCGCGGAGCGCTCCTGCGTCAAGACCTTCAGGAAGGACAAGACCCCGCAGGGACGCGACTGCTTCAAGCGCGACCAGGGCTTCATGGCGCCTCGTGGCGGCGCGAAGACCCTCGAGACCAACAAGGCAACCTGGGCGCGGATGACTCCGGAGCAGAAGAAGGCCGCCCAGGAGGCGATGCTGAAGCAGTTCAGGGACTTCCAGCTGAAGTGCTGCCCGGACGCCGAGTTCCCCGGCGTGTGACCGTCATGTGATCGACCGGCATGTGATCGACCGGCATGTGATCGGGTGGAAACGTCCGCCGGAAACGTCCATCGGCACGGCCCAGGAGCCCCAGGGTCCCTCGGCCGTGCCGTCCGTTGTCATCGAGTGAGCGGCTGGAAGCCCCAGTCGTAGATCGAGCGGGCTCCGTCGTCGTGGACGATCGCCACGTCCGGTCGGCCGGCCCTGCCGGGCCCAGGGCCGAGACCGACGTGCCGAACACCTCGACGGTGCCCGACTTCGGCCGCACGTGCCCGGAGAGCACCTTGAACGCCGTCGTCTTGCCCGCGCCGTCCGGGCCGATGAGCGCCATGATGCCGGTCGACGGCACGTCGAAGGAGACGTCGTCCATGGCCACGATGCCGCCGAAGGCTACGGTCGCGTGGGACGACCTGGCGGTGATCTCCGTCAGTCGCCCCTCTCGGCCACGGCCACGCGGTCCCAGGGGGTGCCCGGCGCCGGGAGCCGCAGGGCTCCTCCACCGGGCATCCCCTGCCGCCTCAGACTCCCGGTGTCCCTGACATGCGAAACGCCCTCCGGGAGAGTCTCCCGGAGGGCGTTTCCGACTGGTAGCGGGGGCAGGATTTGAACCTACGACCTCTGGGTTATGAGCCCAGCGAGCTACCGAACTGCTCCACCCCGCGTCGATGAGTTAAGACTACCGGACTTTCCGACTGCTCGTCCCCAACCGGCTGATCGGCCCTGGCGTCAAGGGGTCGGGACGACCATCGGGGTGCCGGCCGCGGGGTCGCGCACGACGATGGCAGCGACTGGCCTTCGCCAAGGAGTACGGCTGCACCCCCGGCCAGTACGCCCTCCGCGAGGCCGGCCCGGCCTGACCGCCGCACGCGGGCCCTCACGGCGGGCGAGAAGCCCGGGAAGACGCTATACACTGAACCAAGCGCTTGCTACGCTCCGGGCATGGTGACCACGATCGTCTGGGGAACCGGCAACGTCGGCCGTGCGGCCATCCGTGCCGTGGAGGCCCACCCGGCACTGGAACTCACGGCCGTGCTCGTCCACGACCCTGACAAGATCGGCCGTGACGCGGGCGACCTCGGCGGGCTCGGCCACGATCTGGGCCTCGCGGCGACCGGCGACGTCGACGCGGTGCTGGCCGCCGGTCCCGGCGCCGTGGTGTACGCGGCGTCCGGCGACATCCGCCCCGACGAGGCGCTCGCCGACGTCATCAAGGCGATCCGAGCCGGAGCCGTGGTCGTCACCCCCGCGTTGTACGCCTTCTACGACCAGCGCAACGCCCCGCCGGAGCTGCGCGACCAGGTGCTGGCAGCCATCGCCGCCGGCGGCGGCTCGCTGTTCGTCTCCGGCGTCGACCCCGGCTGGGGCAACGACGTGCTGCCCCTGCTGATCAGCGGGCTCGGCACCACCGTGGACGTGGTCCGCTGCCAGGAGATCTTCGACTACTCCACCTACGACCAGCCCGACTCGGTCCGCTACCTGGTCGGCATGGGCCAGCCGATGGACTACGAGCCGCCGATGCTCGCGCCGACGGTCCCGACCATGGTGTGGGGCGGCCAGGTGCGGCTGATGGCCAGGGCCCTCGGCGTCGAACTCGACGAGATCCGCGAGACCCTCGACCGGCGCCCGCTCGACTCCACGGTGAGCACCAGGTCGATGGGCGAGTTCGAGGCCGGCACCCAGGGCGCGGTGCGGTTCGAGGTGCAGGGCGTCGTCGAGGGCGAACCCCGCATCGTCATCGAGCACGTCACCCGCATCCACCCGTCCTGCGCACCCGACTGGCCGGCACCGCCCGACGGCGACGGGGCGCACCGGGTGATCATCGAGGGCCGCCCGCGCATCGAGGTCACGGTCGAGGCCACCGACGAGGACGGCAACCGGTCGGCGGGCGGGAACGCCACCGCGGCCGGCCGGCTGGTCGGCGCCATCGACTGGCTGGTGGACGCCGAACCCGGACTGTACGACGCGCTCGACATCCCGCTGCGACCCGCCGTCGGCAAGCTCGGAAGGAAACAAGCGTGAACATCGACATTCCCGAGGGCAAGGACGCGATCGAGTACGTGTGGGGCGAGATGGTCCCCGGCATCGGGATCGCCGCCTCCCGTTTCTCGATGTCGGTGTACGCCCACACGACCCTCGGCCTGCGCGAGTTCGAGGCCGCGCGGCTGCGGATCGCGCAGATCAACGGGTGCGCCTTCTGTCTCGACTGGCGGACGGAACGGGACGGGCGGAAGGTCGAGGAGGAGTTCGCCGACGCGGTGACCGAGTGGCGCACCACCGACGCGTTCGACGACCGCACCCGGCTGGCCGCCGAGTACGCCGAGCGGTACGCGCTGGATCACCACGGCCTCGACGACGAGTTCTGGGCGAGGATGACCGCGCGCTACAGCCAGCTCGAGATCGTGGAGCTGAGCATGAGCATCGGCTCCTGGCTGGCGTTCGGCCGGCTCAACCACGTGCTGGGCCTCGACACCGTCTGCGCGCTGCCCGGCGACTCGTCGCCGCCGGTCGGGCGTGCCAAGGCACTGTGACTTCACCCGGCACGCAGTGACCCGAGGCGCGAGCAAACCATGGAGGACCCGTTCTCATTTCATCGAGAGTGAGGAACATCGCATGAGCGGCAACATCCCCGGCTCCAGCAGCGTCTCGCGTCGTGGGTTCATCGCCGGAACCGGCTCCATCCTGGGAATCGCGGCTCTCACCGGTCGCGCCGCCGCGGCCCGGGCCGAGGCCGCGGCGGCTGAAGTCCTCGGCGTCCAGGATTCCGGTGTAGCGGGAGATGTCCCGGTCGATCGGGAAGCCGAGGAAGTAGTTGAGGGGGGCCTTGGTCCTGGTGCGCAGCCAGTAGGACCGGTGGTCCGGCTCCAGCGTGTTGCAGAAGATCTT
>NZ_JBEZFS010000049.1:0-47749 GCF_040649575.1 Nonomuraea sp. NPDC048916
CGGGCCGCCAGACGGCGGCCCGCCCTCGCCCGGAACCCCGCCTCCGTCTGGAAGGACTCCATGACCGCGGCGGTGAGGGCACCGAGTCCGGCCCGTGGGATGGGTGGCAGCCTGGGGCTCGAGGCAGGCCGTAGTTCGGGTAGTGAATGACCCACATTTCACGAAACACGGGGCCGACCCGAGGCAGTCGCTCGCGGTCGAACGGGGCCGGGCACGCGATGATGGTCGGCGAGTTCGGCTGACACGAGACGGGAGCCATGGATGCGGATCGGTGTCGTCTTTCCCCAGACCGAGATCGGGGCGGACGCGGGCGCGGTGCGCGCCTACGGACAGGGAGTCGAGGCGCTCGGCTTCCGGCACGTGATGGCCTTCGACCACGTCGTCGGGGCGGATCCCGAGGTTCACCGGGGCTGGCGCGGCCCCTACGACGTGCGCACCACGTTCCACGAGCCGATGGTCCTGTTCGGCTACCTCGCCGCCCTGACCTCGCTGGAACTCGTCACCTCCATCATCATCCTGCCCCAGCGCCAGACGGCCCTGGTGGCCAAGCAGGCGGCCGAGGTCGACCTGCTCAGCGACGGCCGGTTGCGGCTGGGCGTGGGGCTCGGGTGGAACCAGGTCGAGTACGAAGCCCTCGGCCAGGACTTCACCACCCGGGGCAGGCGCATCGAGGAGCAGGTCGCGTTGATGCGCAGGCTCTGGACCGAGCCGTCGATCACCTTCGAGGGCGCCTTTGACAAGGTGACGGGAGCCGGGCTGGCCCCGCTGCCGGTGCAGCGGCCGATCCCCGTCTGGTTCGGCGCCTACTCACCTCGGGCGTACCGCCGCGCCGGACGGCTGGCCGACGGCTGGTTCCCGCAGATGTCTCCGGGCCCGGAGCTGGACGAGGCCAAGGCGATCGTCGACGAGGCCGCCGCCGAGTCTGGCCGCGATCCCGCCTCGCTCGGCATGGAGGGCCGGGTCGGCTGGACGGGCAGCGCGGAGGAGCTGGCCGAGCTGGCCCGCCGGTGGCGGGAGGCCGGCGCCACCCACATGGCCGTCAACACCATGGGCGCCGGGCTCGGCTCGGTCGACGAGCACCTGGCCGCGCTGGAGACCGCCGCCGAGACGCTCGGGCTGCGCAGGGACTAGGACCGCGCCCGCGGGCCGGCGACCTGGACGAGGCCGCCGGCCCGGGGTGCCCGGTCAGGGTGTGGTGACGGCCGGGGCGGTCACCGAGGCCGACCAGTACAACGCCCTCGCCACCTGTGGGAACAACCCCTTGGGGTGGTTGCGGAACATCGGCTCGGTGCCGAACAGCACCACGGCCGCGCCGCGCTCGTCGCGCCCGCTGACCACGGCCGCCTGGTTCCTGGCCGCGTCCTGGCCGCCGGTCCCGTTGGCGTTGGGCCGCCAGTGGCCGGAGACCAGCGGCCCGTCGGCCGCGTACGACTGCTCGACCGTGACCTCGGGGCCGAGGCCGGTGAACCAGCGCGGCGAGTAGACGAACGAGTGCTCCGGCGAGCCGTTGCCCACCGAACCGGCCGAGGAGCTGACCCGCACCACGCCGTTGGCGTCGCCGCGCCCGGCGACCGCGGTCGCGGTGAGCAGGCCGGCGGCGGCGTTGAAGGTCGCGCCGGTGCCGCCCCGGGTGACCACGCCGCCGGTGGCGAGGAACCCGTCGAGCGCCGTGCGGGCCGCCGGGTTGAGCGCCGCGTAGCTCAGCCCGCTGGAGACGAAGAGCACGTCGGTCGCGCTCCAGTCGAAGCCGGCGTTGAGGACGGCGGTGGAGACCGGGGTGACCTCGAAGCCCATCTCGCGCAGCGTGAACAGCTCATCCGCGGAGGCGGCCGCGGCGATCCGCACCTGGGACAGCGGGACGCCCGAGGCCGATCCGGCCGCGGTGAACGCCACGCCGTACCTGTCGGCCGCCGTCCCGGCGGCCTCCCGCGCGGCGGCCGGGACGATCGCGGTGCCGTCGCTCGCCCAGGTCACCGCGACGCCCTGTGCCAGCAGCTCGTTCAGCGCCTGGACCTCCTTGGCGTCGCTCACCTTCAGCGCCAGCGGTCCGGGAGTCCTCGGGATCGAGCCGGTCGGGGCGGCCGCGTTGACCGGCTCGGCGGGCACGCGCAGGGAGCCGGTGGTGACGGCGTCCACGGTGGCGCCCCAGAGCAGGGCGTGGCTCCAGCCGGAGATGTCGTACATCGCGTCCACCCTGGGCGAGATGTCGGCGCCGGGCTCCAGCATCACGTTGGCCAGCCCGCGCTTGGGCTGGTGCATGTCCACGACGTACGAGCCGGCCGGGTAGGTCGTCCCGTTCAGCTGGAACGACCGCCTCGCCCGTTCCACCCTGACGTCGTTGGCGACCAGATGGTCCACCAGGCGCGCGGCGGCCGTGGCCGAGCGCTGCGCGGTGCCCGCCGGGATCACGTACGCCCGCGGGTAGGTGGTGGTGTAGACGTCCTCGGGGCCGAAGCCGGGCACGATGTCGAGCGGCACGCTCCTGGCCGGCTCACCCGCCGCGCCCCGCCGGAAGACCTCGATCTGGTCGGCGATGAGCTGGTCGTGCCGGTCCTGGACGAAGCCGTACGTCGCCCGGACGGCGGCCGCGGCGATCGCGGTGTTGATCGAGGACCGGCGGCGCAGCTCCTCGACGGGCAGGTTGTTGTAGTCGGCGTTGTTGACCCGCAGCGGGATCTCGACGGTGTGCGAGGCGACCGCGCCCTGGAACGGCGCGTACTGCGGGGTGAAGATCGGCGGCCAGTCGTCCCAGCCCTCCGGGGAGTCCCGGAACGGGATCTGCGGCGGGAACACGCCGTCGGCCGCGGGCGTGTGACCCAGCGCCTTGACGGCGGCCTCCATGCCGAGCCCGTTGGCGTAGGTGTTCTTGATGAACAGGTCGTACTCGTAGTTCGCGCCGTGCGGCGGCGTGGTGGGCTCGATGAGCGTGCCGTTGACGTACCCGTGCAGGTCGACCATGGCGACGGGCTGGGTGTCGATCATCAGCTGGCGCATCGCCCGCGCCTCGGGCTGCGAGGCGGTGATGAAGTCACGGTTCAGGTCGAAGCCGGCGCCGTTGGCGCGCACTCCGTTGAACCGGCCGTCGGGGTTGGCGGTGACGTTGAAGTACAGCCGCGTGCGGCCGAGCAGTTTGGCGACCTGGGAGTCGGTGCTGGTCGCGAGCTCCTCGATGACCCGCAGGGCGGCGTCGGTGCCCTCCCACTCGTTGCCGTGGATGTTGCCGTTGATGAAGACCGGCGCCTTGTACTTCTTGGGCAGTGACCGGTCGCGGGCGGAGGCGGCCGGGTCGTTCTCGATGCGCTCGCGGATCCGGTCCTGTTCGCGCGCCTCGGCGCGGCTCTCCGGGGCGGTGACGGTCACGAGGTAGAGGTCGCGGCCCTGGTGCGAGCGGCCGATGACCTCCACGCTCACCCGGTCGCTCAGCTTCTGCAGGTCGTTCAGCTTGGGCGCGATGCCGTGGTACGGCACCAGCCCGAGCTTGATGGAGGCGTCGGCGGGATTCTCCGCGGGAACCGGCAGCTGGGTCTGCCTCGGATAGCCGCGGTCACGGTCGGGCACGTAGTGGAACGGTTCCACGGCCTGGGCGCGGAGCATCTGGGCCGGCTCGGAGACGCCGGCCGCCTCCTCGTTCCGCTCGGGGCCGTTGCCGAAGTCCCGTACGGCAGGTGTGGGTGGCTCGACGGGATCGGCGGCGGCCACCCCTGTGGGGACGAGGAGTACGGCCGAGGCGGCGACGCTCAGCAGGGCGATGGGTAAACGCAAGGAGACCTCCGCGAGAGAATTGTCTCGTTCGTAACGATCTGGGATGACATGGCACAAGGTGCGTGATCAGAGCGACGCGCAATCCATGCCAATCCGTCACTGAACACCGTCGCCCCAGGGGCCGCGTGGCACCCCGGCCGCACCGGAAGGAACGCCGCCCTTCCTCGTCCCGCACACCGCGATCAGCCACCCGCCCACTCCCCCGGCCCGGGCCGCTCCCCGCCCGCCCGAAGCCCTCATTCCACGCCCTCGACGGCTCGCGCCCGGGTGGCGCGAGCCGTGACGGAACCGGGGGTCAGTGCGAGAACGCCTGGAACTCGGCGGCCCGGATCTGGTCGCGGAGCGGGCTGGCGGTGGCGCAGTCCGTCGCGGAGTTGGGGTCCGCGTCCTGTTCACCGGCGTAGCGCGGGTTGCCGGTGCACTGGCTGGTGACCGTGCGGAGGGTCAGGTGGGTGGCGGTGGTGGTGGGGACGCGGAACGACTTGATGAGCAGGTCGGCGCCCCGGGGCCGGGGCAGCGTGGCGTCGAACGCGTCCGCCGGACTGGTGTAGATCTTGGTGTAGTTGGCCGGGTCGGCGCAGCCCTGCTCGCAGGCGAGCACCTCGAAGGAGCGCAGCGCGGAGAAGCGGTTCTGCGCGCCGGGGTCGGCCGGGTCGCCGACGTTGGGCCTGAGCATGGCGCTCACCTGGACCCTGCGGACGGTGACGGGGGCGTCGCCGGCCAGGTCCACGGTGACCGACCTGCCCGCGGGCGTGCCGGTGAGCGAGGCCCAGTTGGTGGCCTCGGTCTCGTCGATCAGCTTGACGTGGTTGACGCCGTCGCCCGCGGCCGTGGCGCCGGCCGTGGAGGACGCGTGGTTGCGGAACAACGGCAGCGGAAGGGGCAGTTTCACGCCGCCCACCACCGCGAACTTCAGCCGCGTGTGCCCGAACCCGTTGCCCGCGACCACGAAGTCGTAGACACCGGGCGTCATCTCCACGGTGTCGCCCAGCTCGGTGGCGGGGTCGGTGTCGGCGACCGGGACCACGCGTCCCTCGTAGTCGCCCACGTAGAGCCGCAGCGCCGCGCCCTTGGCCTCGCCCAGCGGCTTGAGCTGCAGAGAGCCGTTCTTGCCGGCGGGGTTGACGAAGCTCGGCGTCGGGTCGGGGTCGTTCGCGCCGTTGCTGGCCGCTCCCTGGCCGAGGCCGTGCTCGGCGAACGCGCGCCACATGATGTCGTGGTTCCTGCCGCCGAACCGGATCGTGTCGGCCGCGAGCAGCGCGTCGCGGTGGTCGACGTAGCTGACCGCGCCCGAGGCCATCAGCAGCAGGGCGTCGAAGGAGAGCTGGGCCCAGCGCCGGTTGCCCGGGCAGTCGGCGACCGGCTTCTGGCCGTCCGCGCAGGCCCGCTGCTGCTTCGCGGTGCCCGCGCCGTACCTCTTGACGAAGGCCGCCCGCACGTCGAACTGGGTGGCCGACCAGATCTCGCCGTCGGCGTGGACCTGCTGGCCGACGAGGTCGTAGGCGATGTCGCTGTAGTTGAGCGGGGACTTGGACATGTCGTAGTTGCGGATGCCCCGCGCCGGGTCTCCGGTGACGTAGCCGCCCGTGACGTACGGGGTGAGGCCGGCGGGGCGGAAACCGTACTCGAACAGGTACTCCATCGCGACCAGGTCGGAGTTGCTCTCGTTCATCGCGCCGGCCTGGGCGCCGCTCCATCCGGCGTTCGGGCCGCCGATCATGCGGCCGGAGATCGCGTGGGTGTATTCGTGGCCGATGACGGACATGTCGTAGTCGCCGTCCGTGCACGGCGCGTAGAACGAACCGGCGATCGGCTGCCACAGGTACATGTTGGAGATCGGCGCGACCCCGTCGGGGCCGGTGATCTGGTTGGCGTTGTCGCGGACCGACAGGACGCGGGCGCCCGCCTGGGCGTTGCCCTGCTCGGGGTCGTTGCCGAGGCCGCCGCGGTCGCCGTTGTCGGCCTGCATGTTCCACGCGGTCTCGGTGAAGCCGAGCCGGTAGGACCAGTCGTGCATGCGGTTGTGCATGGCGTGCAGGTTGGCGATCGAGGCCTCGAGGTCGTTCTCGCCCGGC
Source organism: Nonomuraea sp. NPDC048916 (assembly GCF_040649575.1). NCBI lineage: Bacteria > Bacillati > Actinomycetota > Actinomycetes > Streptosporangiales > Streptosporangiaceae > Nonomuraea > Nonomuraea sp. NPDC048916. The sequence continues at coordinate 5,838 of NZ_JBEZFS010000049.1, forward strand.
TGGTCGAACACCGCGGGATCGCACTTCGCCTCGTGCCAGGTGTTCCGCCAGGGGTAGACGTAGTCGCGGCTCGGCGTCACCACGTTGCTCCGGGTGCCGACCGTGAACGGGTCGCCGTTCGCCCGGTTCTCGAAGGTACGGGCCGCGTTGCCGAGGCTGGTGTTGGCCGGCGTGACCGTGGCGTGGTCGATGTCCCACGCCCTGCCGGTCGCCGGGTCGCCGCCCACCACGTAGGCGCAGCCGGGAGCGGTCACGAAGCACCAGGTCTGGCGGGTGTCGGTGGAGGAGTAGTCGGCCGGCGGGTTCGCCGGGAAGGCGGCCCACCGCGGGTTGTCCGGGTCGAGGTGGTCAACCAGGTTCTCGCGCACGAGGATCGCGCCGCTGACCGCGTCCACGTGGGTCGTGTACGCGGCGGCCTCGCCCTGGTCGCCGCCGATCAGGACCACCTGGTACGCGCTGTGCACGCCGTCGGGCGCGGGCACGGCCACCGGGGTGACCTGCTTGGTGACCGCCGTGGCCAGGTCGATGCCGCCGTCCCTGGCCGCGATCTCCAGTGCCCGCTGCCCGGTGATCGCGGCGGCCGGGGGCGCCGCCGTGTCACGCGAGAGCGAGGAGGTGACGTGCCGGACCTTTCCGTCGGCGACGCCGACCGAGACGAGCCCGTCCACGCCGGCCGGCAGGTCGCCGAAGCGCTGGCGCAGCAGTACGGCGTGACCCCCGCCGATGGGGTTGACCGCGACCTTCTCCAGGGCGTCGACCGACGCGCCGGACAGCCCGAAGAGGCGCTCGTTGTCCTTGAGGTAGGCCCGCGCGGCCTGCTCCGGGTCGGCGGCCAGGCCCTCGGCGAGAGGTTCGGCGGCGGTGACGACGGCCGGGGTGCCGAGCATGTTCCAGCGGATCTCGGCCGCCGGTCCGGCGGTCCGCGCGTTGGCTCCGACCGGCGGCGGGACGCTGCCCCGCCGGTTGTCGAGGTCGGGCTTGCCGTGCTCCTCGGCCTGGAAGTCGTGGACGATGGACGTCGTCCCGCCGGGTTCGCCCCGGGCTGCCCCGGCGATGGGGAGAGCCAAGGCCGTGACGGCGATGACGACGGTGCTGCGTAACCAGGGTTTGGTGGACACTGTTACCCTCCTGCACGCCTAGAGCGCGCGAATTACACGCGTCCCCGCAAGAGGTAACACTGCTTTTATTGCTTGACAAGATCTTGTAAAGGGCAACATATCGGCGTATAGGGGATATCCGAGAACCACTCACATGAAGTTACGCGTGTGCAAGTGGGGCCGGGAAATGATCAACGTTTCGCCCGGCGGTGCCTCAAGCAGGCGGCAATCCGGGTGCAAGCCGACATCATTAGTGTTCCTGACATGTCACGACGATGGTTGCCCGGTGCGACCGCGACGGCCGCGGCCGCCGCGCTTCTGATCACGTCCTCCCCCGCCGTCGCGAACGCGGCGGCCCCGGCGGGCACGTCCACCCCGGCGAAGCCGGCCTCACCAGCGAGGACGGCGTCGCCGGCGAAGGTGTCGAACACGTTGTTCCGGGCGTGGCTGCGCGACGACCGCGCGGCGGCCGCCCGGGTCGCCACACCCGGCGCGGTCAGGTCGATCTTCTCCTACGTCTACCGCGCCCCCGACCAGTTCGCGGGCTGCGCCGGCGACGCCTGCCGGTTCACGCACACCAGCGTGCGGGTGCCGGGCGGGCTCAACGGTCTCCTCATGATCGTCTCCGGCTCGAAGGTGACCAGGGTCTACCAGTCGCGCCACCTGACCAAGCCGCCGGCCGTCGCCAAGCACCTGTTCAGGGCGTGGCAGAAGGGCGACCGCAACCTCGGTCTCGAAGTGGCCGCCAAGCCGGCGGTCGACAGGCTCTTCCGCGTGAAGTTCGACCCCAGGGGCGTGACCTACTTCTTCCAGGGCTGCACGAAGGAGGGCAAGGGCTACAGCTGCGCGTACTCGTACGAGGGCGGCGCCATGTTCATGCGTCTCAAGGGCTCGGCCGCCCGCGGCTACGACGTCCGGTCGATCGGCTACATCGCCGACTGACGGGGAACACCGGGAACGCTCACCGGGGTTCGCCGGGGTCTCCCTCGTGTGCCCCGGGCGAGGCCGTCCTGGACGTGGAGGTCCAACTTTTCGCCTGCTTTCCAGCACAACAAGGCACAAAAATGGGGAACTAGTCAGCGGCACCGTTTTCATCGGAATTCTGTTGACCGGCTCTGCCCACTCCAGGAGTGCCCATGTCCGAACAACGCACCGCGTACCAACTTGTCGAGGCGGTGGTCACCCGGCTCGACCCGGACGAGCTGCCCTACCTGCCGCAGCTGTGGGGCGTCTACGTCAGGCATCCCGACGACTTGGAACGCGCCGGCGAGCGGCTGCTCGGTTCCGGGGTGCTGGCCGACGTCGCGGCCTGGGCGCCGGTCGTCGTGTCGTTCGTCGGCGGAGCGGTGCTCGAGGCCGCCAAGCAGGAGATCTCCGATCGGTCCCGCGGCGGCGTGCGGGCGGCCATCACCTGGACCCGGCGGCGCAGGGCGAGGAGAGCGGCGCTGGAGGCACCCCTGCCCGCCTTCGACGACGCGCAGCGCCACAGGATCGGTGAGTCCGTACTCTCACGCGCCCGCGCGCTCGGCATGCCGGAGGAGCGCGCGCAGCTCCTGGCCGACGCGGTCGTCGGCGAGTTGCAGCGGAGCGCGGACGCGCCACGCCCGGGAGCCTGATCCATGTCCGCGCCGGACCCGCCCGGCGTGCCGGTCGATCCGGATCCGTTCGCGCTGGCGCCGCCGAGTGCGGCGCGGTTGCGGCTGCTGTTCTTGACCGTGGCGGCGGGCGCGTTGTTCGCGGGCTACTGGTTCCTGGTGCTCGCGCAGGACGGCTGGCGCGCACGCAACCTGGCGTGCGGACGGCTCTCCCAGGTGGGAGATTTCCTCGACTGCTCGACCCGGATCCTCGTGCTCCAGACGCTGGCGCCGCTGGCGGGCCCGGCACTGGTCGCGGTGCTGGTCCTGCTGGCGTACGTCGCCGCGCCGGTCGTGATCACCCGCCGGCACCGCGCCACCCCACTCACCGGCTGGCCGGAGGCGGTGCGCGCGACCGTCGAGGACGCGCGCCTGCCGCGCACGCCCGTGCTCATGCTGAGCGAGCGCGGCTTGCGGCCGTGGATGTTCACATACGGCCGCAACCGCGTCATGCTCGCCGGGTGCGTCCCCTTCTATGCTGAAAGGGAACGTTCCACCGTCGTCGCCACCCTCGCACACGAACTCGGCCACCTGCGCAACAAGGATGTGGGGCGTAGCTACCTGGCCCTGTTCGCGGTCGCCGCCTTCGCACTGGTCGTGGCCGGCCCACCGGCGGTCGCGGCCTTCCTGACCACCGAGTCCGATCCGGCGGTGGCGCTCACCTGGCGCGGCGTGCTCGTCACGCTGCTGGTCGCGGGCACCTTCTCCGCCGTGGTCAGGGCCCGGGAGCACGACGCCGACCTGCGTGCCCGGCAGATCAGGCCGGCGGACGTGCTCGCCTGGCTGTCCGGCGGGCGGCGGGAGCGGCGGCACGTGGTGCGCCTGCATCCGCCGATCGGCCGCCGTCTGGACGTCGTGCGCGAGCCCGGCCTGCACATGAGGTCCTCGGTCGCCGAGGCGTTCACCGCAGGGGTCTCGGCGGGCATCGTCGTCACCGAGCTGGGCGTGATCCTGCAGGTGGCGCTGCCGGTGCCGGCCGTCGTCGCCTACTGGTGCGCCGGGCTGGCCGCCGCCGTTCCGATCTGCGGGATCGTCGGCCTGGGTGTGTTCCGGGCCGCCCTGTCACGTCCGGCCGTGAGCGGGCCCGCGTTCGGGTGCGGGCTCGCGCTGGGAGTGGGGCTGGTCGCGGGCGCCGTGCTGTCGCCGCGGGCGAGCGCGCGGTGGGGCGACTGGCTCCCCGGCACGCCCGAGGTGGCCTCCGGGATCACCCCCGACCAGATCCCGGCCGGCACCGCGATGTGGCTGGCGGCGGTGCTTCCCCTGCTGACCGCGGCGGTCACCGGCTGGCTCTCGCTGGCCGCCCGCGCGTGGCTGCCCAGGACGGGCCCGCGCGCCTGGCCGTACGCGGGGGCACTGGCCGCCGTGCTGCTCGCCGTCGTACTGGGCACCTGGTTCGTCGCCGTACGGCTCGCGGCGGCCGAACGGTGGACGCCCCGGGGCTTGGCCCTGCTGGTGATCACGCCGCAGGCCGCGCTGCTCTTCGGGGCGCTGGCGCTGGTGGCCGCGCTGTCCCTGTGGCCGCTCGCCCGTACGGCACCGGCCGCCGCTACCGCCGCCGTGCTGGCCGTATTGCTCCTTGCGGCGCCCCTGACCTGGCTGGCCGTGCCCCCGGCCGGGACCGCGGCCGGGACCTCGACTGGGTCCTCGACCTCGACCGCCCCGACGCGGGCGGCCGGATCCGCGGGCACGGTCCCGACGACGGCCACCCCGGCACCGGCCGCGCTCCCCGACTCCACCCAGGCCGGAGCGATCTGCCTGGGCCTGTACACGACCGGCGTGGCCGCCTTCGGCGATCCCGCCGACCACTCGGCCCGGTCACGGCTCGGCGAGTTGCTGCGCGCCTCGGACGACTCACTGCTGCGCCAGGCGGGCGACCTGTTCGCGCGCAGCGCCCGCGCCCGGTCCGGGGATCTGGGGGCGGTGGCGTGGACCGCCTTCGTCAGGCGCTGCGACAACCTCAACCGCTACCACGATCACCCGGCAGCCGATCCCGCTCCCCCGTTCCCGACAGAAAGCTGGTGACCTCGATGTCCCCCTTACGGATCATCGGCCACCTGGCCGTCGTCCTCGCGGTCGCTCTCGGTCTGCTCGCCGGCCCCGCCCACGGCCAGGCGCGGCCCAAGCTCCGGAAAGGGCTGCTGACCGTGGCCGATCTCCCGTCCGGGTACCGCTCGTGGAAGCCGGTCTACGAGGCCTACCAGAGCAGCACGGCCCCGGCGTGCTCCACCGTCCTGGATGAGCTGGAGTACAGCACCTTCAAGTACCGCGGCGTGGAGTACGCCTCTGCCGGCTTCAGCAAGGGGCAGTTCGGCCCGTGGGTGCTGGAGACCCTGCGGCGCTACCCCACGGCCGGCATCGCCGACCGCGACCTCACCCGGATACTCGGCACGCTCCGCGGCTGCTCGGCCTTCAGCCTGGCCTACACCGGCGCGAAACCGACCGTCATCGACGTCAAGGTCACCCCGATGACCATGCCGAAGTACGGCACCCGCAGCAAGGCCATGTGGATCACCGCCAACGTGAACGGGGCCTGGGCGTGGGGCAACGTGCTGGTGCTGGCCAGGTCGCGCGGCACGCTGATGGTGCTCAGCCAGCTCTCCTTCAAGCCACCCACGGCCGGGGCCGCCCACGCGATCGCCGCGCGGGCGGCCGCCAGGCTACGTGCCGTGGCCCGCTGAACGGGTCCGGCGGGCGGCCTCCTTCACCGTGGCCCACGCCGCCGCGAGCTCGAGACCGGCCGGGGATGGGCGATGAAGCGGCCGAAGCCGCCCTGGTGGTAGAGCAGGGGGCGGCCCGGGCCGTACACGCTCGCCTCGGCGACCAGGCCCACCACGAGGATGTGATCGCCCACGTCGACCGTCTGGTGCGGGAGGCAGACGAGGTGGGCCGACACGTCCTGCAGCAGCGGCGCTCCGAGAGGGCCGGGTCGCCACCTGGTCGGCTCGGCGAAGCGGTCGACGTCCTTGCGCGCGAACCTGGCCGCCAGCTCGGCCTGGTCGCTGGCCAGGACGTTGACCGCGAAGTGGTCGGCCGCGCGCAGCCGCGGCCAGGTCGTGGAGGACCGGTCGACGTAGAAGGAGACCAGCGGCGGGTCCAGGCTGACGGACGAGAAGGACGTCGCGGTGAGCCCGACGGGGATGCCGTCGGACTGCGCGGTGATGATGACGACGCCGGCCGCGTGCACCGCCAGGGCACGCCGGTAGCCGTCGGCGCCGATCACGCGGTCGGGGAGCGTCTCCGTCATGAGGTCACCCCTCCCTCACGAACGCCGACGCGCCGGGCGACGCCGGACGTGACGGCGAGAGTGACGGCGGGGGGCACTCGGGGGGCGACGCCGAGAGCGGCACGGCGGCCGACGCCGGACGTGACACGACGGCCGACGCCGGACGTGACACGACGGCCGACGCCGGACGTGACACGACGGGCTACTCTGCCGGCGGCGGGTCTGATCTTGATCACGAAGGGTTCCTCCGGGGAAGGCGCGCGCCACCACCCGGGCGCGCAGAGGGGAAAGAGCTCGTATCGGGGCGTGGCCGGGCGGCCATGCCAGGATGGAGGGGTTGAGGCGGCGCGAGCGCGCCCGCGAGCGGTCGGTGATCAGCGACACTGCGCGCTGGCGACGTGGCCGAAGTCCACGTGCGGGCGCCGGATCAGGTAGAGGCCCTGGCTCATACGGCCGAAGCTACAAGCCGATCCGGACAAAGTCAACATTTCCTACTTGCTATACATGAAATCACAAATTCCCGGCGGTTCGCAGAGCGCTGGCCGCCTGGTCGGCGAGCGTCACCGCGACCAGGCGCGCCTGCAGCGACGGCACGAAGCCGGGGGTGGGATCGAGCATGAACCGGCCGTAGAAGTAGCCGCCCCCGACCGCCCGCAGCTCGACCTCCTCCCCCGGCAGGCCGAGCCGGTCGACGTTCCAGTGCCTCCGGCCCTTGATCACGCTTCCGTCCTGTTCCAGACGCGGCGGATGCCCGATCAGTGTCCCGTACTCGAACCGGCAACCACGCAGGCCCAGCAGAACGGTCAGCCGGTCCGCGACATGCTGCACCACCTCGTCCGCGGACTTCGCCACCTGGGCCAGCTCGGCGGTCTCATGGATCTGGGCCAGGTAACCGGCGTCGGTGACCGCGATCACCCGCAGCCGTCGCGCGCGGGCCGCCAGTTGTGACACCACCAGGCCCACGATCAACAGCAGCACGGTCGTCTGGATGTCCGAGGACGTCTCGATCGCGAACCGCTGGAAGGGCGGCGTGAAGAAGAAGTCGAACCAGAGCGCGGCCGAGATCGCCGCCAGCACACCGGCGATGCGGTATCCGTTGGCCGCCACCGCGACCACGATCACGACCAGGACCAGGGCCACGCTCGTGTTCGGAAGACTCGCGCGGAACGGCACGAGCGCCGCGGAGACGACCAGCGGAGCCACCAGCGCGACCACGATCGCGAGCCGATCCCGGTTCACGTAGCGCGACATGGGACACCTCCCGTTTCTCACACCCTGTTCCGACACGGCCCTTCCGGCACGGCCGTTCCCGCACGGCCGTTCCCGCACGGCCGTTCCCACACGGCCGTTCCGAGGTGCCTGCTTCGAGGCAGCCCGCTCCGACGCGATGTTTCCTACCCCGCGACCTGGCCGTCTGACCAGGTGGTCGTCACCGAGAGGAGCGCCGGCGTCACCCGGCTGATCGTCCGGCGGCGGTCACCGGTAGCGGCGGCGGGCCGACACGCGATCGTCCGAGTGCGGCCTCACCGGGCGGACGGCGGGACGCGCATAAGGTCGATCTTCGTGGCCCGCCTGGTGGAGATGGTCAAGCGCGCCGTGCTCGGACGGGCGCTGCGCAGCGAGCGGCTGGGCGAGACGCTGCTGCCCAAGCGGATGGCACTGCCGATCTTCGCCTCCGATCCGCTGTCGTCCGTGGCCTATGCCACGCAGGAGATCCTGCTGGTGCTCAGCCTCGCCGGTCTGGCCTACCTGCACCTGGCGACCTGGGTGGCGGCGGCCGTGGTGATGCTGATGGCGGTCGTGGTGCTGTCCTATCGGCAGGTGGTGTACGCCTACCCCAGCGGAGGAGGGTCGTACGAGGTGGTCTCGGCCAACCTCGGCGCCTCGGCGGGCCTGGTCGTGGCCGCGTCACTGCTGGTGGACTACGTGATGACGGTGACGGTCTCCGTCGCCGCCGGGGTGGACAACATCATCTCCGCCTTCCCCGGGCTGCACGACCTGCGGGTCGTGCTGGCCGTGGCGTTCGTCGTGATCCTCACGGCGACGAACCTGCGCGGGGTACGTGAGTCCGGGCGGGCCTTCGCCGTCCCCACCTACCTGTTCATCGGCCTCATCCTGACCATGTGCGTCGCCGGCCTGGCGCGATGGCTGGCCGGAGCCCCGCCGGTGGCCGAGTCCGCGGCCCACGGCATCGTCCCGCAGGCCGGATACGAGCACTTGAGCGTCCTGGCCCTGCTCGCGGTCCTGCTACGGGCCTTCTCCAGTGGCTGCACCGCCCTGACCGGGGTGGAGGCCATCTCCAACGGAGTGCCCGCCTTCCGTCGGCCCAAGGCCCGCAATGCCGCCACGACCCTGGCCGTCATGGGGCTGATCGCGGTGACGATGTTCGTCGGCATCACGGCCCTAGCGCTCATCGCGGGGGTCCACATCACCAGCGACACCTGCCGGCTCACCGGCATGGGCCCCGGCTGCGCGGCCATTCCCCAGCGCACGGTGATCGCCCAGTTGGCCTCCGCCGTCTTCGGCGGAGATCACAGCGCCGGATTCTTTCTCGTCCAGGCCGCGACCGCACTGGTGCTGGTGCTGGCCGCCAACACCGCGTTCAACGGCTTTCCGTTGCTGGCCTCGGTGCTGGCCCGGCACAACTACCTGCCGCGCCAGTTGTACACCCGTGGCGACCGGCTGGCCTACTCCAACGGCATCCTCGCGCTGGCCGCGGTCTCCTGTGTGCTGCTGTGGGCCTTCCACGCCTCGGTGACCGCCCTGATCCACCTGTACATCCTGGGCGTGTTCACCTCCTTCACCCTGTCGCAGATCGGAATGGTGCGGCACTGGACCGAGGCCCTCCGAACCCAGACGGACACCGCCGCCGGACGCCGGCACCAGACCGCCCGCGCGATCAACGCGGTGGGCGCGGTCATCACCGGCGTGGTGCTGCTGATCGTGCTGGCGACCAAGTTCACCGAGGGCGCCTACCTGGCCGTCGCCGCCGCCGCGCTGCTGTGGCTGATCATGCGTGGCATCCGCCACCGCTACGACGCCATCAGGGCCGAACTGACCGTCACCGACCCCGCCGACCAGGCCGCCGCCCCTCCCCGGGTCATCGGCGTCGTCCTCGTGCAGGACGTCGAGGCGGCCACGTTGCGGGCGCTGGGCTTCGCGCGCGCGACCCACGCCCACAGCCTGGAGGCGATCACCGTGGCGGTCAGCCGCGCCGAGAGCCAGGCGCTGGCCGTCCAATGGGACGCCTATGGCATCAACGTGCCGCTGAAGATCCTCGACTCCCCCTATCGGGAGGTCACCACCCCGGTCGTGAAGTACATCCGGTCCATCCCCCGGCGCAGCCCGCGTGACGTGGTCAGCGTCTTCATCCCCGAGTACGCCGTGGGCTACTGGTGGGAGAAGATCCTGACCAATCAGACCACCCTGTGGCTGAAGAGCCGGTTGATGTTCGTTCCCGGAGTGGTGCTCGTGACCGTCCCCTGGCAGTTGAGCTCCTCTCGCCGACGGGCGGGGCTCCCGGCCGGCTCGGCTCCGGGGGCGGTACGGCGAGGCGAACCCAGAAGGCCCACTCCGCCCGCTCCTCCGCAGCAGGTGCAAGGTCCCTGCTGATTGAAAGCCCAGAAGACGGCGTCGTCAGCCGGACCGCCGACGAGGTAAGGCACCGTGGCTGGCCGGCTCGCTGCTGCCGCGTTCGTGACCGTCGTTTCGTCCCCAAATGGACACACCAACGCTGAGGCAAATGTAGTCCAAGGAGGCCGTCATCGCGGACATCCTCCACTACCGACCCGGCATCGCCGAGCTGGCCGGGCCGGACGCGGGGGCGCGCATCCTGCGTCTCCTCGGCCTGGACCTTCACCAGAACTGATTCTCACGTGAACATGGTGCCCACACGGACGAGCCGGCACGGCCCCCCTGACGTTCACTCGACGGGCGTCAGATCGGGCGGGAAGCCGCCGGTGGCGACGGGGCCCCAGCGGTCGATGTGGATCCGGATCAGCGACTTGCCCTGACGGCGCATGGCGTCGCGGTATTCGTCCCAGTCGGGATGCTCGCCGGCGATGCACCGGTAGTAGTCGACGAGCGCGTCGAGCGCCTCGGGCATGTCCAGCACCTCGGCGCGTCCGTCGACCTGGACGTAGGGGCCGTCCCAGTCGTCGGACAGCACGCAGATCGAGGCCCGCTCGTCGCGACGGGCGTTGCGCGTCTTGGCCCGCGCGGGGTAGGTGGACACGACGATCCGGCCGCCGTCGTCGACCCCGCAGGAGACCGGCGAGAGCTGGGGCCGCCCGTCCTTGCGGGTGGTCACCAGCAGGCCGTGGTGCCTGGGACGGAGGAACTCGAGGAGCTGGGGCAGGTCCACGCGGCGAGCGGTGGCGATCCTGGGAGACATGCCATCAGCCTTCCACACCCCCGGGTCTCAGGCGGGAGCGCTGACGAGCGACAGCGGCACGTTCGCGAGGGGCTTCACGTTGAAGCCCTCGGTCCCCCGGTAGACGCTCCCGGCGACCCAGCGGGCGGTGTTGGAGACCACCACGCGGCCCTGGGAGTTGGTCAGGAAGGCGGGGCCCGGGATCTCCCGCAGGGCGGGGAGCACGGCGGCCTCGAAGCGGCGGACGAAGACGTCGGCGGCGGCCACGCCGATGAACAGGCCGTCGAGGGTCACGGGCACCGACAGCGTGAGGCTGTATTCGTCGGTGCAGAGGTAGTCGACGTACGGGCCGCAGATGGTCCGCTCGGCGCCCGCGTGGGGGCCCGCGTACCAGTCCCAGTGGGTGTAGTCGTAGAAGGCGCTGCTCGACGGGTCGAGGTCGGGCAGGAGTTGCGACGGCCGTCCGGACGGGCTCTCCTGCCACCACTCGAGATACCAGGGGGCGTCGGCCAGCAGCCCCGGGGCGGCGATGAAGCCGATGCCGGAGATGAGGACGACGCCCAGCCGGCGGAACAGCAAGGGCCGTAAGCCCTCGAGGTCGGCGGTGGCGAGCCGCCGCCCGCTGTCACGCACGGCGCGGGCCCGGGCGGCGGTCAGCTCGCGAACCTCGTTCAGGACGCCGAACATCTCTTCGGCGACCCGGCACACGCGGGTGGCGGCCTGCTCTGTCGTGCCGGACCGCTCGACATCCGATTTGGCGATCATCGTTCTACTCCTGGACCCGCAGCCGAAGCTCGATGAGAAGGTCTATGGCGTCGAGCACGTGCCGCTCGGCCAGAGCTCTGGCCCGCTCTCCGTCGTTCTGCTGGACGGCCTCGGCGATGGCCCGGTGCTGGGCGGCCACTCCATCGTGACCCCCGACCTCATCGTGCGAAAGCCAGAGCAACGGTCCGATGTCGGCCTGTAACCGGATCTCTTCCCGGGTGAGCCGGGCGGACTGGGAGGCGGCCGCGAGCTCGATGTGGAAGCGTCCGTCGATCCGGCGGCGCTCGGCGCTGGACTCCGCGTCCGCCATCTCCGCGAGCGACCGCCACAGGGGCGCGAGGTCGGAAGGGAGCGAGCGCTGCGCGGCCAGCCGGGCGGCGGCGCCGGCGATGGCGGCGTAGTGGTCTCCCAGGTCACGCAGTTCCTCGACGGCGAACGTGCGGAGGTGGATGCCGAGATCGAGCTCGGCGGGCACCCGGACGAAGCTGCCGCCGCCCCGGCCGCGGCGGGTCTCGACCATGCCCTGCTGGCGCAGCGCCATGAGCGCCTCCCGCAGGGTGACGGTGGAGACGCCGAGCCGGCCGGCGAGCTCGGCCTCGCTGGGCAGTTGCTCCCCGTCGGAGAGCAGGCCGAGGGCGATGGCGTCGGCGAGGCGGCGGACCACGGCGTCCACCCGGCCGGTGCTGTCCAGAGGGGAGAAGACGGCCAGACGTGTCGTGTTCATCGGCACTGCCACCCGGTCTCCCGGCCGCCGGACCCCATACGACTCCCCTTCGCCCTGGCCGGCCACCTCGCGCCACGCCGTTTACCTCAGTGATACCGGATCATGTCTTGTCCCGAAACATTTAACATCATATGTTTCAGGACATGTTAGACCAAGCCGTGGGCCTGCGCGGACTGCGTAAAAGTTTCGGAACCGTGGAGGCCGTCGCAGGGGTGGACCTCGACATCGCCGACGGCGAGTTCTTCGCCATGCTCGGACCGTCGGGCTCCGGCAAGACGACGGTGCTCCGGATGATCGCCGGGTTCGAGTCGCCCACCGCCGGCACCGTCGAGCTCGGCGGGCGCGACGTCACCCGGCTGGCGCCCTTCGAACGCGACGTGAACACGGTCTTCCAGGACTACGCGCTCTTCCCGCACATGAACGTGCTGCAGAACGTCGAGTACGGCCTGCGGGTGAAGAAGGTCCCCAGGGCGGCACGGCGCGACCGGGCCCTGGCCGCCCTGGAGACCGTCCGGCTCGGCGGCTACGAACGCCGCCGCCCGGCGCAGCTGTCCGGCGGCCAGCGCCAGCGGGTCGCGCTCGCCCGTGCCCTGGTCAACCGGCCCCGCGTGCTCCTGCTCGACGAGCCGCTCGGCGCGCTCGACCTCAAGCTCCGCGAGGAGATGCAGGTCGAGCTGAAGGCGATCCAGCGGGAGGTCGGCATCACCTTCCTGTTCGTCACCCACGACCAGGAGGAGGCGCTCACCATGAGCGACCGGGTCGCGGTGTTCAAGGAGGGCGTCGTCGAGCAGGTGGGAACCCCCGCCGAGGTCTACGAACGCCCGGCCACCGCGTTCGTCGCCGGATTCGTCGGCACCTCCAACCTCATCGCCGGCCAGGCGGCGCGGAGCGTGCTGGGCAGGGACGGGACGTTCAGCGTCCGGCCCGAGAAGCTGCGCGTCGTCCTCGACGACGCCCCCGCGGGCCCCGGCGAGCACAGCGCCGGCGGGACGGTCAGCGAGGTCGTCTACGCGGGCCCGGCCACCCGGTTCGTCGTCGACCTGGACGCCGGCGGCCGGCTCATCGCCCTGCAGCAGAACCAGCAGGTGTCGTCCATGGACGTGATGGGCCTGCGCGGGGCCCGCGTCCGGCTCGTCTGGCACCGGCAGCACGAGTTCGCCATCACCTAGCGCGTCGCCGAGCGGGCCGCCGGGCGATCTTCCGGCGGCCCCACCCCCCCGAAACCTCCAGCGAGAGCAAGGAGACACCGCAATGCGCTCCACACGTGTCAGGGCCGCACTGATCGCCACCGCGGGGCTGGCGCTCGCCGCCGCGACCGCCTGCGGAGGCGGCAGCACCCCGGGTGCCACCGCCCCCGGCCAGAGCGGCTTCACCGCCCCCAAGCTGGAGGCGATGAAGACGCTCGGACCGGCCGAGGGCCAGGTCAACCTGGTCGCCTGGGCGGGCTACGCCGAGGACGGCTCCAACGATCCCAAGGTCGACTGGGTCCACCCCTTCGAGAAGGCCACCGGGTGCAAGGTCAACACCAAGACCGCGAGCACCTCCGACGAGATGGTCAACCTGATGAAGACCGGCGAGTACGACGCCGTTTCGGCCTCGGGTGACGCCTCGCTGCGGCTGATCGCCTCGGGCACGGCCGCCCCGGTCAACCTGGACCTCATCCCCAACTACAAGGACGTCTTCGAGGGCCTCAAGCTCAAGCCGTGGAACTCCGTGAACGGCGTCCCCTACGGCGTGCCGCACGGGCGCGGCGCCAACCTGCTCATGTGGCGGACCGACGTGGTCACCACGCCCCCCGACTCGTGGGGCGTCGTGTTCGACCCGGCCTCGCCGTACAAGGGCAAGGTGACGGCCTACGACTCGCCGATCTACATCGCCGACGCCGCCGTCTACCTCATGGCGACCAAACCCGAGCTCGGCATCAAGAACCCGTACGCGCTGGACGACAAGCAGTTCCAGGCGTCGGTGGACCTGCTCAAGCAGCAGAAGCAGATCATCGGCGAGTACTGGTCCGACTACACCAAGGCGATCCAGGCGTTCAAGGGCGGCGACACCGTCGTGGGCACCACCTGGCAGGTCATCGCCAACCTCGCCACGGCCGAGAAGGCGCCCGTGGAGGTGGTGCTGCCCAAGGAGGGCGCGACCGGCTGGTCGGACACCTGGATGGTCGCGGCCCAGGCGAAGAACCCCGGCTGCGCCTACAGGTGGCTGGACTGGATCATCTCCCCCACCGCGAACGCGCAGGTGGCCGAGTGGTTCGGTGAGGCCCCCGCCAACCAGAAGTCGTGCGCGCAGACCTCGGACAAGGCGTTCTGCGACACCTTCCACGCGACCGACGAGAGCTACTTCTCCAAGGTCTACTACTGGACCACGCCCATCGCCCAGTGCCTGGACGGCCGGACGGACGTCAAGTGCGTCGACTACTCGGAGTGGACCCGGGCCTGGACCGAGATCAAGGGCTGACCTCGGCGACACGACAGCGGGAAGCAGCGGGAAGCGGAAAAGCGGAAGGGGACGACATGCCGGTGACCACGGTTCCGGAGAGCGCGGTTCCGGGGAGCGCGGGCCGTACGGGGCCGCGAGGGCGGCTGGCGGCGTTCCTGGACCGGCACGCGCGAGTACGGCTGGCGCTGCTGCTGTCGGCTCCCATGGCCTGGCTGGGGATCGCCTACCTGGGAGCCCTGGCCGCGCTGTTCGTCACCGCCTTCTGGAGCGTCGACACGTTCACCGGTGACCTGATCAGGGTGTTCACCTGGGCCAACTTCCAGGACCTGGTCACCGGTGACGTGTACCGGACGATCGCGCTGCGCTCGCTCGGGGTGGCGGTGGCGGTCACCCTGATCGACCTGGTGATCGCGTTCCCGATGGCGTTCGCGATGGCGAAGCTCGCCTCCCCGCGGGCCCAGCGGTGGCTGGTCATCATGGTGCTCACGCCGCTGTGGGCGTCCTACCTGGTCAAGGCCTACGCCTGGCGGGTGATGCTGTCGTCGGAGGGCATCCTCGGCTGGGGCTACGGGCTGGGTGCGACGATCATCACGCTGTCCTACCTCTGGCTGCCGTACATGATCCTGCCGATCTACGCGGGCCTCGAGCGCCTGCCCGACTCGCTGCTGGAGGCGGCGGGCGACCTGGGCGCGCGGGGCTGGCGGACGTTCCGGACGGTGGTCTGGCCGCTGACGTTCCCGGCCGTGGTGGCGGGGTCGATCTTCACGTTCTCGCTGTCCCTCGGCGACTACATCGCCGTGAAGATCGTCGGCGGCAGGTCGCAGCTCATCGGCAACGTCGTCTACGACAACATCGGCGCGGCCAACAACCTGCCGTTCGCCGCCGCCGTCGCCACCGTGCCCGTCGTGATCATGCTGGTCTACCTCACCGCCGTCCGCCGGACCGGCGCCCTGGAGAACCTGTGAACATCTCTCGTACGGCTCGCGTCACGCTGCTGGCGGCTCTGGTCGCCGGTCTCGGCGTCATCTACGTGCCGCTGCTGATCGTGCTGCTGAATTCGTTCAACTCCGACCGGACCTTCGCCTGGCCGCCCACCGGCCTCACCACGCGGTGGTGGGAGGCCGCCTGGAACTCCTCCGGCGTGCGCGACGCCCTGTGGACCTCCGTCCAGGCCGGCCTCGGGGCCACCGCGATCGCGCTGCTGCTCGGCACGATGACGGCCTTCGCGGTCCAGAGATACTCCTTCTTCGGCAAGAACACCGTGTCACTGCTGATCCTGCTGCCCATCGCGCTGCCCGGCATCGTCACCGGCATCGCGCTGAACAACGCCTTCCGTACCATCCTCGAACCGTTCGGCGTGGGCCTCGGGCTGTTCACGGTGATCGTGGGACACGCCACGTTCTGCGTGGTCACCGTGTTCAACAACGTGCTGGCCCGGCTGCGCCGTACCGGGACGAGCGTCGAGGAGGCCTCGGCCGACCTGGGCGCCGACCCGTTCACGACCTTCCGGCTGATCACCTTCCCCATGATCCGCTCGGCGCTGCTCGCGGGCGGCCTGCTGGCGTTCGCGCTGTCGTTCGACGAGATCATCGTGACGACGTTCACGGCCGGGGCCGGCGTGCGGACCCTGCCGATCTGGATCTTCGAGAACCTGTTCCGCCCGAACCAGGCGCCGGTGGTCAACGTGGTCGCCGCCGCGCTGATCATCTTCTCGATCGTCCCGATCTACCTCGCCCAGCGCCTGTCGGGCGGCGCCCGGACCCACTGACCCCGTCACGCCCTGCGCAGGATCAGGACGGCGATGTCGTCGCGCGGCGAGGCCCGGGTGAAGGCCTCCAGGTCCTCGCTCAGGGCCTCGGCGAGCCGGGCGGGCGGGTCGCGGGCCCACGCGCGCAGCCGCTCCTCCAGGGGATAGAACGAGCCGTCGCGGTCACGGGCCTCGGTGACGCCGTCGGTGCACAGCAGCAGGGTCGCCCCCGGCGGCAAGGCGAACCGGAAGCTCCGGCGCGGCTCCGTCGTCAGCCCGGCCAGGCCGAGGGGCAGGCCGTGCTCCTCCAGGCGCACCGGCCCGACATGATTGTCATAGATCAGGTACGGGGCGATGTGCCCGCAGTTGACCGCCTCGATGTCGCCCTCCAGACCGATGTCGAGCACGAGGGCGGTGACGAAACGCTCGGGCTCTCCGGTGCGCGCGGCGAACGCGTTCTGCCTGACCACGGCGCTCTCCAGCGCTTCGACGACGCCGGTGAGCGTGGCCTCCCGGTAGACCGCCTCCCGGAACGCGCCGACGACGACGAAGGCGTTGCCGATCGCCGACAGCCCCTTGCCCTGCACGTCCGCGATCAGCACCCTGGTCCAGTAGTCGGAGGCGGCCACCTCGTAGATGTCGCCGCCCACCAAGGAGTCCTCCTCGACCGGCTGGTAGAGACCGTCCACGACGACCTCCCGGGTGCGCAGCGGCAGCGGGCGGACGAGGTGCCGCTGCAGGGCCGCCGCCGCCGAACGCAGCCGGTGGACCTCCTCGTCTCGGCGGATCCGATAGTGGCACCCGAACACGCTCGCCGCGCCGAACGCGGCCGTGAACCCGGCCGCGATCAGGGCCGTGCGCGGGCCGCCACCCAGCCAGGCGACGGACGCGGCCACCACCAGGACCACCCACACGGACGCCAGAACCGTCTGCCGGACGGTGCCCAGCCCCGAGACGATCGCCGGCAGGAAGATCAGCAGCGGCACCAGCCCCACGGCCGTGCCCGTGAGCAGGTCGAACCCGACCACGGCCACGGTGATGATGCCGAGCCAGGCTACGAACGTCCCCGCCGAGAGAAAGGGCCGCCTGCGCCGCCGCCGCCGTCCGCTACCCCACACGCCCCGCGTCACCCCCCGTGTCCACCTTCTACCAGGCAGTTCCCCCCTCCAGCCGACGGACACGCGAACCTTCGCGGGTCGGCTTTCAGCCCCGCGAGGCCGCCCGGTTGCCGCGCCACCGGCCCCGGCTACGACATTCCTTCCCAGCTGCCAAACGAAGCGCAGGTCAGGGAGGCTGTAGCCTGGAAGTCAGGACGCTCGCCGATCGAGCGCAGGCGTTTCCGCGGCGAGATGGCGAGCACGACTCCCACACGTGCGGGGGTGGGGCCGATGCGGCTTCACAGTTCGCGGCTCACGGCGACGGCGGTCATGCTCACGGCGGTTCTCGCCGGGCCAGCGGGGGCGACGGGCCAGACGGCGGAGGCGCCACTCCGGCAGGACTGCACCGCGCCGGCGCTGCCCGGCAAGATCGTGGACGTGACCCTGAACGACGACACCGGGTCGGACATGATGGGGAACGGCCCCCCCGCCCAGGACATGCGGATGACCCTGTCCGTCAAGCCGTCCACGGTTCCGGCGGGCACCGTGTCGCTGCGGGTGTTCAACAAGTCGACGAACCTCGCGCACGAGGCCGTCGTGCTGCCGCTTCCGTCGGGACAGTCCGTCGGAAAGCGGGCGGTGGGTTCCGGTCAGCGCGTGGACGAGAAGGGCAGCTTCGGCGAGGCGGCGCGCAACTGCGGCCCCGGCGAAGGAGAGGGCATCGCTCCGGGTTCGATGAGCTGGACCACGCTGACGCTGCGTCCCGGCCAGTACGAGGTGGTGTGCAACTTCCCCGGCCACTACGCCGCGGGCATGTACGCCAAGCTCACCGTCACCAACGGGTGACGGGCAGGCGTGAAGAAGGTCAAAGTTACGGCCGGCCAGCCCGGGCTCGGCCCACTCACCCCACGACCACGCTCTTCACGTCCAGCCGGCCCTCGACATACCTGAAGTCGCGCATGAGGTCGACGACCCGCTGCAACCGTCCCGTGTCCATCCCGGTGGGGTAAACACCCAGCCGGGTCTTCGCGACGGCGGCCGTGTCGATCTTGGTGTAGGTCGGCAGCACCGCCTCGACCTCGGCGCGGCTGCCGGCGGCGGCACGCTGTCCCTTGGCGAGCGCGCGCTGGAAGGCCGCCAGCGTCGCGGGGTTGCGGGCGCTCCAGTCACCGGTGGCCGCCCAGCCGCCGACCGGCAGGTCCGCCAGATCCCCGGTCATCGGGTCGGCGAGCCGGCGCAGGAAGTCGTCCTGCAGGCCCAGGGTGACCCAGGGCTCGGGCAGCCAGGCGGCGTCGGCATTCCGCTGGGCAAGCGCGTTCTTCATTTCCGGGAAGGGGACCTCTACGAACTTGACGTCCTCGGCGGTCAGCCCTTCCTCCTTGAGCATGGCCTGGGTGGCGAGCGTGGCGAGGCCGTTCAGGTTGTTGACCAAAATCGTCCGGCCCTTGAGCCCGGCCACGGTCTTGACCCGCGAATCGGCCCTGACCATCAGGTTGAAGACGTCGGGCGCCGCCTGGTAGAGATCCGCGACCACCCGGATGTCGGCGTCGTGGTCATGGGCCTTGAAGGCGGACACGTAGTCCGTCTGGGCGAGGTCCAGCAAGCCGCTCTTCAGCGGGGGCAGCGACGCGGCGGCGCCCGTCACCATCACCGGTTCGACCGTCAGGCCCTCCTGCTCGAAATAGCCCTTGGCCTGGGCCACGAAGAGAGGCGCGGAGTCGGCGCTCGGCATGACGCCCACCTTGATGACGTTCTTCTCGAGCGGGACCTTCTTCGGCGGAATCTCCGCCGTGCCGCTACAGGCCACGGCCGTGACCGCCAGGGCGATCGCGGCGACGACCCTTCTGCCACGAGTCACGAGTGTCATCAGGCGGGCTCCCTGTATCAGGCGTCGACAGGCCCGGAAGCGTAGCCGATAACGATCACGCCCAAGAATGGAACGCCCTTATTGACGATATTTCATGACTTCGGGCGAAATTATGCTTTTTATCCAGTTTCTCTATTACCAGGCGACGTCCAGCGAGGCCAGGCCATACACGATGTTGAACGAGCGGAATCGCACGTCGGGACCGGCCGGCCGCAATCCGGGGAAACGCCGGAAGAGCGCCGGGAAGGCGATCCGCATCTCCATCCGCGCCAGCGGCGCGCCCAGGCAGTGGTGCACGCCATGGCCGAAGGCCACGTGGCCGGGCTCGCCCCGGGTGATGTCCAGCCGGTCGGCGTCGGGCATGAGCGCCGGGTCGCGGTTGGCGGCGGGCAGCGCGCACGCCACCAGCTCCCCCGCCCCGATGGTGCGGCCGCCCAGCTCGACCTCCGTCGTGGTCACCTTGAAGGTGCCGGAGTGCACGATGCTGAGCCAGCGCAGCAGCTCCTCCACCGCGGCGTCGATCCGCTCGGGCTCCTTTCGCAGCAGGTCGAGCTGGTCCGGGTGGCGCAGCAGGGCCAGCGTGCCCAGAGAGAGCATGTTGGACGTGGTCTCGTGCCCCGCCAGCAGCAGCAGGCCGCCGATGCCGATGAGCTCGTTGGCCGTCAGGTCGTCGCCGTGCTCGCGCACCAGCATGCCGAGCAGCGCCTCGCCGGGCTCGGCCCGGTTGCGGGCGACCAGCCCGGCCATGTAGGCGCGCGACTCCATCTGCAGCGCCATCCGCTCCTGGATCGGCACCGACATGTCGAGCATCCGGCTGGTGCGGTGCTGGAACACCGCCCGGTCCTCGTACGGCACGCCCAGCAGCTCGCAGATCACCAGTGACGGGATCGGCAGCGCGAACGACGAGACCAGGTCGGCCGGCGACCCGGCGCTCTCCATCGCGTCCAGGTGCTCGTCGACGATGTGCCTGATGCGGGGCTCCAGCCGGCGCATCCGGCGGATCGTGAACTCGGGCGTCAGCATCCGGCGCAGCCGGGTGTGCTCGGGAGGGTCGACGCCGAGCAGGTTGCCCGCCCGCAGCGCGGCCAGGTCCTCCTCGCTCAGCTTCGGCGCCCCGGACAGCTCCGGGATGCCCATCTGGGCGATCCTGAACCGCTCCGCGTCGCCCAGCACCTCGCGCACGTCGGCGTGGCGGGTCACCAGCCAGGCCTCGACGCCGAACGGGGTGCGGACGCGGCCGACCCCCTCCTCGTCGCGCAACTCCCCCAGCTCCGGAGCCGGGTCGAACTCCGTGCGCCGCATGTACAGCGGCAACGTCTCGGACTCGGTCATGAACCCCCCAGGGTCGGCTCGCCGTCCCGGCCGGAAACGCGGGCCGGGCCTTCTCCGCTGTGATCGTTCGGACTCCACTCTGGCCGCTCCACCGCCCGTCCGCCAGAGGACATCACGAAGCGGTCCGGTTCTTTCGCCCAGACGGCCGAACGCGCCGGCCACGGTCTTGACTTCGCTCTTGACCTCGGCCGGCCGGAGCGGAAAACAGGGCGACCGTCACGAGCGTCGCGGGCGCGGCGGGGTGAGGGGGCGTCCGCCGCGTGGGGTGTTGCGGGTGCCTTTGCGGCAGATGCCGGTGGCGCCCAGGCCGCGCCGGGCGTAGAAGTCGTCGACGGCGGCGAGGATGTTGTCGATCGTGGCCGGGGCGTACCTGCGTTCCTTCAGATGGCGGTCGTAGTCGTGGGCCGTCACGATGGCCGCGGACATGTCGGACAGCGGGTCGGCGGTGAGCGTCCCGCCGGCGGCGGCCTCGGCGGTCCAGGCCAGGAAGTCGCCGACGTGGGAGAGGTACTTGGCCTTGCTGGAGTCCGCCAGCCGCGAGCCGGCCAGCGCGGCGGCGTACGCGGACAGCATCCCGCCGTAGGGGGACGGGAGCCGCCCGCCCTTCGCGGAGTAGGGGCTGATCATGTTCCGAACGCTAGGGACCGGCCCGCACCGCCACCAGCAGCGCAGGTCCTCCGGTCGAGGGACTTCCGGCCCTTGCGGGCGGCCCCGGAGACGGGTTCGGCGACCTGCCGCCCCGCTCGCCGATCGGCGCCGCGCGTGTCCCGCATGGAGACGGCGGCCTCGCTCTCACCGATCAGCGGCGGCGCCCGGCCCGCGTGAGGCGCCGGGAAAGTGACGGGGGTCCACATCCTCAGGGACCTTCGTCACTACAGTCCGGTGCCCGGTCGGTGATGAACTCCTGGTCGGCCCGCTCATGGAGGCCGGCCTGTAGGACCCCGAGGAGCGCGTGCGCGGCCCCCGGGCGGAGCGTGGAGGTAGGAGATCGTGCTGAGCTGGGCTGACCCGATCCGGGCCCGACGTGGCTGAGGCGGTGTGGCCCGTCCTGATCCAGGGCGGCATGGGCGTGGGAGTGTCCGGATGGCGGCTGGCCCGCGCCGTCGCCGGCACGGGACAGCTTGGCGTGGTGTCGGGGACGGCGCTGGACGCGACACTGGCCCGGCGGCTGCAGCTGGGCGACCCGGGCGGACACCTGCGGCGCGCGCTGGCCGCCTTCCCGGTCCCCGAGATCGCCCGGAGGGTGCTCGACCGCTACTTCGTGGAGGGCGGCGCCGAGCACGGCACGCCGTACCGTCCCGTCCCCCGGATCGGCGTGCGGCCCAGCCGGGCCAGGGACGAGCTGGCCGTGGTCGCGAACTTCGCCGAGGTCTTCCTCGCCAAGGAGGGCCACGACGGCCCCGTCGGCGTCAACTACCTGGAGAAGATCCAGATGGCCACGCCGGCGGCGATCTACGGGGCGATGCTCGCCGGGGTCGACTACGTGCTGATGGGGGCCGGGATCCCGGCCGAGATCCCCCGGCTGCTCGACGAGCTGGCGGCGCACCGCCCGGCGGAGATCACGGTCACCGTGGCCGGCGCCGACGAGGCGCGGCACACCGTGGGCCTCAATCCGCGGGCGCTGCTCGGCCGCTCGCCGGCGCCGCTGTCGCGGCCTCTGCTGCTGGCGATCGTCTCGTCCCACGTGCTCGCCGCCTACCTGGCCAGGTCGCCGCGGACCCGGCCGGACGGGTTCGTGCTGGAGTCGCCCGTGGCGGGCGGGCACAGCGCGCCGCCCCGGGGCCGGATGCGGCTCGACGAGGGCGGCGAGCCCGTGTACGGACCCCGTGACGAGGCCGACGCCGGCAAGGTGGCTGCGCTCGGCCTGCCGTTCTGGCTGGCGGGCGGGTACGGCTCGCCCGGCGGGCTGGCGCGGGCCCTGGAGGCGGGGGCCACCGGGATCCAGGTGGGGTCGGCGTTCGCGCTGTGCCGGGAGTCGGGGCTCGACGAGGAGCTGAGGCAACGCCTGCTGCGGCGGGCGGCCGACGGCACCCTGGAGGTCCGCAACGACCCGTCCGCCTCCCCGGCGGGCTTCCCCTTCAAGGTCGCCCGGCTGCCCGGCACCCTGTCGGAGCCGGACGTCTACGCGGAGCGGCCCCGGCTGTGCGATCTGGGCTATCTGCGCGCCCCGTACACGAGGCCGGACGGCGCGCTCGGCTACCGGTGCCCGGCGGAGCCGGTCGAGATCTACGTGCGCAAGGGCCGCCCGGCCGAGGAGGCGGAGGGGCGGCGGTGCCTGTGCAACGGCCTGCTCGCCGCCATCGGGCTCGGCCAGCGGCGCCCGGACGGCTACCAGGAGCCGCCGCTGCTCACGCTGGGCCAGGACATCGGCTTCCTCGACGGGCTGCCGGACGACCATTCGGCGGCCGACGTCGTGGCCGGCGTCCTGGGCGCGCGGATGCCCGGCTGACCGGACCCCGGAGGGAGGGGCCCGGTCAGCCGGGGGTCAGACGGAGATCCGGCCCGCGCGTCGCCGCCGAGTCGCAGGAGTTCGTCTGGGCCAGGCGCCGCACGCCGTCGGACGTGCTGCCGCCCGGCACGGTGAGGCACAGCCCGCCCCCGTCGTTCACCACGGTGTACGCCCCGGGCGTGAGAGCGGCCGCGGCGTGGGTCAGACGACGCCCGCGTAGACCCAGCGGCCGTCGAGGCGGACGAAACGGCTGTGCTCCTCCAGCACGCCCGGACGCCCACGCTCGACGTAGTGGGCCCGGAAGCGCACGGTGCCCTCGCTGTGGACGACACTGCCGCCGGTGGTCTCCAGGATCTCCAGGCTCACCCAGCGCAGCCCCTTGTCGAAGCCGACGCGGGCCGGCCGGGCGGCCGGGTGCCAGGTGCGCAGCAGGTAGGCCTCGTCACCCGAGCCGAACGCGCTGAACCGGGACCGCATCAGCTGCTCGGCGGTGGTGGCCGCCCCCTCGCCCCGGTGCAGACGGCCGCAGCAGTCGGAGTAGGGGGCCGGCAGGCCGCAGGGACAGGAGGCGGTGGCGCGACGGGACATGCCCTTATTCTGCCTGCCCCGGCCTATTCTGCCTGCCCGGCACCGGCCCCAAGGCCGATCACCGGCCGGACGGCCGCGAGCCGGGCCGTGAGGGCGGTCAGCGTCTCGCCGAGCGGCGCGTCCAGGGTCAGCACGGCGTCGGCGTCGCCGCCGGTCGGCCCCTGGTTGACGATGGCGATTGGGAGGCCGAGCGCGGCGGCCCTGCTGACGAACCGCAGCCCGGACCTGATCGCCAGCGACGACCCGAGCACGAGCACCGCCCGCGCACCGTCGACCAGCGCGAAGCACTCCTCCACCCGGGGCCGGGGCACGTTCTCGCCGAAGAACACCACGTCGGGCTTGAGCAGGCCCCCGCACGCCGCGCAGTCGACCACCCGGAACCCCTCGACCTGGTCGTCGGTGAGCGCGGCGTCGCCGTCGGGGTTGACGTGGCCGCCGGCGTCCCAGCCGGGGTTGGCCGCCCGCAGCCGGCGCTCCAGCTCCCGGCGAGGGGTCCGCTCCCGGCACGACAGGCAGACGACCCGGTCGAGCCCGCCGTGCAGCTCGATCACCCCACGCGCGCCGGCCGCCTGGTGCAGGCCGTCGACGTTCTGGGTGACGATGCCGTCGAGCAGCCCGCGCCGCTCCAGCTCGGCCACCGCCCGATGCCCGGCGTTGGGGACCGCCCCGCCGATGTGCCGCCAGCCGACGTGGCTGCGCGCCCAGTAGCGCCGCCGTGCCTCCGCGCTGCCGACGAACCGCTGGTAGGTCATGGGCTCGGCCCGCCGGGCACGGCCCGTGGGACCCCGGTAGTCGGGGATCCCCGACTCCGTTGACAGGCCCGCCCCGCTGAGCACCACCACCCCGCCACCGGCCAGCAGCCCGGCCAGCGACTCGAACGGCCCTCCGGTTTCGGTCACAGTCTCATGGTGCCCGACCCGCGGTGCCGCTCGGTGGCCGCGGTGGTGCGCTCGACGTCGCCGGCGGCGATGGCCTCGACCAGCTCGGCGTGGATCTCGACCCGCAGGTCGAGGTAGCCGTCGTCCGGCCCGTCGGGGTCCGCGTCGGCGCGGGTGGCCAGGTCGGCGATGCAGCGGGACATGCTGAGGTAGACGGCGCGGGCGAGCGGATTGGGGGTGATCTCGGCGATCCGCTCGTGCAGCTCCCAGTTGGCCCGCATGAAGCGGTCGGCGCCCCCGGCCGCGGCACGCCTGAGCCTGGTCAGCAGCTTGCGCAGGGCCGCGATGTCCTGGGCGGTGCGGTGGCGGGCGGCGTCGGTGGTGATCAGGAGCTCCAGCGCCTCGCGTACGGCGATGGCGTCGGCGACCGTGGTGGGCTGGCGCCGGACGGTGAGCAGGGTGTGGCGGAGCCGGACGACCGGGTTGGGGTCGGCCACGAACAGCCCGCCGCCGCGCCCTGGGCGGATCTGCACGGTGCCCCGATCGCTGAGGAGCCGCGCGGCCTCGCTGATCGTGGCGCGGCCGAATCCGGAGCGGTCGCGGAACTCGTCCATCGTGCCGATCGGATCGCCCGGCCCGAGGCCCTTTTCGGTGATCATGCGTTCGATGTCGGCGGCAAGGGCTTCGGCCCGTGTCTGGGGTGCACCGATAACCACCTGCGCGAATCTACCAGATCACTGGCTCTCGCCCTGGTCTGACGCTACGCTCCTGGGTTGAATAAACCGGCGAAAGGTACGGGTGTTATGCACGCGCCTGATGACGACCCGCTGCTGCGGCAGGTTCTACGCGGGGTCAACGGCCCCGACGAGCGGCTGAACGAGGTCGTCTCCTCGCTGATCACCCACCTGCACGCCTTCGTGGCCGAGGTACGCCCGACGGAGCGCGAGTGGCTGACCGGCCTGGGCTTCCTGGCCGAGACCGGGCAGCGGTGGTGCGGCCCGCATCGCGACGAGTTCATCCTGCTGTCCGACATGCTCGGCCTGACCACCGCGGTCGACGACGTGAACCACTCCGGCCCCGGCACGATGACGCCCTCGTCGGTGCAGGGCCCGTTCCACTCCCCGGCCCCGCCCCGCGAACTCGGCGACTGGATCAGCCACGGTCCCGAGCGGGAGCGCGGCACGCCGGTCGTGGTGCACGGCAGGGTGCTCGACTGCGACGGCGCCCCGGTGCCGGGAGCCCTCGTCGACGTGTGGCAGGCCAACGACACCGGCCTGTACGACAGCCAGGACGACACCCAGGACCTGGGCAACCTGCGCGCCCTGCTGACCGCCGGCCCGGACGGCGGCTACTGGTTCCGCACCGTCCGGCCCAGCAGCTACCCGGTCCCGACGGACGGCACCGTCGGCCGCCTGCTCAAGGCGATCGGGCGGCACCCGATGCGGCCCGCCCACGTGCACGTCAAGGTCACCTCCCCCGGCCACCGGCCGCTGACCACCCATGTGTTCCTGGCCGGCGATCCCTACCTGGACTCCGACGCGGCCTTCGCGGTCAAGCCGGAGCTGATCTGCCACCCCGTGCGCCGCGACTCCGCGGACGACCGGCGCCGCTGGGAGATGGACGGGCCGTTCGAGGAGATCGAGTTCGATCTGCGGATGGTCCCGCTCGGCTGGACGGAGGAGCGGTGAAGCTCGTCGGGGTGATCCTGCCCGGCGCCGGCCAGGTCCAGGTCGCCCGGCTCGACGGCGACGAGGTCCATCCGATCGCGGAGGTCGGCCGGTTCTGGTCGGACACCCGGCACTGGACCGCGCGGGCCGCCGAATCCCCCGGAGCCGGTGTCCCGGCCGGCTCCGTGCGGCTCGTCCCGCCGGTGCCGCCGACGGCCCGGGTGATCTGCGTCGGCCTCAACTACCGGGCCCACGCCGCCGAGGGCGCGTTCGCCGTGCCGGACCATCCGACGCTGTTCGGCCGCTGGACCGCGTCGCTGAGCGTGGGCGGCGTGCCCGCGCCGGTCCCCGTGGACGAGGCCGGCCTCGACTGGGAGGGCGAGATCGCCGCGTACGTCGGCGCGCCGCTGCGCGAGGTGGACGCCGACACCGCGCGGGCCGCCGTGCTGGGCTACTCCACCTTCAACGACCTCACCGCCCGCCGCGCCCAGAAGCTGACCACGCAGTGGACGCTCGGCAAGAACGGCGACCGCACCGGACCCATGGGACCGCTGGTCACCGCGGACGAGGTCGGCGACCTGCGCGACGGGCTGCGCCTGCGCACCCGCGTCAACGGCACGCTCGTGCAGGACGGCGACACCAAGGACATGATCTTCGATGTGGGCGAGGTGCTGTCGCTGATCAGCCGCACCTTCACCCTCCATCCCGGCGACGTCGTCGCCACCGGCACCCCCGAGGGCGTCGGCTACGTCCGCAACCCGCCCTGGCTGCTGCGCCCGGGCGACGTCGTCGAGGTCGACGCCGAACGGCTCGGGGTCCTGCGCACCCCCATCACCGGCCCCTCCGGTTCCTAGCGGGCCGGCCACCAGGAAAGAAGCCAGCCAACAGTGACTGAACCCATCGAGACCGAGGTCGTGATCGTCGGTGGCGGGCCCGTCGGCCTGACCCTCGCCCACGAGCTCGGGTCACGCGGCGTCGAGTGCGTGCTCGTGGAGCCGCGGCCGGAGGCGGGCCAGGGCTCGCCGCGGTGCAAGCAGATCAACCCGAGGTCGATGGAGATCTTCCGCCGGCTCGGGGTGGCCGGGGCGATCCGTGACAACGCGCGGCTGCCGTTCGGCTGGTCGGACACGGCGGTGTTCTGCGCGAGCCTGACCGGGCACCGCATCGAGCGGTTCGACGGGATCTTCGGCCTGTCCGACATGCAGCGCAACGAGCTGGCCGAACCGGCGCAGTGGTGCGGGCAGAACCGGGTGGAGGAGGCGCTGCGCGGCTGCCTGGACCGCCGCGCCACGGTCTCGGCGCGCTGGGGCTGGACGGTGGACGGCCTCGAACAGGACGCGAGCGGCGTCACCGCCGAGGCCGTCGACGCCGGTGGGCGGCGCCATCGGATCAGGGGCCGCTACCTCGTCGGCGCCGACGGCGGGCGCAGCGTCGTCCGCCGCGAGCTGGGCATCCGGCTGTCCGGCCAGACCCACGAGGTCCGCAACGTGCAGGCCGTGTTCACCGCGCCCGGGCTGTCGCAGGCCCACCCGCACGGCCCGGCCGTGCAGTACTGGGTGGTCAACCCCGAGGTCAACGGCCTGATGGGGCCGCTCGACACCGAGGGCACCTGGTGGGCGATCATCATCGGCGCCCCCGAGGACCCGACCGCCCAGTGGGTGGAGCGGGCGCTGCACACGATGATCGGCGCCGACCACCCGCTGGAGGTGCGCCTGCTGGACCCCTGGACGTCTCGCATGCTGGTGGCCGACGGCTACCGGCGGGGCCGCTGCTTCCTGGCCGGTGACGCGGCGCACCTCAACCCGCCGTGGGGCGGGTTCGGCGCCAACACCGGCATCGGCGACGCCGTCGACCTCGGCTGGAAGCTCGCCGCCGACCTGGGGGGCTGGGGCGGCGCCGGGCTGCTCGACAGCTACGAGACCGAGCGGCGGCCGATGGCGGTGCGGGCCATCGCCGAGGCGGCCAACAACATGCGCGTCCTCACCGGCGAGCTGGCCCGTCCCGGGCTCGACGACGACACCGAGGAAGGGCGGCAGGCCCGGCTCAAGGCGGCCGAGCTGGTCAGGCGGACCAAGTCCAGCGAGACGTACACGCTGGGTTTCGTGCTCGGCGCCACCTACGCCGGCTCGCCGCTGGTCGTGCCCGACGACGGCCCCTCCCCGGAGTCGCGGACCTCGGTCTACCGCCCGTCGGGCGCGCCGGGCGGGCGGCTGCCGCACCTCTGGCTGGGCCGCGACCGTTCGCTCTACGACGAGCTGGGGCCCGGGTTCACGCTGGTCGAGATCGCGGCCGAGCCCGCCGACGCGCGCTGGGAGAACGCCGCCCGCGAGCGTGGCGTCCCGTTCGGCCGGCTCCACCTGCACCGCCCCGACCTCACGGATCTGTACGGCGCCCACTACCTGCTCGTCCGCCCCGACCAGCACATCGCCTGGCGCGGCGACGACCCCTCCCCCGACGCGGGCGCGATCCTGGACCGGGCGCGCGGGGAGCAGCCCTGACGGCTCGCGAGGCGCCGGAACGCGCCAAGGGGCCGAACACACTGGCGTTCCACCATCCCGCGCACGACACTGGGAGACAGACGTAGGCGGTAACCCGTGGAGGAAACCGTGCCCGGAGCCGAGCCCGAGGGAAAGGCCGCGCCAGAGACCCCCAGGCGCAGGACGTCCGCCATTGACGGGCGCCTGCCGCCGGGCGTCCTGGAGATGCTCGCCACCCGGAAGGACCTGGACCCCGAGAAGCGTGCGGACCAGGACGAGCCGGCCGAGGCCGCGCCTTCTCCGCCTCCCACGGCCGCGGACAGCTGACACCCCGATGAGATGACCGGCCGTTTCGAGCAGGGGGAGACCACATGACGCAGACGCCTGTGCGGGAACCCGGAGAGAGGATCCTCGTCGAGTTCAGCCAGCGCGGTGGATTACGGCAGGTCTCGTTGAGCGCCCCGGAAGCGATGGCACGCTCAGCCGAAGCGGTCGACCAGGCGATGGACACCATCCACGGAATGGCCGAACGCGTGCGCGACACCGTGGCGAAGCTCGCGGTGCGTCCCGATGGAGTCCAGGTGGAGTTCGGCATCAAGTTCGACGCCGAGGCCGGTGCCGTCATCGCCAAGGCCGGCGTCGAGGCGGCGGTCACGGTGACACTGACATGGGGTCCGAGTGGCACGCCATGAAGCGGACGGATGGGGCGGGCGCGCCACAGGTCATCCTGCAGGATGTCAGGGAGTTCACCGTTCAGATCCGGGATCCGGAAGGACAGGCCGTCCTCGGCACCGGGGTGGTGATCTCCCGTAGCGGCCTGGTCGCCACCTGCGCCCACGTCGTGAGGGCGGGCGGGGTGGAGCCGCGCGCGAGCCGTGAGGCCAAGGTCCGCGTCTACTTCCCCTCCTCCAGCCGCAGGTCCGAGGCCGCCGAGTTACGCACCGCGTGGATCATCGCGTGCTTCTCCGACAGTGATGACGACTTGGTGTGCCTCCAGGTGGACGGCCCCCTGCCGTTGTCCTCGGAGCGGGTGGCCGTCCTGGGAGCCGCCGAGGACTCCCACTGGCATGGCTTTCGCAGTTACGGGTATCGCCTGTTGGGCGGTTACTTCGGCGCCTGGGCGCGCGGGATCATCCTCGGTGAGGTGGAGGCCCCCGCCGACCGGCGCCTGTTGCTCGATCCCGTGCAACTGGAGTCGAAGCACATCGATGCCGGGATGAGCGGCGCCGCCGTTCTGGACGTCGAGCGGAATCTGGTGGTCGGGGTTGTGACGGAGACATGGATCGCCGAGGTCTCCGGCAAGGACCGAGACACCGCCTGGGCCGTCAACGCGGGGCTGCTGGAGCTCTCACCCCTTCGTGTGGATCTGCGGAGCGACCCGCTCCCGCTCGTCAGGGCCGAGCCCGCCCATGTCCAGCCGACTCTGATCGGCCGTGCGCGCCCACGGCTCGCGGCGCGCCACATGGACTTCGCGCCGCTGCCCCTCCCCGAATGGGTCGGTCGCGACGGCCTCCTCCAGGAGCTGGGTGAGTGCGCGCGCGACGACGAGCTGCTGGTGGTCAGCCTTGTCGGCTTCGGCGGCGAGGGCAAGACCAGCATCGCCCGCCGGTGGATCGACCAGATGAGCGCGTCCTCGCCCGAGGAGGAGCAGCCCAGCGTCTTCTGGTGGAGTTTCACCGAGCGCGCCAGCGCGGACGACTTCCTCGAGGCCGCTCTCGACTTCGTCAGCGGCGGAAGCATCTCCCCGGACGAGCTTCCGGACGGGCGGGCCAGGGCCGAGTGCGTGGCGGGGCTCCTCGGCCTGCGGCGGTTCCTGTTCGTCCTGGACGGCTTCGAGGTGATGCAACATCAGGAGGGTGACCACTACGGCTCCGTGACCAGTGCCGATCTCCGAGATTTCCTGACGTTCTTCGCGACGCCGGACCACACGTCCATGTGCCTGATCACGACCCGGGCTCCGGTCTTCGACCTCATCCCGTACGTGACCCATCACCAGGTGGACGTGGAGCCCCTGGAGATCGAGCCGGGTAAGGAACTGCTGAGGAAGCTCGGCATCTACGGACCCGAGCCGTCCGTCGAACAGGTGGTGCGCGACTGGGGCGGGCACGCGCTCACCCTCAGCCTGGTCGCGGCCTACCTGATGACCCGGCACAACGGCGACGTGCGAAGGGTGACGTCGCTGCCCGCCCCAGACCCTGACCTGCCCCGCGACGTGCTCGTCCGGAGGATCCTCAGGGAGTACGACGCGTGCCTCTCCGAGGAGGAGCGGACGTTTCTCGTCCGTTACAGCGTCTTCCGCACGCCGATCCCGGATGACGCGCTTCGCCTGATCCTCCCCGACACCCCGTGGGCGGAGGGCGGCCTGGAATGGCAGCGGGCCCGGTCGGCGGTGTTCCGTCATCTCATCGCGGCCAGGATCGTCCGCCGGGACGCGTCGGGCCGCACCAGCATGCACCCTCTGGTACGCGCCTTCTTCGGCGGCCAGGCCACGGACGACGAGGCGCGCCGTGCGCTGCACCGGAGAGCCGTCGACTACTACCTGTCGTCGTCGGCCCCCGTCGCCGGGGTCCGCACACTCGAAGATCTCGGCGCCGCGGTGGAGGCCGTCCACCACGCCTGCCGGGCGGGCATCCACGACGAGGCCTGCGACCTTGTCCACGAGCGGCTGTACGAGGGCGAGCGCGGCCTGATCACCCGAGAGCTCGGCGCCTACGAGTCAGCCCTCACCGTCTTCTCCGACTTCTATCCACGGGGCGAGCTCATGCGCCGGCCCCTGGTCCGCGACGGAGCCTCCCGGGGGTGGATCCAGCACGAGGTCGCCACGTGCCTGCAGATGCTGGGCCGGCTGCGCGAGGCGGCCGCCGCGACGCGACGCGCCACGCAGGCGTTCAGGGCGGTCGGGGCCTGGCATGACGCCGCCGTGAGCTGCCAGAACATGGCCGAACTCCATCTCAGCCTGGGCGCCTTGCCGGCCTGCGGTCCGATCGTGAACGAAGCGTTCGAGCTCGCCCGCCGTGCCGCGGACGAGGAGGACGTGCTGGTCGCCGAAACCCTGCGCGGCGCCCTCGCGCACCTGGAAGGGCGGACGGACGAGGCGGGTGAGGCCTTCGCCGCCGCGCTCCGCATCGCTCGCGAGCACACTCCGATTCCCGCCCTCTACAGCTCCAGCGGCATCCGCTACGCGGACTATCTCCGTCATCTCGGCCGGGCCGACGAGGCGCGTCGGGTGCACGAGGTCAACCTCGAAGTGTGCCGGGCGGCGGGCTGGCGGGGCGACGAGGCCGGCTGCCTCACGGGGCTCGGCGACCTCGCCCTCCACGCCGGCGACGCCGGCAGGGCTCGCCAGTGGTACGAGCAGGCCTTCCGCATCGCCCGCGGCATCACCCGGCGAGACGTCCTGATCGGCGCCATGCTGGGCCGCTGCCGCTGGGACCTGCGCTTCGGCACATCCGACGCCGCGGTCCTCGCCGAGCTCAAGCAGGCGCTCACCATGGCCATGGCCGGCGGGTACCGCATCGCGGAGATCGACGTGCACCTTCTGATCGCCGAGACGCATCACCGGCTCCGCGACCTCGAGGCGGCGTGGGATTCGACCACCCGGGGCGAGCAGATGAGCTGGGAGATCGGTTATCACTGGGGGGCTCGGCGTGCCGAGGAGCTGACCGGGCAGTTGGAGCAGGACGCCTGAACAGTGCCCGGCCCCGCGACCTGAGCCAGGTGCCGGCGAGCGATTGCTTTTAACATTTCTGGCCCGAACGATGCGGACGTACCCCCGCGTAGCCGCATACGGACGGCTCGGCCGGGCCGGTGGAGCCGGTTGGGCCGGGACCGGCGTGCCGGGCGCTCCGCCGGTCAGGCGCCACGCCGGAGGATCGCGGGCAGTGTCCTGACGGTCAGCAGGATCCGGCCCAGGCCGGCCAGCACGGCGGGGGCCACGGGCCACGGCGGTGCCTCGGTCAGGTGGGTGACGGCGGCGAGCATCGAGAGGTCGAGCACGAGCAGCCCGAACGCCGCCGCGACGACCGCCGGGCGGGCCGGCCGGTAGGCGAGCCGCGCCCGGGCCACGAGCAGCAGCGTGGCCGCGACCGCGAGCAGCGCCAGGCCGTAGCCGAGTTTG
This sequence comes from Nonomuraea sp. NPDC048916, assembly GCF_040649575.1. Classification (NCBI taxonomy): domain Bacteria; kingdom Bacillati; phylum Actinomycetota; class Actinomycetes; order Streptosporangiales; family Streptosporangiaceae; genus Nonomuraea; species Nonomuraea sp. NPDC048916. The sequence continues at coordinate 38,317 of NZ_JBEZFS010000049.1, forward strand.
ACGGCCAGCGGGATCGGCCAGGTCCGGACGTCGAGGGTGAGCAGGGCAGCGCCCCAGACCAGGGCCATGACGGGGCCGGTGGCCAGCAGGGTCAGGGCGGCGCGGCGCCACGGCGACTCGCGCAGGAACGCGGCCGTGACCGTGTCGGCATCGCCGAACTCGGCGATCGCGGCCCGCGCGGCCCGCTCGGGGTCGCCGTCGAGGCCGAGCCGCGTCTCGTACGCCTGCCAGAGCCCGTCGGCCAGCTCGTCCACCGCGTCGGCCGGCAGCCGCGCCGCGAGCAGCTCCAGCTGGGCGGTGATCAGCTCGTGGCCGGCCACGGCCGGGCTCCCATCGCGGCCGTGACCGCGCTCGCGAACTCCTGCCAGCCGGCCCGCTCCCCGCTGAGCGCGGTGCGTCCGGCCTCGGTCAGCTCGTAGGCGCGCCGCCGCCGCCCGCCGACCACCGACCAGCTGCCGGAGATCAGGCCGGCGCGCTCCAGCCGGTGCAGCGCCGGGTAGACGGTGCCGGTGGGCAGGTCGATGCGGCCACCGGTGGAATCGCGGAGCGCCTCCTTGACCGCGTAGCCGTGCCGCGGCCCGTCTTCGAGCGCGGCCAGCAGCAACCCGTCGAGGTGGCCTTTGAGCGTCTCTGCCCTCATAGGTAGCAACGCTATATCGGGCCCTTCCCATCGGCAACGCCCGGAGTGGCGTCGCTACACCTGGCAACGCTTCGCATGGAGCCGGCCACGGGTCAGCTCTGCCGTTCGGTGGGCTCCTCGCCCGCCTCCCCAGGCCGTCGCGCCTGAGGCGCCGGCACGACGGCGACGGGGCAGGAGGCGTGCTCGGCCATCGCGCGGACGACCGTGCCCAGGTTGCCGTGGCGGTGCCGGCCGCGGTCCGCTCCGACGACGACGAGGCTCGCCCCGTCCGACGCGGCGACCAGGACCTCCCTGGCCGCGCCGACGATGGCGCGCGGCTCGGTCACGACCTCGGGGAACCTCTCGCGCCACGGTGCCAGGCGCTCCTTCACCCGTTCCCGTGCCGCCTGGGTGAAGACCTCGGCGTCGGGCAGCGGGGCCATCGCCACGCCCCACGCCAAGGCGGGCGGGCGCATGGCGTGCACGGCCACCAGCCGCAGCTGCCGCAGGGCGGCCTCGCCGAAGGCGAACTCCAGCGCCTCGTCGGGCGTGGCCGGGCTCAAGCCCAGCACCACGGGACCGGGGTTCACCGGCTTCGGGAGCGGGCCGGGACCGCGCACCACGATCACCGGGGCGCTCGCATGGGCCGCGACGTGGGCGGTGACGGAGCCGACCACCGACCGGGCCAGCGCGCCGAGGCCGCGGCAACCGATCACGAGCAGCTCGGCGCCCGAGGACAGCTCGACGAGCCGTTCGGCGGGCGAGCCCTCGTACAGGTCGGCGATGACGTCGGTGATCGTGCTGGACGAGCGCGCGCACTCGGCGCCGTGGTGGAGCACGTGTTCGGCCGCCTTGCGCAGGTGCTGCTTGGCCTCCTCGGACGCCTCGCCGTACGGCCAGCGCCACGCGTGGGTGAGCGTCAGCGGCAGCTTGCGCAGCTCGCACTCGTCGATCGCCCAGTCCAGGGCCTGCATGGAGAAGTCCGAGCCGTCGTAACCGAGGACGACTCCGAGTGGATCGGTCATGGGTCCCACCTCGAATCCGGGTAGCGGCGGGTCGTCATCCCGCTATCCCCGCGCCCGATCGCCGGCCACGACGCGGAAGACCGGGATCCGCGCCGCGACGCGTTCGATGCAGGCTCCCGGTCACGGTGCCCTTCATGGTCGTGCGCTCCCCTCGCGGGCTCGACGGTCAGCTGAGATGCGTGAGCCTGTCCTGGTACTCCTCGGTGGAGATCTCGCCGCGTGCGTAGCGCTCGGCGAGCACGTCCCGCGCTCGTTCGGTTCCGGTGCGCTCGGGTGGCGGGCCGGTGCGCGTGCCGGAGACGGCGCGCGCGACGAGCCACACCACCAGGGCGATCAGGCCGATCCAGACCAGCATCATGAAACCTCCCCAGAGCCATCCGAACCCGTTGCCCCACATGTGTCCCCATCCGTCCCAAGGGCCGCCGGGAGTCAGGACCGTGTGCATGTTGACCTCCTCGTTCGAGGTGTCCGCTTACTCTCAGGATCGCAACCGGGCGGGAAGGGCGATACGGGCCAAGGTCCCCGTCGTTCGGGACCTTCGGGCACGGTCACGGGTGCTCAGCCCGCCCAGGCGCACAGCCCCATGCGGCGCCCGTGGTGGCGCAGCCGGTCCAGCGACTCCTTCTCCAGCTCCCGCACCCACTGGCCGGTCAGGCCCACCCGCTCGGCGACCTGGGAGCGGGTGTGCCGGGCGTGGCCGTCGAGGCCGTACCTCAGTCTGAGGATCAGGGCCTGGCGCGGCGCCAGCCCGCCCATCAGCGAGCCGAGCACGTCGCGCAGGGCCTGGCCTTCCACGTGTTGCTCGGGTGTGGGGCCGCGCACGTCCTCCATCAGGTCGCCGAGCCTCGACGGAGGCTGCCCCTCCCTCACGACCGTGTCCAGGCTGACGCACTCACGCGGCAGCGTCCGCAGCGCGGAGATCTTCCTCTCGTCCTGCCCGGTCTCCTCTGCCACCTCGTGCCACGTGGGCTCGCGGCCGAGCCGGTGCGTGAGCGTGGCCTCGGCGCGGGCGATCCCGGCGAGCCGGTCGCGCACGCCGGTCGGCAGCCGCACGGCCGGGACCTGTTCCAGGCCCTGATGGATCGCCTTGCGGATCCACCAGGTGGCGCAGGTGGAGAACCTGGTGCCACGGGTGTGGTCGAAGCGCTCGACGGCCTGGATGAGGCCGAGGTTGCCGTCCTGGATTACGTCGGCGAGGGACAGGCCGCGGTGGGCGTAGCGTTTGGCGATCGACACCACCAGCCGCAGGTTCGCGCGGATCATGTGGTCTCGCGCGGCCCGCCCGTCGGCCACCACGGCTTCGAGGCCGGGCCGGACGACGCCCTCCTTGACGAGGTGCGCGGCGTAGACCCCGGCCTCGATCCGCCGGGCCAGCTCGATCTCCTCCCGGGCGGTGAGCAACGGCGTCACGCCGATCTGGACCAGGTAGTCAGCGGCTTCTCCGGTCAACACGGTCGCTCCCCCGTTCTGCCATCGGATGTTCACCTTCACCATGACGCCCGATCGCGTCCGGCGATCGTGGCCGAGGTCCCGCGTCCTGGTGACCTTCGCCCTCACTCGCGGCGAGCGCGCGGCGAGCGATCCGCCGGCGGCGCGGGCACGGGTGATCGGTCAGCGCGTGGCGTTCCGCCACCGTGTCACGACGGCGATCGCCAGGACGCCCGCGACCGTCCAGCCCGCGAGCACGGCGAGGTCCGTCCACGGCCACGGCCGACCGGCCGGATCCAGCGCGGCCAGCAGGGCGAGGGCGGTGTGCTTGACGGGGAAGAGGTCGCCGATCGTGCGCAGCCCGGCGGGCAGGGTCCCGCCGACCACGAACACCTCCGAGACGAAGGCGAGCAGGAGGAACGTGCTCAGCGTGATCGCGTTCGCCGTGACTCCCTTGGAGACCAGCGTGGCGACCAGCGCGCCCAGCACCGAGAAGCAGGCGACCCCCAGCACGATCGCCACCAGGGCCCCGGGGAGCATGCCGGGCCGCACCTCCGCGCCGAAGCCGAACACCGCCACCGCGACCAGGACGACGGAGGCGGCCAGGGTCACGCAGAGCCCGGTGGCCGCCACGCCCGTGTAGTAGGCCCACCGGGGCAGCGGCGTGCCCGCCAGCCGCTTGACGATCCCCCGGTCCTTGTCGGTGCTGATCGACTCGGCCAGGTTGACGTAGCCGGCGATCCCGATCACATAGGTGATCATGGAGGCGATCATGAACTGCGCGAGCCGTACCCCTTGCATCCGCACGTCGCCGAAGACCAGTGAGATCAGCACGAGGATCAGCACCGGCAGGATCGCGGTGAAGAACGCGGTGGCCGGGTCACGGCGCAGCCGCGAGAGCGCGTGCGCCACCTGGGCGCGCACCAGCCGCACCGCCGTCGGCCGCCCGCCCGGCGGCTCCAGTCGCCCGGCCGACGGCTCCGGCCGGGCGCTGGGAACCGGGCCGGCCGCTTGAGAGGTCCGAAGCGGGCCGGTCGGGCCGGTCGGGCCGGTCGGCTGGACCGGGCGCGTCAGGCCGGTCGGGCGGGTGCGGCGGGTGCGGCGGGCTCTGGCCGCGGCGAGCCACTCCGGCCGTGGTTCCCACTCGAAGCGCCAGAGCGCCACAGCGGCGCCGGCGATCCCCCACGCGGCGAGCACGGCCAGGTGGTCACCGTGGAACCCCGCTCCGGTCAGGAACGGGTTGAGGTCGTCGCCGACGGCGTTGGCGAAGTGCCGCAGCGGGAAGATCCAGCCGATGACGTCCAGCCAGCGGGGCAGCGGGGCGTCCTGCAGGAAGATGTCGGAGACGAAGGCCAGCGCGACCAGCAGTCCGGTGCCGACCATCTGCACCGCCGTCCCGCGCACCAGGGCCACCAGCGCGAAGCCGAGCGCGGTGAAGCACGCGGCTCCCACCAGCAGGGTCAGGGCCAGCGCGGCCAGCGTCCGCCCCACGAGCCGCAGGTCGTAGAAGATCATCCCGGTGCCGAGCAGGAGCACGACGGTGACCAGCGACACCACCAGAGCGGCCCCGGCCAGGCCGGAGACCACCGCCCAGGCCGGCACGGGGGTGCCGCGCAACCGCTTCAGGTAGCCGCGGTCGCGCAGGTCGGCCAGGTGGATCGCGAGCGCGCCGAAGCACGCCTGGGCGATGCCGAACACCGCCAGCACCGGGATGACGAACTGCATCACCCGGACCCCCGACCGGGCCTCGATCACGGCGTTGCCCACCCCGGCCCCCAGGATCACCATCATCATCATCGGCAGCGCGATGGTGAAGACGGCGGCGATCGGGGCCCGGAAGAACGACACGGTCTCGTGCCGGACGAGGCCGAGCACCAGCCGCGCGTTCATGTCAGCACCTCACCGGCGGGCTTCTCGCCGGTGAGCTCCAGGTAGACGTCCTCCAGGGTGGGCCGTGTCACCGTCAGGGAGTCCAGCTCCACCCCGCGTTCGAGCGCCCACCCGGTGAGGGTGTGCATGTCGTGCGCGGGCCTCGATGTCCGTACGGCGATGGCCGCGCCGTGCGCCTCGACCTCCCCGGCCAGGGCCGGCAGGTCGGCGACCACGGTGGCCGGCGGCAGCCGGAAGGCCAGCACGCTGCCCTGGTCGCCGGAGACGCCGAGAGCCTCGGGCGTGCCGAGGGCCACGAGCCTGCCCTGTTTGAGCACCGCCACCCGGTCGGCCAGGCGCTGGGCCTCGTCCATGTAGTGCGTGGTGAGCAGGATCGTGGTGCCCGACGAGCGCAGCCCGTCGACCAGCTCCCACGCGCGGTGCCGGGCCGACGGGTCGAATCCGGTCGTGGGCTCGTCCAGGAACAGCAGCTCCGGCCTGCCCACGAGCCCCAGCGCCAGGTCGAGGCGGCGGCGCTGGCCGCCCGACAGGGTGCGCACCCGGGCGTCCCGTTTGTCCTTCAGCCCGACCTGCTCGATCACCTCGTCGGGATCGCGGCCGTGCGGGTAGAACCCGGAGAACAGCCGCACGGACTCGGCGACGCTGAACTCGTCCTCGAACCCGGCCTCCTGCAGCACGATGCCGATCCGCTCGCGGTAGTCACGGCCGCCGGTCGCCGGGTCGAACCCGAGCACCGACACCGTCCCGCCGTCGCGGTCGCGATGCCCTTCCAGGATCTCCACCACCGTCGTCTTGCCGGCGCCGTTCGGACCGAGCAGGGCGAACACCTCGCCGGGCTCGACGGTGAAGGTGACCCCGTCGACCGCCCGGACCGAGCCGTAGTGCTTGCGTAAGTCTTCGACGATGACCGCGGGCATGGGTGTCACCTCGGCTTCACTCCCGGGGAGTCCGTCTCCCCTCTCACCGTCACAGGTCCGCGCGCACGGGAAGCCGGGGCGAAGGTCACGTCCTTCCTGTCATTGGTCCTGATTTGCAGGTCTCATACCCCCCCGGGTATGGTGAAGGCATGGAACTGAACGAGGCCATGCTCGGAGACGCTGTGACACGACTGCGTCGCGCACAGGGACAGCTCACCGGAGTCATCTCGATGATCGAGGCGGGCGAGGACTGCACGAAGGTGCTCACCCAGCTGGCCGCGGTCTCCAAGGCGCTCGACCGGGCCGGGTTCAAGATCGTCGCGACCGGCCTGCGACACTGCCATGCCGCCCAGGAGCGCGGCGAGCAGCCGCCGATGAGCGCGGCCGAGCTGGAGAAGTTGTTCCTGGCGCTCGCGTAGACGGGCAACGGGCGGGCGAGAGTCCGCCCACTTTTTTACCATCTCTATACCCCCCGGGGTATTTTTCCCAAGGAAGGGCGCTCCATGGATGTCATCTCTTTCCGCACGGACGGGCTGGGCGACCAGACCCATCTGCTCGTCCACGAGGGCAGGGCGATCCTCATCGACCCGCAGCGCGACATCGACCGGTTCCTCCGCGTCGCGGAAGAGCGCGACCTGGAGCTTCGCTTCGTGCTGGAGACCCACCTCCACAACGACTACGTCTCCGGCGGCGAGCAGGCCGCGCTCCGCACCCGTGCCGAGCTGGTGCTGCCGGCGGCGGCCGCGGCGGCCTACCGGCACACGCCCGCCTTCCACCTGGAGGACATCGAGGCCGGCCACGGCCTGACCATCCGGCCCATCCACACGCCCGGCCACACCCCCGAGCACACCAGCTATCTGATGCTGGTGGACGGCGAACCGGTCGCCGTCTTCTCCGGCGGCAGCCTGCTCGTGGCCTCCGCCGGCCGTCCCGACCTGCTGGGGCCCGAGCGGGCGCGCTCGCTGGCCAGGCTGCAGCACGGCTCGCTGCGCCGGCTGGCGAAGCTGCCCCGTGAGGTGGGCCTGTTCCCCACGCACGGCGAGGGCTCGTTCTGCACCACGACCGGCGCGGGGCGCCACACCTCCACCATCGGAGCCGAGCTGGACGGCAACCCGATGGTGGGCATCGGCGAGGTCGAGGAGTTCGCCGACCGGCTGCTCGCCGCCCCCCTGCCCATCCCCGCCTTCTACCGTCACATGGGCCCGGCCAACATCCTGGGCGTGCCTCCCATGCCCCAGGTCACCGCCCCCGACCTGTCCCCGGCCGACGTGCCGCCGGACACGCAGGTGGTCGACATCCGGCCCCGCGCGACCCAGGCCGCGGGCATGCTGCCCGGCTCGCTGGGCATCGAGCTCAACACCGACTTCGGCAGCTGGGCCGGCTGGCTGCTGCCGTACCAGGCGCCGATCGCGCTGGTCGCCGAGCCCGGCCAGGACACCTCCGAGGCGATCACCCAACTGGCCAGGATCGGCATCGACACCGTCCGCGGGATCATCCGTGATCTGGGCGAATCCGCCACCCAGCGCTTCACGGTCGCCGGCCTGCCCGACTTCCTGACCCGGCTCGCGCAGCCGGGAGCCCAGCTGCTCGACGTGCGCATGCCCACGGAGCGGGAGGAGGCCCGGGTGGCCGGCGCGGTCGAGCGATTCGTGGCCGACCTGGTCACCGAGGGCCTGCCGGCCGGGCTCGACAAGGAGCGGCCGGTGCTCGTGGCCTGCGCGACGGGCAGGCGGGCGACCATCGCGGCCACCATGCTGGCCCGCGAGGGGCACCAGCCGGTCGTGCTGGACGGCGCCGGCATCGCGGACGTCGCCACCGCCCTCCGCGCGGGCAACGCGACCTGACCCACGACCACGCGGTCACCCATACCGCATCACGCGATACAGGACCGGCCCCCATCCATGGCCCGGACCAGACCACGCGTGACGACCAACACCACATCCCCCATCCATGACCCACGATTCACCACGGAACAGGAGACACCACGTGGACCGCACATCGCTCATCGGCGTCGACGCCATGCGCTCGCTCGTCGCCACCAACCCCGACGTACTCGTCGTCGACGTCCGCACCCCGGCGGAGTTCGGCACCGCGCACATCCCCGGCGCGCTCAACCTGCCGCTGGACCAGGTCGACGCCCATCTGCGGCGCATCGTCACCGACGCCGGCGGCACGATGGTGCTGATCTGCCAGGCCGGCGGGCGCGCGGCCAAGGCGCGGGAGGCGCTGGAAGGCGCGGGCCTGACCGACGTCGCCGTGCTCGACGGGGGCATGAACGCCTGGATCGCGGCCGGCGCACCGGTCAACCGGGGCCGGCAGAAGTGGAGCCTGGAGCGTCAGGTCCGCCTCACGGCGGGAGGCATCGTGCTCGCCTCCGTCGTGGCCGGCGCCTGGGTGCCCGCGGCGACGATCGTGGCCGGACTGGTCGGAGCCGGGCTGACCATCGCGGCCCTCACCGACACCTGCGCCATGGGCATGCTGCTGGCCCGGCTCCCCTACAACCGGGGCGGCGGCGTGGACGTCGACGCGACCATCGCGCAGCTGGGCCGATGCCCCGCGAAATCATGACCTCCACATACCCCTGGGGGTATTGAGATGATCGTCGTCACTCTCGCGGCCGCCGTCGCGGTCGGCGTGACCCTGGGCCTGTTCGGAGGCGGCGGCTCGATCCTGACCGTGCCCCTGCTGATCTACCTGGCCGGGCTCCCGGCCAAGACGGCCATCGCGGTCTCACTGTTCGTGGTGGCCGTCACCAGCCTGGCCGCCGCCGTCGGTCACGCCCGAGCCGGGCGGATCCGGTGGCGGACCGGGCTGATCTTCGGGCTGGCCGGCATGGCGGGCGCCTACGGGGGCGGGCTGCTCGGGCCGCACCTGCCCGAATCGCTGCTCCTGGCCGGCTTCGCCATCATGATGTCGGCCACCGCGATCGCCATGATCCGGGGTCGCCGCACCCGGGAACCCCGGCGGCCCGGCTCCGACCTGCCCCTCGCCCACGTGGTCGTGGAGGGGGTGGCCGTCGGGGTGGTCACGGGACTGGTCGGCGCCGGCGGCGGCTTCCTGGTGGTCCCCGCGCTGGTCCTGCTCGGCGGCCTGCCGATGGGCATCGCCGTGGGAACCTCGCTGCTGGTCATCGCGATGAAGTCGCTGGCGGGCCTGGCCGGCTACCTGCAGAGCGTCACGATCGACTGGTCGCTGGCGCTGCCGGTGGCCGCCGCCGCCGTGGCCGGGGGCCTGCTCGGCGGCACGCTGGCCGGGCGGATCGACGGCGACCGGCTGCGCCGCGCCTTCGGCTGGTTCGTCCTGGCCATGGGGTCCTTCATGCTCGTCCAGCAGGCGCCCCCGCCGCTCGTCGCGGCCCTCGCGGGCCTCGCGGGGCTCGGCGTCCTGGCCATCCTGACCTGCCGGGTCCGGACACGGTGTGATCGAGGTGCCAAAGACAATGACCCGGAACTGAAAGGGGGCCGTCATGGCCACCACCACCGACCCCGTCATGAAAGCGGACTCGGGCGCGATGACGCGCCGCCGCCCCGTCGACTACGTCTGGGCGATCGCCC
>NZ_JBEZFS010000050.1:0-47746 GCF_040649575.1 Nonomuraea sp. NPDC048916
GGCCAAGAGCGCGCTCGGCCGGTGGGCCCGGGCCGAGGAGATGGCCGGGGCCGTGGTCTACCTGGCGAGCGACGCGGCCAGCTTCGTCACCGGCTCGGTCCTCTACGTGGACGGCGGCTGGACCGCGGTCGACGGCCGCTTCGACCCCGCCCAACTAAGTGGTCCGGCCCGGAAGTTCCCGGGGGTTGACGGACTGAGGCTGGTCGCGCTTCGGCGTTGGGTGCAGCTCCTCTTCGGGGACAGGCTGCTTGTCGGCGTACTGCTCGGGGTGCGCCAAGCGAGATTGATCCTGAGACGGTGAATCCTTTCGCGGTGTGGGGGCCTCTTATGGGATGACGGTCACGCTGGGAAGGAGATTCGGATGAGTGACGTAGTGATGCCGGCTGTGCGGCAGGCACTGTTCACGACCTCGTTCCGGTGGCAAGGGCGCGGACGTGGCTGACCGCGGCTGGGTGAGCACGCGGCTCATCGAGGCCGCACAGGCTGGTGATCGAGAGTCGATCACTGCGGTGGTCCATGGTGCCCATTCTCATGTGCGGCGCTTCGCGGAGCATCTCTGCGCGTCCCCGCAGGATGCTGAGGACGCCGCGCAGGAAGCGCTGATCATCCTCTACCGGAAGATCGGTTCACTCCGCGCTACCGGGGCACTGGCATCGTGGATGTTCCGAATTGTCCGGAATGAGTGCCTGCGCCGGGCTCGGCTGCTGTTCGATCGCTATGACGAGGCTGGCGCCGGTCTGGTGACGTCGGCCGAGGAGGAGGTCATCCGGCGTCTGGAAGCCGAGATCGTCGCGCAGGCGATCAGCGAGCTGCCGGACGTTCAGCGCAGAGTGTTGATCATGCGGGACGTCCTGGGCTACCCAGGGCGGGTAGTCGCAGAGAGGCTCGGCCTGAGCAACGCCGCGATGAAGTCCCAGCTACACCGGGCACGTAGCACGGTACGGCTCGGCCTGGGCGGAAAGACCGACGCCATGGGCGAGCCGCACGACCGCGGAACCCGCTAGCGCCTGACCTGGGCAGACCGTATTTCCACAACCCGAGTTGAAGAGGAGTTCCGCCATGCTTGAAACTGGATCGCCCGCGCCCGACGTCGTGCTGGAAGACACCGACGGCCAGGCCGTCCGCCTGTCCGACTACCAGGGCAATCATGCTGTGCTCATCTACTTCATGCGGTCGACGTCGTGCCCGGTCTGCAACCGACACGTCCAAGACCTCATCCGGCGCCGCGACGAGCTCGCTGCCGACAACGTCCGAGTGCTTGTCGCCGTTCCCGAGGACCGCCAAGCAGCGGCCGAGTGGAAGGCCAAGCGTCAGATCCCGTTCCCCGTCCTCACCGGCCGCCACAGCACCCCGCACGAGATGATCGGCCTGAGCAGAAAGGTCTTCGGCTCGCTGCAGCAGTCAGGCAGCATCCTCCTTGATTCCCAGGGCATCATCCGCCAGGCCCACGGCGCCACCATGCCCACCAGTGGCTACCACAGGAAGGCAATCACCGCCGCCGTCCAGGCCCTCCGCACACGTGGATGATCTACATTAGGGCGGCCTTTCTAGCGAGCGGAGTTGATCAGGTGGGGTCGTATTCGTCCTGGGCGTGGTGAGTGCGGCGGCCGCGCAGATGGTGCGGGTGGCGACATCGACCGCGATCGTCAACTCGACGCGCCCCATCACTCCGTCATCCAAGACCACCAGGACATCCAGCGGAGTGGTGTCGATCTGCACCTGACTTGGTGCCCCGCCTCGGCCAGTGCACTCACACTTGCCATCTTGGGTGCGCAACGACAGCGCTCCTTGACTCCGGTCGTCGATTTGGAGTATCACTTTAAAGTGTGACTCTAATATAGAGGCTCGCCTGGATCATGGAGGTGCTCGATGGTCGAGCTGGGCGGATTCCACCACGTCAAGCTGCCCGTGTCCGACGTGCGCAAGAGCCTGGAGTGGTATCGGCGGGTGCTCCGCCTCGACGTGGCCATCGAGTTCGTCGAGGCCGGCGTGCTGCGCGGGGTGGCGCTGCGCGACCCGGCGGGGACGGTGATGCTGGCGTTGCGCGAGGAGCCGCGGCTGGCCGCGGGGCTCAGCGGGTTCGACCCGGTCGCGCTCGGGGTGCCGACGCTGGAGGCGCTGCGGGCCTGGGCGGATCATCTTGACGCGCTGGGCGAGCGGCATGGCAAGATCGCCGAAGGCAGCGTCGGCTGGCTGATCTCCGGCCTCACCGACCCCGACGGCATCGAGATCCGCCTCTACACCACGCGACAGCGCTGAGAAGGCCCCCTCATGACCACCCCGCGCCCCCTCTCCCGCCTCGCCTTACTCGCCGCGCTCCCCGGCCTGCGGCGCGTTGCTCGGCGTCGCCGGCCGGCAGTGGAGGCCGGCCCGGGCGGGGCGCGGCCCGCTACATGACGATGACGACCTTTCCCCGGGCCTCGCCCTCGGTCAGATAGCGGATGGCCTCGGGGACCTCGCCGAGCGCGAACGTCCGGTCGACGACCGGCGTGAGCTTCCCCGTTTCCAGCAGCTCCTTCAAGACGGCCATCGAGTCCCGCTTGCTCGGCATCGATGAGCTCATCTTCGGCAGTTGACTCCGGAACATGGACAGCGCCATCAGCCTGAAGAAGTGCGGCAGGCTTCCCAGCCAGCGGCTGCCCACGTCCCCGAACCGGTCGTGCCCGATGAGCACGTAGGTGCCCTCGGGCTTGAGCGCGCGCCGGCAATCGGCGAACGCGTGGTTCCCGGGAACATCGAAGATCAGGTCATAGCGCTCGCCGCTCCGGGTGAAGTCCTCCTGCGTGTAGTCGATGACGCGGTCCGCGCCGAGCGAACGCACCATGTCCAGTTTCGTCTTGTGGTCGACGCCGGTTACCGTCGCTCCGTACGCCTTGGCGAGCTGTACGGCGAAGGACCCGACACCACCGCCGGCACCGTTGACCAGCACCTTGTGGCCCGGCCGCAGCCGTCCCTCGGGAAGGTTCTGCAGGGCGATGAGCCCGGAGGTGGGCACGGCCGCGGCCTGCTCGAAGGTGATGTTGGCGGGCTTCAATGCCAGGGTGTCCTGCGGGACGGACACGTACTCGGCGAAGGCGCCGCCGTTTCTCCACTGGCTGCCGCGGAAGGTCTCGCCGAAGACCTCGTCGCCCAATCGAAACCGCGTCACGTCCTTGCCCAACGATTCCACGTGACCGGCCACATCAGTTCCCGGAACACGGTTCTTCGGTCTGAGCAACCCCGCCCCCATGAGGCGCAGGACGTACGGCCGGCCGTGCACGACGTGCCAGACATCCGGGTGAACGGAGGCCGCGTGCACGCGTACCAGCACCTCATCGTCCTTGATTACCGGTTTGTCGACCTCCCGGAGTGCTAAGCCATCAGGTGAGCCGTACGCGTCCTGGACGATCGCTTTCATGATGTCCTTCTTCGCCGTCGCGGAGCATGGGGGCAAGTCAGGACATCCTATGTCTCGGCCTCATCGTCCCGCGGAGCCGATTTCCTGGGTCGATCGGGGTACGCGGCACCGGGGCGCACGCTGAAACGCTGAGCCCTTCCCTCTCCGGCGGCGGATGGCCGGGTAGCATCGCAAGACGCCGCGACGGCCACAGATCGGCAGGGCGATCAGCGACTGCCGACGCGTGCGCCGAACCGCAGGCGGCCCGGCTCTGCCCTCTGGTCAGGGACGGATGACGGCCATCCTGGTGACGGTGAACTCCTCGATCGCGAACCGCGGCCCCTCCCGGCCGATGCCGGAGTCCTTGACCCCGCCGTAGGGCATGTTGTCCGCCCGGAACCCCGGCACGTCGTTGACCACCACGCCCCCGGCCTCGATCCGGTCGATCGCGGCGAAGGCGGTGGCCAGCGACCGGGTGAACACCGAGGCGTGCAGGCCGTACCGTGAGGCGTTGACCGTGGCGAAGGCGGCGTCGAGGCCGGGCACCGAGCGCACGCACACGACCGGCCCGAAGATCTCCTCGTCCCAGGCGGCGGCCCCGTCGGGCACGTCGGCGAGCACCGTCGGCGCGAGGGCCCGCCCGTCCGCCGTGCCGCCCGCGACGAGGGTGCCGCCGGAGTCGCGCACCCAGCCGAGCACCCGTTCGGTGGAGGCGGGGTCGATCAGCGGCGCCACCCGGGTCTCGGGCGAGCGCGGGTCGCCCACGACGACGTCCTTGATCCGCTCGGCGAGCAGCGCCAGGAACTCCTCGCGCGCCGGCTCCTCGACCAGCACCCGCTGCACCGAGATGCAGGCCTGGCCGGAGGCGTAGTAGCCGCCCCGCACGACCGCGTCGGCGGCCGCCGCCAGGTCGGCGTCGGCGGCCACCACGAGCGCGGCGTTGGAGCCCAGCTCCAGCAGCACCTTGGTGGGCGCGGCGTTGCGGGCGATGGCGTGCCCGGCGGCGGCCGAGCCGGTGAACGACACGGCTCCGATCCGCCGGTCCTCGACCAGGGTCCGGCCCACCTCGACGTCGCCGGTGACGAGCTGCACGGCGGCCGGGGGCAGCGCGCCCGCCGAGCGCAGCAGGTGGACCAGCCAGAGCGTGGCGAGCGGCGTGGTGGGGGCGGGTTTGACGATCACCGGGCAGCCGGCGGCCACGGCGGGCGCGATCTTGTGCGCGGCCAGCAGCAGCGGGTAGTTGTAACCGGTGATCCCGACGACGACGCCGATGGGACGCCGCGTCCAGAAGCCGACCAGCCCCTCCCCCGCGGGCAGCAGGTCGAGCGGCACGGTCTCGCCGTGCAGCCGGGCCACCTCCTCGGCGGCGGTGGCCAGCGTGACCAGTGTCCTGGCCACCTCGACCCGGCAGTCGACCAGCGGCTTGCCGGTCTCCAGGACGAGCAGCCGCTCGAACTCCTCCCGCCGCCCGGCCAGCGCGTCGTGCGCGCCCATGAGCGCGGCGCGGCGGGCGTGCGAGGGCAGCGCGGCCATGGCCGGGGCGACGGCGAGCGCCTCGTCGAGGGCCCGTGTGGCCAGCGCGGCGGTGCCGACCGGCGCGGCCGCCACCACGGAGCCGTCGTAAGGGAAGATCACGTCGGCCGTGCCGGCGACGTCCACCCACCCGTCGCCGACGGGCAGCCCGTCCGGCCACTCCCGCCCCCGCCGGTCGCCTCCCCACACGTCCATCCCCCACACGTCCCAGCCCGGCGCGTCTCGTCCCGGCATGTTCTCCTGGGGCACGTCCCGGCCCGGCGCGTCTCGTCCGGGCGCTCCCTCTCCTGTCGGCCGTGTCAAGAGATCTCCCCCAGGGCGCTTGGAAACACGTCGAGATATGCGGGCGCCCCCTCGCGCCCGGTGGCGGCCAGCACGGCGTGCGCGACGGCCCGGCTGAACACGTCGGCCCCTGCCGCGAGCAGGTCGTGCAGGTGCGCCGCCCCGGGCCCGGCACCGCTGTCGGTGACGGTACGGGAGCCGTAAACCCTCTGCTCGCCCTGCGGCATGGGCAGGGCGCAGGTGGCGACGGCGAAGATCGTGTCGCCGTCGACCATGGTGTGCGCGGGCCTGATCGCCCTGGCCAGGCCGTCGTGGGCGACCCCGGCCAGCTTGCCGCACTGGGCCTTGGTGAGCGTCAGGTCGGTGGCGACGACGCCGATGGTGGTGTTGAACGAGGTCACCCCGGCCGGGTTCCAGGCGTCGACCTCCTGCCGCAGCGGCTCGCGCAGGTGGCCGAACTCTCCAGGCAGGCCGTACCTGGCGCCGGAGATCCCGCCGCCGCCGGGATCGAGCACGGACCCGGCGGCGTTGACCACGGCCAGCGCGGCCACGGTGACGCCCGAGGGCAGCACGACGCTGGCCGTGCCGATGCCGCCGGCCAGCCCGCCGGCCACCGCCCCGGTGCCGGCCCCCACCGACCCGTTCACGGCCCCGCCGACCCCGCCGATCCCGCCGCCAGCGGCGTCGTATGCGGCACCCGTCCCGAAGTCCTTCGGCGCGCCCATGGCAGTGTCTTGCGCGGCACCCGTCCCGATGTCCTTCGGCGCGCCCGTGGCGGCGTCGTACGCGGCACGCGGCCCGATGTCGTACGGCGCGCCCGTGGCGGCATCGTGCGCGGCACCCGTCCTGGTATCGCATGGCGCTCCCGTGGCGGCGTCGTAGGCCGCCGCGCCGAGGGCGCCGTCGGGGGTGGCGCGGAACCGGCCGCCGCGTCCGAGATCGTAGATGACGGCGGCGGGCACGATGGGCACCACGCCGCCCTCGACGGGATAGCCGATGCCCGCGTCGGCGAGCCGCTCCATCACGCCGCAGGCGGCGCTCAGCCCGTAGGCGCTGCCGCCGGTCAGCACGATGGCGTGCACCCGTTCGACCAGGTTGCGCGGGTCGAGCAGCTCGGTCTCGCGGGTGCCAGGGGCGGCCCCGCGCACGTCCACCCCGGCCACCATGCCGCCCTCGGGCGCGAGCACGACGGTCGTCCCGGTGCGGTGGCCGTCGCCCAGCCGCTGGGCGTGCCCGACCCGGAGCCCGGCCACGTCGACCAGCGAGTTGGTCGGCCCAGACAGACCCACCCCCTGACCGGCAAGCGGCAGACGATCCCCACCGACCGGGCCAGAGGTCACACCCACGCCCCGATCGGCAAGCGGCAGACGATCCCCACCAACCGGGCCAGAGGTCACACCCACGCCCCGATCGGCAAGCGGCAGACGATCCCCACCAACCGGGCCAGAGGTCACACCCACGCCCCGATCGGCAAGCGGCAGACGATCCCCACCGACCGGGCCAGAGGTCACACCCGCGTCCCGATCGGCAAGGGGCCGGCGGTCCTCGCCGAGCGGGCCGGGGGTCATGCCTGGGGCCCGGTCAGGAAGCGGCGGGCGGCTTCGGCGAAGACGCGGGTGCATTGGACGATCTCGGCGACCTCGACGTACTCGTCGGCCTGGTGGGCGATCCACTTGCCGCCCGGCCCGTAGACCACGGACGGGACGCCGCCCCAGTGTGTGAGGACGGTGCCGTCGGTCGAGCCGGGCACGCCGCCGTAGACCGGCTCGGCGCCGGTGACCGCGTGGTGCGCGCCGGCCAGGGCGACGACCACGGGGTCGTCCAGCGGCACCTCGACCGGCGGCCGGTCGACGAGGCTCGTCACCTGGACGGCGATCCCGTCGGCGGCGGCCAGGGCGGCGACCCGGTCGGCGATCTCCTTGTGGTCCGTCCCGGGGATCGTCCGCACGTCGACGAAGACCGACGCGACGGCGGGGATGACGTTGACCTGCTCCTCGGTGCCGGCCCGGACGACGGTCGGCGTCACATACACCTCGCCGAGGTGCTCGTGGGCGGGGTGGCGCAGCTGCAGGTCACGTTCCAGGTCGCGCAGCGCGACCAGCAGGGAGCCGGCGGCCCGGATGGGGTTGCGGCCGTGCTGTGGCATCGCGCCGTGGGCCATCTTGCCGGTGAGGTCGACGCGCAGCCGCAGCGCGCCCTTGGCGACCGCGCAGATCTCCCCCGCCTCCGGCTCGGCCACGATGGCGCCGTCGACGTCGGCGGCCAGCCCTTCGGCGACGAAGTGGTGGGCGCCGAGCATCAGGCCCTCCTCGTCGGCCAGCGCGCACACCTTGATCCGCCCCGGGAACGGGCCGGCGAGCTGCAGCGCGCGGGTGGCGTAGAGGGCCGCGGCCAGGCCGGACTTCATGTCGGCGCTGCCCCGCCCCCACAGCCTCCCGTCGCGGATCTCCCCGCCGAACGGGTCGACGGTCCAGGTCGACAGGTCGCCTTCGGTCACCACGTCGGTGTGTCCCTCGAACATCAGCGTCGGCCCGTCGCCCCCGCCGCCCTCGACCACGGCCACCACGTTGGGGCGGCCGGGCGCGGCCTCGGAGATCCGCGGCTCCCAGCCCCATTCGCGCATCTTCGCGGCGACCAGGTCGGCGGCGGGCCGCTCGTTCCGGCCACGGGCCGGGTCGTTGGTGCTGGGGATGCGGACCAGCGCCTGGGTGAACTCGACCACTCCCTGGGCGTCGACGTCGATCACAGCAATCCCTCCAAGGTCGGTACGGCCCGCAGCAGCGTCCGCGTGTAAGGATGACGCGGATCGGCCCAGACGTCGTCGACCGGCCCGGTCTCGACGATCTCGCCGTCGTTCATCACCGCGACGGTCTCGCAGACGTGCCGGACCACGGACAGGTCGTGCGAGACGAAGACCAGGGTGAGGCCGAGCTCGTCGACCAGGTCGGCCAGCAGGTTGAGGATCTGGCCGCGCACGGACACGTCGAGGGCGCTGACCGGCTCGTCGGCGACCAGCACCTTGGGCCGGGGCGCGAGCGCGCGGGCGATCGCGATGCGCTGGCGCTGGCCGCCGGAGAACTGGTGCGGGTAGCGGTCGGCGGCCGAGGCGGGCAGGCCGACCTCGTCGAGTAGTTCGGCGACCCGGCCGCCGACGGGCTCGCCGAGCGCGACGAGCGGCTCGGCGACGAGGTCGCGGACCCGCATGCGGGGGTCGAGCGAGCTCATCGGGTCCTGGAAGACGATCTGCAGGCTGTGGCGCAGGAAGCGGAGCCGCCGCTCGGACCTGGCGGCGAGGTCCTGGCCGTCGAACCGGATGACGCCGCTGGTGGGCCGGTCGAGCGCGCACAGCAGCCGCAGCAGCGTCGACTTGCCGGAGCCGGACTCGCCGACGATGCCGAAGCGTTCGCCCCGGCGGACGGCGAGCGACACGCCCTTGAGCGCGTGCACGGCCTCGCCGGGCCTGGTGAGCGAGGTGCGGGGACGGCGGTAGACGCGGGTGACGTCGCGGGCCTCGATCAGCGGCCCGGTCCCGGGGTCAGGCACCGGGGTGCCGGCATGCGAAGGCATGGCCGTCTCCTGTCAGCGGAGGTTCGGTCTCGCAGGCGGGGTCGGCGTGCGGGCAGCGGTTGCGGAAGACGCAGCCGTCGGGGAAGTGGCCGGCGGGCGGGACGCTGCCCTTGATCGTGGGCAGCCGGGTGCCGCGCGGTGTCAGCCTGGAGGCGGCCAGCAGGCCCTCGGTGTAGCGGTGGCGGGGCCGGGCGAACACCTCGCGGATGGGCCCGGCCTCGACGATCCGGCCGCCGTACATGACCAGGACCCGCTCGCAGATCGAGGCGACCACGGCCAGGTCGTGGGTGATGAACAGCAGCGCGGGCGCGACCTCGGCGATCAGTTCCAGCATCTGCCGCTGCACGGTCACGTCGAGCGCCGTGGTGGGTTCGTCGCAGATGAGCAGGCCGGGCTCGTTGGCCAGGGCGATGGCGAGCATGACGCGCTGGCGCTGGCCGCCGGAGAGCTGGTGGGGGTAGGCGCGGGCGATCTGCTCGGGCCGCGGCAGGCGTACCCGGTCGAGGAGCTGGACGGCGCGCTCGCGGGCCCGCGCGGCGGGCGCGCCGTGCAGGGTCATGACCTCGGCGACCTGCGCGCCGACCCGCATGAGGGGGTTGAGGGCGGTCATCGGCTCCTGGAACACCATCGAGACGTCGCGGCCGCGCAGCCGCTTGAGCTCGCGTTCGGGCACGCCGACGAGGTCGCGCTCGCGCAGCCGGGCCGTGCCGGTGGCGGTGACGCCCTCCGGGAGCAGGCCCATCAGCGCCAGGGCGGTCAGCGACTTGCCGGAGCCGGACTCGCCGATCAGGCCGACGCGTTCGCCCGGCGCGATGCCGAACGACACCTCGCGCACCAGCCGTACCGACTCGGCGCTGACGGTGAGCCCCTCAACGCTCAGCACGGATCCTCCTGAGCTTGGGGTCGAGGTGGTCGCGCAGGCCGTCGCCCAGCAGGTTGAAGCCGAGGACGGCCAGCGCGATCGCCAGGCCGGGCCAGAGCGCCAGGCGCGGCGTGGAGAACAGCAGCTCCTGCGACTCCTGCAGCATGCGGCCCCAGGACGGGGTCGGCGGCCGGGTGCCGAAGCCGAGGAACGACAGCGCCGCCTCGGCCAGGATGGCGATCGCGAAGGACACCGACGCCTGCACGATCAGCATGGAGCCGATGTTCGGCAGCACGTGCCGGAAGGCGATGGCGGTGCCGCGCCGGCCGGCGGCGCGGGCGGCGAGGATGTAGTCGGTCACCATGACCTGCAGGGTGGCCGCCCTGGCCACGCGGGCGAAGGCGGGCACGGTGGCCACGCCGATGGCGATCATCGCGGTGAGCGTGCCGGCCCCGTAGACGGCGCCGAGCATGACGGCGAGCAGCAGCGCGGGGAAGGCGAACACGAGGTCGTTGACCCGCATGACCAGCTCCGACAGCCAGCCGTGCGGCGTCATCCCGGCGATCACGCCGAGTGGGGTCCCGAGGAGGGCGGCGATGCCGACGGCGACGATGCCGACGTAGAGCGTGGTGCGCGCGCCGACCATGAGCTGGCTGAGGGTGTCGCGGCCGAACTTGTCGGCGCCCAGGAGGTAGCCGTCGCCGGGGTCGCGCAGCTTGCCGGCCGCGTCGACGAGGGTGGGGTCATGCGGTGTCCACACGAACGACAGCAGCGCCGCCAGCACGACGAGCCCGACGAGGACGGCTCCGGCGGCCAGGCCGGCGTTGACCCGGCCTCTCATCGCGCCCCCCTGAGCCGGGGGTCGAGCGTGGCGTAGGCCACGTCCACCACGAAGTTGATCAGCAGCACGGCGACGACCAGCACCATCACCACCCCTTGGACGAGCAGCAGGTCGCGCGCGGCGACGCCGTTGAGCAGCAGGTCGCCGAGGCCGGGGATGACGAAGACCCGCTCGACCACGACCGCGCCGATGAGCAGGGTGGCCAGTTGCAGGCCGAGCACGGTGACCACCGGGATGGCCGCGTTGCGCAGCCCGTGCCGCACCAGGGCGCCCATCCGGCCCCTGCCCTTGGCGCGGGCGGTGCGCAGGTAGTCCTCGCGCATCACGTCGAGGACGGCGGAGCGGACGTACCTGGTCAGGACGGCGCCCTGGACGAGGCCGAGCGACAGCCACGGCAGCAGCAGGCCGCGCAGCCACTCGCCGGGGTTCTCGGCGATGGGCACGTAGCCGCCCGACGGCAGCGCCTGGGCCCGCACCGCGAACACGAAGACGAGCAGGATGCCCGCGAGGAAGGCGGGGATCGCGATGCCGAGCTGGCCGGCGGCGCTGATCGCCGCGCCGAGGGGGTTGCGGTGGTGGACGGCGGCGAGGACGCCGGCCGGGATCGCGATGAGCAGCGCGATGACCATGCCGCCGAGCACCAGTGTTACCGTGACGCCGAGGCGGTCGGCGACCTGCGGGCCGATGGGCGAGCTGGTGACGTAGGAGGTGCCGAAGTCGCCCTGGGCGAGGCCGCCGAACCAGTCGAGGAACTGGGTCGCGGGCGGCCGGTCGGTGCCGAACTGCCGGCGCAGCTCCGCCACCGCCTCGGGCGTCGCGTTGACGCCCAGCGCGATCTCGGCGGGGTCGCCGGGCAGCAGGGCCATGAACGCGAAGACCGCCACACCGGCGACGGCGGTGCTCACGACGAGCACCGCCAGCCGTTTGACGAGGTAGAGGATCACTGCTTGGCGAGCGCGGTGAAGTCGAAGGCCTCCGCGATGCCGTTCTTGGGCAACCCGGTGACGCCCTTCTTGGCCACGATCAGGTTGGGGAAGAGGAACAGCCAGTCGGCCGCGGCGTCGTCGGAGAGCAGCTTGGCCGCTTTCTTCAGGTCGTCGATCTGCTGCTGCTCGCCGCCCTGGTCGGCGGAGGTGAGCAGCTTGCCGAACTCGGGATTGTCGTACCTGAAGTAGTAGGACTTGTCGGCGAAGATGCTCATGTCGTGGGGTTCGACATGGTTGATGATGGACAGGTCGTAGTCGGCCTTGCTGAAGACCACGTCCAGCCAGCGGGCCGGGAACTCCAGGGGCTCGATGTCGGCCGTGATGCCCACCTGGGCCAGCTGCGACTTGACCACCTGGGCGCCGGCCACCGCGTAGGGCAGGTTGGGGATGCGCATCTTGACGTTGTAGGTCTTGCCGCCGAGCAGTTCCCTGGCCTTGGCGACGTCGTAGGGGTAGTCGCCGGTGCGGTCCTCGTACCAGGGGTCCGTGGGCGGCACCATGGAGCCGATCAGCCCGCCGCGGCCGGCCCAGGCGGTGTCGAGCAGCGCCTGGTGGTCGATCGCGTGGCGCACGGCCTGGCGCACCTTCTTGTCGTTGAACGGCGCGCGGCCGTTGTTCATCGACAGCACGACCTCGCCGTTGGTGGTGCCCTCGACCGTCTCGAAGCGGTTGGGGTCGGCGAACTGCCGCAGCGACTCGGGCGCCTGGACGCTGGAGATGACGTCGATGCCGCCGGTCAGCAGGGCGTTGTTCATCGCCGTGGCGTCCTTGAAGTATTTCAACGTGACAGCCGGGATCTTGGGCTTGGCGCCCCAGTAGGCGTCGTTGCCGCTCAGCTGGATGGAGTCGCCGCGCTTCCAGGAGGCCAGCTGGTAGGGGCCGGTGCCGACGGGCTTGTTGGCCAGGTCGCCGACGCCGGTGCGGCTGAACATCGCGCCCAGCCGGGTCGTCATCGTGTAGAGGAAGCCGTTGCTCGGCTGCTTGAGCGTCACGACGACCGTCGACGCGTCGTCCTTGTCGACCCTGTCCACCGTGTCGAGCTGCGACTTGATCTTGAGTTTCCAGTCGGTCTTGACCCGGTCGAACGAGAAGATCACGTCGTCGGCGGTGAACGGGGCGCCGTTGGTGAACGTGACACCCTTGCGCAGCGAGAAGGTGTAGGTCTTGCGGTCGGGCGAGACCTCCCACTTCTCGGCGAGCAGCGGCTGGATCGAGCCGTCCTGGCCGAGCTTGACGAGCCCCTCGTAGACGTTGACCAGCAGCGCCTGCGGGATCGCGGCGCCCTCGGTCGAGGTGAAGTCGAGATTGGCCGGCTCGGCCACGAACCCGACGGACAACGTCTCGCTCCCGGCCGCCTGTTTCGGGGCTTCGCCGGTGCTCCCGCCGCCGCAGGCGGCC
Source organism: Nonomuraea sp. NPDC048916 (assembly GCF_040649575.1). Classification (NCBI taxonomy): domain Bacteria; kingdom Bacillati; phylum Actinomycetota; class Actinomycetes; order Streptosporangiales; family Streptosporangiaceae; genus Nonomuraea; species Nonomuraea sp. NPDC048916. The sequence goes on from NZ_JBEZFS010000050.1 coordinate 12,846, forward strand.
GTGCCCAGCAGGAGACCGCCCGCGGCGATCCAGATGCCGATGCGCCTCATGTCCAACAGCCTCCTGGATAGTGCACTGGTCCGACCAGTAGGCTGCACATTGCCAGTCTGCGGCGGCTCGGGTCAAGGGGGGCAAACATGAGTGGTCCACGGTTCGAGCCGGTGCGGACCGTACGCGCCTACGAGCGCATCGTCGAGCAGATCGAAGAGGCGATCGAGAGCGGCGCGCTCTGTCCCGGCCAGCGCCTGCCGAGCGAGCGCGACCTGATGGGCCAGTTCTCGGTGAGCCGCTCCACGGTGCGTGAGGCGCTGCGGGTGCTGCAGGCGCGCGGCCTGGTCCGGTCGCGGCCGGGCGACCCCCATGGCGCCGAGGTGCAGCCGTTCACCCCCGCCGAGCTGCGCAAGTCGATGACCATGCTGGCCCGGGTGGACGGGCTGTCGCTCGGGGAGCTGGTGCAGTTCCGCATGGTGCTCGACGCCTCGGCCGGCCTGCTCGCCGCCCGGCTGCGCACCGACGAGCACCTGGCGGAGATGGAGGCGGCCGTCGCCGCGATGCGGGCCGCCGCCGAGGCGGGCCACGACGAGTTCAGCGCGGCCGAGGTGGCCTTCCACGACGCGGTGGCGCGGGCCGGCCGCAACAAGCTCGTCCAGATCTGCGCCGAGGTGGTCCGCTCGATCGTGTGCGACCTGGCCGCCGACGAGATCGCCGCCGCGCCCGGCCGCGCGGCGCTGACGCGGCGGAGCATCCGCCGTCACGAGGAGGTGCTGGCGGCCGTCCGCGCCGGCGACGGCCCGCTGGCCGCCCGGCTTTCCCGGCAGAGCGTCTACGACCACTACGCGGGCCACGTCCCGGCCGGGGAGCGTCCGGCGCTCCGGGCGCTGCTTGAGTAGCCATAACACCCGCTTTGGCGGTGTATGTTGCAGCCGTGGCCCGCGAGGATCAGGACGGGCTTGCGGAGGCGTTCCTGCGTGAGCCCCGTCGCTACACCAGCCACCAGGTCGCGGAGATGGCCAGGGTGCCGGTCTACCGTGCGCGCCGGTTCTGGCGCGCGCTGGGCTTCCCGAACGTCGCCGACGACGCCGTCGAGTTCACCGACTCCGACGTGGAAGCGCTCAGGACACTGCTCGGCATGGTGAGCGACGGCATCTACGACGAGGAACACGTCCTGCTCATCGCCCGATCGCTCGGCAGGGCCTCCACCCGGCTGGCCGAGTCGCAGGCGCAGCTGGGCGCCGAGGCCCTCGACCAGGAGGGCGTGCCGCTGGCCGAACGGCCCAGGGCCTGGCGCAGACGGGCCGAGCGGGTGGTGCCCGACCTGGCGAAGCTGCTCGTCTACTCCTGGCAGCGCCAGCTCGCCGCCGCCGCCGGCCGCATGGCCGTGCAGGAGCAGAGCGCGGGACGGCTGTCGGTGGGCTTCGCCGACCTCGTCGGGTTCACCAGGCTGAGCAGGCAGATCACCGAGAGGGAGCTGGCCGGGCTGGTCGACAGCTTCGAGGGACGCTCCTCCGACGTCATCACGTCGTCCGGCGGGCGCGTGGTCAAGACGCTCGGCGACTCGGTGCTGTTCATCGCCGCCAAGGCGCACGAGGCGGCCGAGATCGCGCTGCGGCTCGTCGAGACCCACGCCAAGGTCAAGGGGATGCCCGAGCTGCGCGTCGGGCTGGCCACCGGGCCGGTGATCTGGCGGATGGGCGACGTGTTCGGCACCACGGTCAACCTCGCGAGCCGGCTGACCGCGCTGGCGCTGCCCGGCACGATCCTGGCCGATCCGGAGATGGCCGAGGAGCTGGAGGGCGATCGGGCCTTCCAGCTGCGCCCGGTCGACCGGCTCTCGGTGCGCGGCCTGGGCGAGCTGGCCCCGTTCACGGTGATCCGCGCCAGCCGGGCAACCTGAGGCGCTCCCCGGCGCGTCACTACCGTCAGGAACCTGACGGGAGGCAGTTCAGTGGCGGATCGGGCGTTGTATCAGGACTTCGTGGTGACACGGTCCGATCGGCTGTTACGCACCGCCTACCTGCTGACCCGGGACTGGGCGCTGGCCGAGGACCTGCTGCAGGAGTCGCTGACCAAGGCCTGGTTCGCCTGGCCCCGCGTGGAGGAGCCCGAGTCGTACGTGCGCCGGGTGCTGGTGACCACCTACACGTCGTGGTGGCGCCGGAAATGGCGGGCGGAGCTGCCCGCCGGCGAACTGCCCGACACGCCCGCCCACGACACGACGGGCGGGCCGGGCGAGCGCGACACGCTCTGGGAGGCCGTCGGCAGGCTCCCGGCCCGGCAGCGCGCCGTGGTGGTGCTGCGCTTCTACGAGGACCTGCCGGTGGCCGAGGTGGCCCGGCTGCTGGGCTGCGAGCCCGGCACCGTCAAGAGCCAGACGGCCAAGGCCCTGGCCAAGCTGCGAGTGGACGACCTGATCGTGGAGGAGCTGCACCGATGACCGTACAAGACCTGCGGGACGTCCTACGCGCGCACGGCGAGAGCCCGGCTCCCGCCAACCCGGCCCGCCACGAGCAGCTCCAGGCGCGCATCCGCGGAATCCGCCGCCGCAGGCGGCTCGGCGCCGGCACCGCCGTGCTGGCGATCGCCGCACTGGGCTTCCCCCTGCTGTCCGGTACGGCGGAGCCGCCCCCCGAGATCACGGTCGCCACCCAGCCGTCCGGGCCGTCCGGGGCTGCCGAGCTGCCCGAGAGGTTCACCTCCCCGGACGGCACCGAGTACAGGCGCCTCGCCCTGACCGCCATCGAGCAGTCGGGCAGCCACACGGCCAAGGTCACGATCCCGGTCACGGGCAAACCGCTGGACGTGGCCGGGATCTGCACGTCCGGCAGCAGGATGGGCAGCAGCCCGATCGTCAAGATCGACGGAAGGCTCACCATGGGAGGGTTCTTCCGCCCCTGCACGAAGGAGATGAGCCTCCTGCCGCTGACCCTGCCGCCAGGCGCCCGGGACCGGGTCACGATCACCTTCGACATGAAGACCGCCGGCACGGCCTGCGTGCGGGCCGACGGCAAGGGCCCTTGCGAGCCGGTGAAGCCCGAGCGGGCCGCCTGGACGCTGGCCGTGTACGAGTGGACGCCGCCGGAGCAGCCGATCGAGCCGGAGGCGCCCAAGGATCTGCCCCGCCGTCTCCCGGGCTACACGCTGGCCGACTCCGCGACCGGCACCTGGCCCCGGGACAGGTCCGCGACCTTCCGGGTCCGGGGCGACGGCCGCCCGCTCGGCATCGACCACATCTGCACCGGCGACCTGGCCGAGCGGCTGTGGATCGGCTACCGGGTGGACGGGAAGGACAGCCCGTCCAGCGGTTCGTGCGGGGTGTGGAAGCAGGGCTCGTTCCCCATGGCCGTGACGGAGTTCAAGGTGCCGAAGGGCAAGCGGGCGACGATCACGGTGACGTTGCGCATGAGGGGCGAGGCCACGAACCGCCCGGTCCGCTGGTCGGTGGGCCTCTTCCGGGGCTAACGGCCGCCACGGCCGGCGGTGGTCCGGGCCCGGAGTCGTTCGACCCCGCGCCGTCAGTGCGGCCCCAGGGCGAGCGCCACCTGCGCGATGATCGCGACGGCCACCGCGCCGAGGGCTGTGATGGCGATCAGTACGAGCAGCGCGCGGAGCAGGGTGGTGACGACTTTGGACACCTGGCGGACGGCGAGGATGAGGGCCCAGAACGAGATCGCGGCGAAGAGGTAGAGGACGCCGCGTGCCGCGGCGACGCCCTCGGGGCTGGCGACGACGGTTGCCAGACCGGCGGGGAAGACTATGGTTGCGAGCATCGAGGTTCCCGGTGTGTGACGCGCCGATGGGGGCCTGTACGAGTGCGGGCACTCCTGGTGATCGTTTGCCCCGACCCGGGGGTGCCTGCCTGTTCGTGGGTGCTAGCCCGCGCCTCGGGGCATGCCCGGCGGATCCCTGATGCTCATGGCAACCCTCCGCGATCAAACTTCAGTTGACCTTCAGTCGGGCTCATAGAGGCCCTGAAGATGAGATGCCCGATCTCGGCATTGCCTAATCGCCACCCGAAGCCCCGCATTACCCTGGATAAGGCCTCCGTTGTCGGCGTAGTCTGCTACGTGCCGCCGGCCAGGGCGTTTCCCGTACATCGAACATCAGTAAAGGCTGCTGAATATTCTGAAGTTCAGATGGGGAGTGTCATCATGACGGATTCCGGTCAGGCCTTAGCACGACGGCTACGCTCGCTGCGCGACGGCTCGCTCGCCCTCCTGCCGGACGACGAGCTCGGCCCCGGCGAGCTGGAGCCCGACGATCTCACCACGCATCTCGTGCTGCTCGGCGGGGTCGACTGGAACGACCTCACCACCAGCGTCATCCACCGGCTCAGCCCGTCCGTCAGGCAGGTCGGCGACGGCCCCGAGGGCCGCTACTTCGAGGCCGGAGACGCACGTCACCACCCCACGGTGCGCGACGGGCGACTGCTCGAAGACGTGGCGCCGTTCCATCGGGGGCTCAACCCGCTCAACCGCGGACGCACCCTCACGATCTGCCAGGTCCTGGACGCCCGCGGCACGCAGGGCGCTGACCGACCGCCGGCCTGCGGCGACGGTCTCGCGCCAAAGTGCTCCACAGGAGTTCATTGAATTAACTGAAGACCAGGTGAAGGATGTCACCGTGGAGTCAGTGGAAGATCCTCGCCAGGCACTCGCACGGCGGCTGCGGTCGTTGCGCGCGGATCTCTGGCCCGAGACGAGGATCACCCAGCCGATGGTGGCACGCGCCTTGGGCGTCAGCGTGCCGCTCATCTCGTCGTGGGAGTCCAAGACCAAGCCCGAGCCGCCACCGGTCCCCAGGCTCGAGGCCTATGCGACCTTGTTCTGCACACCCGGCTCTCTCCGGGGCGACCGGCTCCGCCTCCTGGGCGACGCCGACCTCACCCGTGATGAGCACCGTCGGCGCGAGGAGCTTCGCCAGGAGCTGCTGACCTTGCGTGCCGAGGCGCTCGGCGAGCTCGTCCCCGAACCCGCCGGCCCGGCCGAGAACCCATGGCGGTTCGGCGACGGGAAGCCGATCACGATCGTCTGTGCTCAGGTGCCCGCCGAGATGCTCGAGCGGATGCCCTACACCAATCCCAAGGACCCCGACTATGTCGAGATGTACAACTTCGCCGACCTCGACGCGCTGATCGAGCTGCACGGCCACATCCGGGCCCTCAATCCGGACAGCGTGATCCGCCTGTACAGGAAGCCGGTGCTCACGGCCGACCACTATCCCGGACATCTCGTGCTGCTGGGGGGCGTCGACTGGAACGAGCAGACGCGCAAGCTGCTGGAAGACCCCGCCCTGCCGGTCAAGCAGGTGGCCGACTGGGACAACGCGCCCCAGGGCACCTACTTCGAGGTCGACGAAGGCGGCCGGAAGCGCACCCACCATCCCGTGCTCAGGCCGGAGGACGGGATGCAGGTCCTGGAGCAGGACGTGGGCTACTTCTACCGAGGTCCCAGTCCTTACTACAAGGACTCCACGATCACGATGTGCAACGGCATGTACGCCCGGGGCACGCTGGGCGTCGTCAAGGCGCTCACCGACCGGGACCTGCGCGACGCCAACTCCGCCTTCCTGAGCGAACGCTTCCAGGGGCACAGCGCCTACAGCGTGCTGACCCGGGTCGTGATCATCGATACCGAGGTGCTGTCGCCCGACTGGACGTTGCAGGAGAACCGGCTGCACGAGTGGCCGCCGGCAGGGGATGCGGCACGGTGAGCCATCGCCACCTCCTGTCGGGGCGAGACGACGCACGGGCCCACGGCCGGGTGGACGCGATCATCGTGCCCACCGTGCGGCCCGCCGCCTACCTGCGGAACGCGGCACGTGTCGCCCTCAGACTGGGCTGCCCGCTCGTCGCGCTGTGCAGCGGGCGCTGGGCGTCAGCCGACCTGGCGGTGCGCGGGCTCGACGACCTGGGCGTCGAGCTGGTGGCGGCCGACCTTCCCCGCCACGCGAGACCTCGCCCGTCCCTCACGACATCGGCGTTGCTGCGCGGCAACCCCGTCGATCGCCGGGCCGACACGGGTCCCAAACGCAATCTGGGCTTGATGCTGGCCAAGCTGGCCGGTTGGGAGCGCGTGGTCTTCCTCGACGACGACATCGTCGTCCCCGATCCGGAGGATCTGCTCCGGGCCGCCGGCCTGCTCGACACGTACGACCGGGTGGCGCTCTCCGTGAAGTGGTTTCACGACAACTCCGTGATCTGCCACTCCAACCGTGACACGGGCGAAGAGCAGGCGACCTTCGTCGGCGCGGGGGCGATGGCGGTCGCCGCGAACCGGGCACCGGCGTTCTTCCCCGCCGTCTACAACGAGGACTGGCTCGATCTTCTCGGCGACACACGGCTGCGGCCCACAGCCGTCGTCGGCACCGTCGTGCAGCGGCCGTACGATCCCTACCTCTCGCCCGACCGGGCCCGGACCGAGGAGTTCGGGGACATCCTGGCCGAAGGCCTCTACGCGTTGCTGGACGCGGGCGAGGCGTGGACCGGGGCCGACCGCGACTTCTGGGGACATCACATCGACAGGCGCCGGCGTCTCATCGGCGACATCCTCCGCCGCATCCGCCAGGGGGCGGGGGGCGACCGGCACAGGCGCGACCGCATGCGGGCGTCGCTCCGGGCGGCTCTCGCGCAGCACGAGTTCGTCACGCCCAAACTGTGCGTGCGATACCTGCGCGCCTGGCAGGCCGATCGGGACGACTGGCAGACGTTCCTGTCCGACCTGCCCACCGACCTGCCGCTGGAGAAGGCTCGCGACGAACTGGCCGGCCGGGGCCCCCTCGGCACCCGGGTCGTCCACCACACACCGGAGCCGCCCCGGGGAGCGAAGCGGCCCGTACAAAGGGACACGGTGCTGCCGATCACCCCCTGGGCGGTCTGCGACCCCTTGACCGATGCCGGTTATGTGAGCATCCGTCCCCTTCAGGAAGGCGACCTCAACGCTTTGACGGCCGCCCTGGGCCAGGAGCGCTATTTCGCCCGCGCACTCGCCCGCCAGCGGGCGGGCCACGGCACGCTCCTCGTGGTCTGGGCCGACACGACCCCCGTCGGCGACGTCTATATCTGGCGCGACCAGGCGGAGGAGAAGGTTCTCCGCCGAAGGCTCAAGGGCACTCCCCTGCTCACCCACATGGAGTTGGCCGAGCGTTATCGCAACAAGGGGCTCGGCACCGTGCTCATGCACGCGGCGGAGCAGTTGCTTCTCCGCTACGGACACTCCAGCGTCGCCCTCGGGGTCGGCATGGACAACGACAGCGCCCTCCACCTCTACCGCCGCGTCGGGTTCAGCACGTGGAGGCGCTCTCCGATCCAGACCACCGAGGAAATCCTCCACGAGGACGGCACGAGCGAGCGCCGTCCCGAGAAGTGCCGCATCCTCTGCACATCGATTTCGCCGTTCCCTTCAGAATTGCGATGATTGTGCTTCTCTGCTGGCTCGACGGCCGAAAGCCCCTTCATGACCCAGATCGACACGTCAGACCACTGGGCGTCACACCGCAGGCTTCTCGGCATCCCTGACGAGCCTGTGACCTCGGGAACACTTGACGCCATCATCGTGCCGACCATCCGCCCGCCCCGCTACCTCACCCACGCGGTGAGCCTCGCCCGGGATCTCGGCTGCCCGTTGGTGGCCCTCTGCAGCGGCACGGAGACGGACGCGCTCTCCGTGTGCGACGTCGCGGGGCGAGACGCCGAAGTCGTCGCCCTCGACATCCGGCATCCGCACGACCTGAACCTCCCCTGGTTCGAGACCTCTCGGGTCCTGCCGCCCGCGTTCCATCGCAACACCGACACCGCCACGAAGCGCAACCTCGGCCTGGCGCTGGCCAGGATGCTCGGGCTGCGCCGCATCGCCTTCCTCGACGACGACATCACGGTCGGCGAGACCGGCGATCTGCGCCGAGCGGCGAATCTGCTCGACCGTTACAGCGAGGTGGGGCTGCCCGTCCGCTCCTTTCCCGACAACTCGGTCGTGTGTCACGCGTTCCGCGACATCGGCGGCTCGCAGGACACGTTCGTGGGCGGTGGCGCGCTCGTTGTGGAGATCACGCGCTCCACCTCCTTCTTTCCTGACATCTACAACGACGACTGGTTCTATCTGCTGGAGGAGGAAGGACTGCGCGAGCTGGCCGTCACGGGAAACGTCCGCCAGTCTCCGTACGACCCGTACGAGAGCCCGGTCCGAGCCAGGAACGAGGAGCTAGGCGACGTGCTCGCCGAGGGCCTGTTCTGGCTGGTCGAGGAGGGCAGGAAACTCAACGAGGCGAGTGAGCCGCACTGGAGCGAGTTTCTCGTCAGGCGGGGCCGCTTCATCGAGTTCATAATGGAGCGCCTGGGCGACGCCGAACCCGGCAAGAGAGAGCGCATGCTCACGTCTCTGCGCGCGGCCAGGGAACGCCTGGCCCTCATCACGCCGGGCCTGTGCGCTGCCTATCTGGACGCCTGGCGGGCCGACCGGGAGACCTGGCGCAGGCACGTGAACGCGCTGCCCGCCGGGCTGCCGCTGGAAGCGGCTCTGGCCCATCTCACACTGCCCCGGCGCGCTCCGCTTCACGCCGTCTGTCAGATAGGATTACCGAACATTATTCGGCTTACGTGAGGGGTGCCCGGATGACGACTCGCCGGCACGGCATCGGTGACCTGCTGCGGCGTTCGGCCGCCCGCTTTCCCGCCAAGACCGCGATCGTGTACGGCGACCTGAGGCAGAGCTACGCCGACCTCGACCACGTGGTCAACCGCACGGCCAACGCCCTGGCGGCGCGAGGTGTGGGCAGGGGCGACCGGTTCGCAGTGTTCAGCCACAACAACCACGCCTTCGTGGTGACCTACTTCGCGCTGGCCCGGCTGGGCGCCGTGTCGGTGCCGATCAACTTCATGCTGGGCGCCGACGAGGTGGCGTACATCCTGGAGCACTCCGGCGCGACCGGCCTGCTCGTGGAGGAGGCGCTGCTGCCCGTGGCGGAGCGGGCGGCCGGTGAGCGGATCGCGGTGCGCGGGGTCATCGGACAGGGCGACGGCTGGGAGCCGGTCGGCGAGTGGATGGCGCACGGCGACGACTCCGAGCCCGCCGCCGAGGTCGCCGACGACGACCCGATCCAGCTCATGTACACCAGCGGCACCGAGTCACGTCCCAAGGGCGCCACGCTGTCCAGCCGGAGCCTGATCGCCCAGTACGTCACCTGCGTCGTCGACGGCGAGATGCGTTCCGACGACGTGGAGGTGCACGCGCTGCCGCTCTACCACTGCGCGCAGCTGCACTGCTTCCTGACGCCCGGCGTCTACCTCGGCGCCACGAACGTGATCCTGCCGGGCGCGGACCCGGCCTCGATCCTGGCGACGATCGAGGCGGAGCGCGCGACCAAGCTGTTCTGCCCGCCGACCGTCTGGATCGGGCTGCTGCGCCACCCCGACTTCGACGGCCGCGACCTGTCGTCGCTGCGCAAGGGCTACTACGGCGCGTCGATCATGCCGGTGGAGGTGCTGAAGGAGATCGCCGCGCGGCTGCCCGGCGTGCGGTTGTTCAACTTCTACGGCCAGACCGAGATGGCGCCCGTGGCCACCATCCTCGGCCCGGACGAGCAGCTGACCAGGCTCGGCTCGGCCGGGCGGCCCGCGCTGAACGTGGAGACCCGGATCGTCGACGACCACGATGAGCCGGTGCCGCCGGGCGTGGTCGGCGAGATCGTGCACCGCAGCCCGCACGCCATGCTCGGCTACTGGAACGACCCGGACAAGACGGCGGAGGCGTTCCGGGGCGGCTGGTTCCACAGCGGCGACCTCGGCGTGATGGACGCCGACGGCTACCTGTCGGTGGTCGACCGGAAGAAGGACATGATCAAATCGGGCGGCGAGAACGTGGCCAGCCGGGAGGTCGAGGAGGCCATCTACCAGCATCCCGCGGTGGCCGAGGCGGCCGTGTTCGGGGTGCCGGACGAGAAGTGGATCGAGGCCGTGACCGCCGTCGTCGTGCTCCGCGCGGGCGCGACCCTCGGCTCCGACGAGCTGGTCTCCTTCCTCAGGGCCAGGCTCGCGCCGTTCAAGACGCCGAAACGCGTGGTGTTCGCCGAGTCGCTGCCCAAGAACGCCAGCGGCAAGGTGCTCAAGCGCGAGCTCCGCGAGCTGCACGACGCGTTCTGACTCGTCACCCGCCGAGCAGGTCGGCGGCGATCCTCCTGACCACGACGCGCTGGATCTTGCCGGTCGCGGTCTTGGGCAGCTCGTCCAGCACCAGCACCTCGCGGGGCCGCTTGAAGGAGGCCAGGCCGTCACGGCAGAACGAGATCAGCTCCGCCGCGTCCACCGCCCTGCCCGCGGCGGGCACCACGCAGGCGATCGGCTTCTCCAGCCCCTCTCCGTCGATGTGGGCGACGACCGCGCACTCACCGACCGACTCGTGCTCCAGCAGCCTGGCCTCGACCTCCATCGGGGAGACCCAGATGCCGCCCGCCTTGATCATGTCGTTGGACCGGCCGAGGCACTGGAAGAAGCCGTCGGCGTCGCGGACGTAGGTGTCGCCGGTGCGCAGCCACTCGCCCTGGAACACCTGCCGGGTGGTGGCGGCGCGGCACCAGTAACCACTGGCCACCGAGTCGCCGCGGATGTGCAGATGGCCCGGCACGCCGTCCTCGACCGGCGCGCCGGAGTCGTCGAGCAGCTTGGCCTCGTAGCCGGGCACCACCGTGCCCGAGCTGCCCGGGCGCACCCGGCCGGGCCGGTTGGAGATGAAGATGTGCAGCGCCTCGGTCGAGCCGATGCCGTCGATGATGTCGGCGCCCCACCGCTCGGTGAAGCGACGGTAGATCTCGGGGGGTAACGCCTCGCCCGCCGACACGGCCAGGCGTACCGGGGCGAACGCGTCGGCCGGGGCGTCGGTGGCGAGCAGGGCCGCGAAGAACGTCGGCCCGGCGAAGAACAGCGTCGGCCGGTCCTCGGCCACCCGCGCGAGCGCCCCGGCCGGGGTGGGCCTGGCCGGATCCAGGATCGTGGTGGCCCCCGCGGCCAGCGGGAAGAACACCGAGTTGCCGATCCCGTACGCGAAGAACAGCCGCGCGACCGAGAAGCACCGGTCGTCCGGCCGGATGCCGAGCACCTCCCGCCCGTAGGTCTCGCAGACGTCCCTGACGGCGCCGTGCCGGTGCATGGCCGCCTTGGGCGCGCCGGTGGTGCCCGAGGTGTAGAGCCAGAGCGCCGGCGAGTCGGCCCACGTCTCGTACGGCTCGGCCGGCGCGCGGCCGGCGTTCAGCACGTCCGCCCACGACACCTCGGGGACCGCCGTCACGGGAAGCGCGGATTGCGCGTCCTGCGCGTCCCGCTCGGGCGCGCGCACGGCCGCCTCGGGTGGTTCGGGTGGTTCGTCGGGCTCGTCGGACACGGTGATGAGCATGGCGACCTCGGGCGCGACCGCGAGGGCCTCGTGCATGACCGCGTCGAACTCGGGCGTGACCACGACCACCCTGGCCCGCGAGTCGCGCACGAGCGTGCCGAGCTCGGCGCCGCCGTACATGGTGGAGACGGGCACCGCGACCGCGCCCATGCGCATCACGGCCAGGATGGTGACCAGGGTCTCCGGGCGGTCCGACATCACGAGCAGCACCCGCTCCTCGGGCCTGACGCCCAGGACACGGAGCCCGTCGGCGAGGTGGCCGACGCGGTCGGCGAGCTGCGCGTAGGTGAGGGTGCCGGCGGGCCCGGTGACCGCCACGTGCTCCCCCCGCCCCGCCTCGACCTGGCGGTCCACGAGATAGACGCTGGCGTTGAACGACTCGGCTGACATGGTCGTCCCCATCGACAGGCGAACTTGGTGTGCAAATCTTCTACACACAAATCGTGCGTCGTCAATGACTTGTAGCATTGGGTAATCGCAGCCGCCCGACCGCGAGAAGGGCGCCGCACGGGAGGCCGCCCACAGGTGGATCGCCGCGGAACGGCGGCGGTGAGCCCGGACATGGGACGGCCCCGGCCGACGGGCGACCGGGGCCTGATGGTGCCGGACGTCAGTCGGCGCAGATGGCGAAGACGCTGATGCCGACGTCGCGGTAGGCGCTCTGGCGGCCGATGCCGATCCAGCCGCGTCCGTCATCGGTGGGGAACGAGCCGACCAGGATCGCGTCGTTGCCGCGGGCTTCGGCCCCGCCGCCCAGGACCCTCTTCGAGCCGGGGCAGTAGAGGGTGCGGCGCTGGAAGTTCGGCACGTTGGCGTTGGGCAGCGTGACCAGCTGGTAGCCCGGGGGCAGCGCGGTGGCCTGGTGGACCACGGCCGTGGGCGCGGTGTTGGCGGGAGCGGCGGCGGTCGTGGCGTTGGCCGCGGCCGTCGTCAGGCACGCGCCGCCGAGGAGGACGGCGAGGGTGAGGGCGGTGGACCTCTTCGAATGCATCGCTCTCCTTGCGTTGTTCCCTGGCTCGCGTCCGGTCGCGGGCGGCGCGTGGCCGCCGCTGGTACGGAAGTGATCAGGGAGACGGGGGTTACACGAAGAGTATCCATGTCATTACTGTCCGTGTCGATGGGTAATCGCGTTCGAGTCGCACCCGCGACCTGCGGCCACAACGGCCCACCGCCGATACGTGTTCCGGATGAGAAGCCTTCACCTTTACCGTGTCGCCTCAGTCACTTTCAGTATCGGAAAACTACAGTAAGTGCTGGCTTCGGAGCGGCCGGGAGATCATCGACTGGCCGACGGGAAGCCTGTGTCCCGTACAATCCCCTTGCTCGGAAAGAGAGCCAGCATGCCTCGTGTCAAGAAGACCACCGTGGCCATCGCCGTGACCCTGACCGCCTGTGCCGGTGCACTCGGCGCCTTCGTCGTCCCGGCACTGGCCGATCTCGGCGGCGCCTCAGGCCCGGGTGTCCGCGCCGCCGCCATCGTCAACGCCGACGGCTCCGTCGTCCGCTCCAAGGGCGTCACCGCCGTCCGCAAGATCGCCATCGGCCAGTACTGCATCCGGCTCGACTCCGACATCAACGCCGCCAACACCGTCCCGGTCGCCACCTCCCAGTGGACGAGCGCGCCCTGGGACTCCAGCATCTTCGTCCGCTACGACGGCAACCCCTGCGGGGACTCCCGCGACGTCTTCGTCGGCACCGGCACCGCCTCCGGCGCCCGCGACACCGGCTTCCACGTCATCGTCCCCTGACCGAAGCGTCTTTGAGGCGGTCGGCCAGTGCGCCCAGGCGGTCCGCCGCCTGGGCGCAGATTCTTTCCGTGCTCGGGAACGGCGAGAAAGCCATGACCATGTACCACGCGGTGACGGGGCCTGTCGGCAAAGGTGTCGCGCTGCCGACCCAGCAGACGCCGTCGCCTCGGTCGGTCTTGACGACCTGGACGGCGTTGAGCTCTTCGTCGGTGTACCAGCGGCGCCGGCGGACGGGGTCGGCCTCGCTCGTCCACGACAGCGCGCCCGTTACGGCGGGGTGCCCGAGCACCGCGAGGCCCGGCCGGTGCCCGCGCCGGCCGGGGATTAGTCGCGCGTGAGTCCTGGTGGGAGGGCGTCTTCGTCGGGTCCGACGGGGCGGGCGTTGACCAGCGGATTGCGGTGCAGGCCGGTGATCAGAGCGGCGGTGCCGCCGATGTCGGTCCAGGTGTCGTCCCAGAGGGCGGAGGCGAGCCAGGAGTGATCTGCGGGGAAGAACAGATCGGGCAGCGATCCTTCGCCGCGCATGTGCCCGGTCCGCCAGGTGAGGGCTTGTTCGGGTCCGGCTTCGACCAGCAGATAGGGCCAGTCCCAGTAGAGGGACTGCTTCGGAGCGAGGGGGAAGACGATGTCGTGGGCGCCGGTGTCAAGATAGCCCAGCCACCAGGGCTGGTCAGGGGTGTGCTCGGTGAGCTCGTCGACCACGGCGCGTTCATGGGCTTCGATACTGACGCCGTCGGGCGGGTAGAAGGTGGCGTAGGCGTCGAACACCGGTGGGATCGCCGTGGTGATCGACAAGCCGTGTGTGGTTTGGCAAGCGAGCCAGGCGACGTCGCCAGCCGTGCCGATCCGCCAGCTGCGTCCGTCCTTGGTGACGTCCATGAAGCCATCCAAACCTATGCGTCATTGGTTCTCGCGAACAAGCCGTGTGCTGACCTTGTGCGGGAAGTCCCGCCTGCGGTCGGCGATCCGCGCGTACACGCGGCCGGCCGTCGCGCCAGCGGAACGCCGAACGGGTGGACTCCGCCGACAGGCGCGACTTCTTGCGGGAACTCCTCAGAGCGCTTCAACGCCGTCAGCGCAGCCGACGACTCCGCATAGGAGACGCCGCGACCCTCCAGCCGGTAGGCCCGGGCGCGCTCCTGCAGCGCCTTGTTGTAGACCAGGCGCACGCAGCCGAACGTCCGGGCAAGCTCCTCTACCTGCTCGGGAGTCGGGTAGAAACGGTACTTGTAGCCCGTTCCACGATCCGCGCCACGCCGCACACCGTACTGCAAGATCCGCCAAATATGGCATTACTCCGGCTTTCCTCCCCGCCCCTGAAGCTGAAGGACGGGGTCTCCAGCCTCAAGGAGATCCGATGACCAACGACCAGCACGGCCTGGCCATGACCGGAGCCGCCGACGCCGCCACCCGCCACTACGACCGGGCGATCGACGAACTGCTGCACTTCCGGGTGGAGGTCGACGCCGAGACGACGGCCGCCCTCGCCGAGGCGCCGGACTTCCCGATGGGCAACGTCCTGGCCGCCTACCTCGGGCTGCTCACCACCGAGTCGGAGGACGCGCGGACGGCCAGGCGGCGCTTCGCCGCGTTCCGCGCCCGGATCGACCACTCCGCCCTCCTGCCCCGCGAGCGCGCCCATGTGGAGGCCGTCCAGGCGCTGCTCGACGGCGACTTCCTCACCTGCGGGAGGCGGCTGGGCACGATCACGGAGGAGCACCCGCGTGACGCGCTGGCCCTGGCCGCGGGCCACCAGGTCGACTTCTTCACCGGCGACGCCCGCTCGCTGCGCGACAGGATCGGCGGCGCCCTCAACGCCTGGCACGAGGACGACCGGCACTTCGGTCACGTGCTCGGCATGTACGCCTTCGGGCTGGAGGAGGCCGGTCACTACGACAGGTCCGAGGAGGTCGGGCTGCGCGCGGTCGAGCTGAACGCGCGCGACGTGTGGGGCATCCACGCCGTGGTGCACACGTACGAGATGCAGGGCAGGTTCGGCCACGGCATCCGCTACCTCGACGCCAGGGTGGACGACTGGTCGACCGGCACGTTCTTCAACGTGCACAACTGGTGGCACTACGCGCTCTACGCGCTCGAGGCGGGCGATGTGGCCAGGGCGCTGGCGATCTACGACGCCGTGCTGGCCGGCGGACGGACGTCCCTGGAGCTGCTCGACGCCGCCGCCCTGCTCTGGCGGCTGTACCTGGAGGGCTCCGACCAGCAGGAGCGGTGGAGCGCGCTGGCCGGCGACTGGCCCGCGCTGGTGGCCGAGCCGTTCTACGCGTTCAACGACACGCACGCGGTCATGTCGTACGTGGGCGCGGGCCGCCTCTCCGACGCCCAGCGGCTCATCGCCGGCCGCGAAGCCTACGTCACCGAGCCGCGTCCCGGGGTCACCAACCACCAGATGACGGCCCGGGTCGGCCTGCCGGTCTGCCGGGCGCTGGTGGCGTTCGGGCAGGGCGAGCACGACCGGGTCGTGGAGCTGCTCTGGCCGATCAGGCACCGGGTCAACGAGTTCGGCGGCAGCCACGCGCAGCGCGACGCCGTGCAGAGGACGCTGCTGGAGGCGGCGCTCAGGGGTGGCCCTCACGACCTGGCGCGGGTGCTGGTCAGCGAGCGGATCAACGTCCGGCCGTGCAGCCCGTTCAACTGGCTCAAGCAGGGCGCCCTGGCCGAGGCGCTCGGCGACCGCGCGGCGGCCGCCGCCGCCCGGCTCAGAGCCGGGGAACTGGTCCGCCAGGCTGGGCCGGGCCCTGCCGGAACCGGCGGGTAGTGTTCTCAGACATGGATCGGCAACTCACCCTCATGGCCGTGCACGCCCACCCCGACGACGAGTGCCTGAGCACCGGCGGCATCCTGGCCCGCTACGCCGGTGAGGGCATCCGCACGGTGCTGGTCACCTGCACCAACGGCGAGCAGGGCGACGGGCCCGGCGGCGTCAAGCCCGGCGACCCGGGTCACGACGACGAGGCCGTGGCCGAGCGGCGGCTGGCCGAGCTGCGCGAGTCGGTGCAGCACCTGGGCATCGACCACCTCGAACTGCTCGGCTACCGCGACTCCGGCATGGACGGCTGGGAGACCAATCACCATCCCGACGCGTTCGCCAACGTCCCCGTCGACGCGGCCGCCGCCCGGCTCGCCACGCTGATGGAGCGCTACCGGCCCCACGTGGTGGTGACCTACGACGAGACCGGCGGCAGCGGCTACGGCCATCCCGACCACGTGCAGACCCACCGCGTCGCCGTGGCGGCCACCGAGGCGACGGGCATCCCCGACAAGCTCTACTACACGGCCATCCCGCGCTCCGCGATCAAGCGGATGTTCGAGCTGATGCGCGAGAGCGGTGTCGACGTCGGCTTCGAGCCGTCCGACGACTTCGGCACCCCCGACGAGCTGGTGACCACCCTGGTCGACGTCGCCCCCTACGTCGAGCGCAAGCTCAAGGCGCTGCAGGCGCACGCCAGCCAGGGCGACAACATCTTCCTGCTGCGCATGCCCGAAGAGGCCCGCCACCAGGCCTTCTCCAACGAGGCCTTCACCCGGGTCCGGGCCCGGGTCGACGTCCCGGCCCACGAGCACGACCTGTTCGCGGGGCTGCGCGACCTGGACGACCGCTGAAGCCCTTGTTCTGGTAGCCGCGGCTCTCCCGCGCGGACCTCGTTCGGTTTCGCGGACCTCGTTCGGTTTCGGCGAACCGAGGGATCACGCTGTGGCATCACCGAGCGCGAACGGATCGCCCGTTGGCGCCGGGGGGCCTGGTGGCGCCGGTGGCCGCAGGACCCCGGGCAAATCCGTCCCGGCGGCTCAACGGGCAGATCGGCCGGCAGGGACGGTGTCGTCGTTGACACCCGCTGGGCGGGGATGATGGGCTCCGATCCGGGAGACGTCGGCACCTTGGTCCCGTGGCGACAACGGCAACCGGCGGAGAGGCGGGCGGTGTTCGCAGTCCTGGGCGAGTGCGTGGCGGACGCCTTCGCCGATCGGCGGCCGGACGCCTCCTCGGTGGCCCCACGACCGGGCGGTGAGGCGGCGCGCTCCGCCGACCTGGGGTTGCGGGTGTTCCCGGGTGGAGGGCCGGCGAACACGGCGGTGGCTCTGGCGCGGCTCGGCGACCCGGTGCGGTTCTTCGGGCGGATCTCGGGTGACGTGTTCGGCGGGTTGTTCCGCGAGCACCTGGCCTCGTCGGGGGTGGACCTGTCGGGCTGCGTGGACGCCGAGGAGCCGAGCACGCTCGCGGTGGCGTCGCTCGACGAGCACGGGCAGGCCGTATACCGCTTCTACGCCGAGGGCGCCGCCGACTGGCAGTGGTCGCCGGCCGAGCTGGGCTCGCGTGACCTGACCGGGGTGTCATGCCTGCACACGGGCTCTCTGGCGCTGGTCAGAGAGCCGGGACGGCAGGCGGTGGAGTCGTTCGCGGCCGCCGCCGCGGCGCGCCTGACCGTCTCGATCGACCCGAACGTCCGGCCCAGCCTGGCGAGACATGAGGACTATCCGGTGTCGCGCTGGTGCGACGTGGCCGACATCCTCAAGCTGAGCGAGGAGGACCTGGCCTTCCTGGCGCCCGGGGAGCCGGTGGAGCGGGTCTGCGACACCTGGCACGAGGCGGGCGCTCGGCTGATCGTGGTCACCAGGGGCGCGTCGGGGGCGCTGGTGTCGCTGGCCGGCGAGCGGGTGGTGGTGGCGGCGCCCGAGGTGACCGTCGTGGACACGGTCGGCGCGGGCGACGCGTTCACCGCCGGGCTGCTGCACCGGCTGGGCGAGCGCGGGCTGCTCGGCGGGCGCCTGGACGGGCTCGACCTGGCCACGGCCGCCGAGGCCGCCTCGTTCGCCGCCCGGGTCGCCGCGCTCACCTGCGCCGTGGCGGGCGCCGACCCGCCGTGGGCGCACCGGCTCGCCGCCCCCTCCACCGCTGAGCCGGGGTGAACCCACCTTCTGAGCCGGAGTGAACCCGCCTGAGCAGGCAGTGAGGTGAGTCCGCCTGCGCGGGCGGTGGGGTGAACCCACCTGGGCAGGCGGGCGTCAGGGTGGGGTGGCGGGGCGGGACGCGTCGCCGACGTGCAGGCGGCGTTGCTCCTCCTCGACGATCTGGCGGGCCAGCGCCTGCTCCGAGACGTCGATCGCGTCCGGCGTCGACTCGGCGAGGTCGCTGCGCCTGGCGTAGGCGTCGAACAGGGCGCTCTTGGTGTGCAGGAGGCGCAGCATCCGCTCGTCCACGCTGTCGGGCGAGAGCAGCCGGTGCACCTGCACCCTGCGGACCTGGCCCATGCGGTGGGCGCGGG
Source organism: Nonomuraea sp. NPDC048916 (assembly GCF_040649575.1). Classification (NCBI taxonomy): domain Bacteria; kingdom Bacillati; phylum Actinomycetota; class Actinomycetes; order Streptosporangiales; family Streptosporangiaceae; genus Nonomuraea; species Nonomuraea sp. NPDC048916. The sequence continues at coordinate 31,254 of NZ_JBEZFS010000050.1, forward strand.
CCACGGCCTGGCTCTCGGTGGTCGGCTTCACCTGCGGCTCGCAGATGATCACGACGGAGGCGGCCTGCAGGTTGAGGCCGACCCCGCCGGCCTGGATCTGGGCGAGCAGCACCGCGTGGCCCGGCGCGGCCGTGAAGGCGTCGACGACGTGCTGGCGGCGGTCGGGCGCGAGGTCGCCGGAGATCGGCCCGTGGTGGTCGCCGAGCTCTTCGCCCACGGCCGCGAGCACGGCGCGGAAGTAGGAGAACACCACGACCTTGAGCCCGTTGCCGGCCGCCTCCTCGACCAGCTCCAGAAGCCGCTCCAGCTTGGCCGACTTCTCCGGCACCGCGTAGGCGGCGCGGCGCATGGCCATGAACCGGCCGGCCGCCACCGCCTCCCGGTAGACGTCGGCGTCGGCCGCGCTGAACTCCTCCCACTCGTCCACGTGGACGAGGTCGGGCAGCTCGGTCAGCACGTCCTCCTGGTTGCGGCGCAGGTAGACGGGCGCGACGGCGCGGCGGAACGCCTGGGCCCCGGCCGCCGCGTCGCTGCCCCTGACCTCGGTCAGCAGGCGGGGCTGGAGGTGGCGGACGAGGTTGCGGAACTCCTCGACCCGGTTCTCCATCGGGGTGCCGGTCATGAACAGCACCCGGTCGACCCGCCGGCACCACTGGGCCACCGCCTGGGACCGGCGGGCTTCGGGGTTCTTGGCGTAGTGGGCCTCGTCCACGACGAGCATCGCGACGTCGCGTGCGCTGTCCACCCTGTGCAGCCCGTCGAACGTGGTCACCGCGACGCCGCCGCGCTCGGCCCACTCCGCCCGGGCGACGACGCGATCGGCCCCGTGCAGCCGGTAGGCCCGCAGCGTGCTGCGCGCCTCGATCTCGCGTACCCAGTTGACCAGCACGCTCGCGGGGCAGACGACCAGGAAGTGCGTCGCGCCCTCGGCGTGCAGGTGGGCGAGGGCGGCGATGGCCTGGATGGTCTTGCCCAGCCCCATCTCGTCACCGAGGATCACCCGCCGCTGGGCCAGCGCGAACCTGGCCCCGAACGCCTGGTAGCCGCGCAGCGAGACACGCCGGTGGGTGTCGTCGAGCCGCTGGCCCCTGACGCGTTCGGCCAGGTCGTCGGGCAGGAACCCCTCGGCGGCCACCCGGTCGCCCGGCTCCAGGGCGGCGAACTCGGCCAGCAGGTTGTAGTAGTCGGCCGAGCGGACCTCGAAGTCGATCCACGCCTCGACCCTGTCGGGCGGCGGGCGCAGCAGATCGGCGGTGGCCTGCGCGAGCAGCAGCCGGGTCTCGGTCTCCTGGGCCAGGAGTTCGCCGATCTCCGCCACGGCCCGGGCGGCGCGGTCGCGGCGCTCGCCGCCGGACAGCAGCGTGCGCCACCAGCTGCCCGCGGGACGCGCGACCGGGATGAGAGCGTCGAGCCGCCGGCCGACGGCCTCGGCCGTGCGGCGGGCGCGCGGCAGGTCGGGACCGGCGGCCACCAGCCGGTGCAGGGCGACGAGCAGCGCGGTGGTCTCGGAATCCTGGTGCTCGACGTCGATCTGGACGGCGGTGGACGCCCGCGCGGCCTGCGCGATCTGCCGGGCGGCCGCGTGCGCCTGCCGCTGTGTCTGCGGCCCGATGCCCGGCACCCTCTGCAGCTCGTACGGCGTCGCCTTCAGCACGCTCAGCACCGTGGTGTATCCGGCGTTCTCGAGCGACCCGAGCCGCAGCCGCCCGCCGGTGACGTCCTTCAGCCGGGCCAAGGGGATGGCGCCCAGCCCGGCCCTGGCCAGCCGCTCGCGCGCCGCGTCGAGGGCGGACTGGACCTCGGCCAGCGCCCTGTCGTGCTCCTGGCCGAGGTTGCGGGTGTCTCCGAGCAGCCGCCCCGCCCGGCGCAGCAGGCTCCGGACCTCTTTGCCGCTTATCGGTCACCCCTCTTGTCGGCACCCCTCTTGTTGTCGGCACCCCTCTTGTCGGCTCCCCTTGCCGGGCGGGTCCCTGGACGCACCGTCCTACAGTGCCACAGAACGCCGCCTTCCGGCGTCCCGTCCAGCGGCCGGCGATCAACGACGACGCCACGCTGCGCCGCTGGGACGTGAGCGGCGCGAGCCTGATCATGCGCGGGTGTGCGGGTGGTGAGGTTCCGGTCAACAGCCGTCGCGCCTCGGCGCGTGACCGGGGGGCGTCGCGAGAGGTTCGACCGGACGTGCCCGGTCATTCCTGCTCGAGGAGCCCATGGAGTCGCTGCTGATCCTGCACGCGGTGGCGGCGATCTGCGCTCCGTGGCTGGCGAGGCGCCTCGGGCGGGGCTCGTTCGCCGTGCTGGCCGTGCCTCCCGCCTGCGGGTTCGGATACGCGGTCTGGGCGGCGGCGAACGAGCCGGTCACGTCGGCCCGCCCATGGGCGCCGGCGCTCGGCTTGGAGCTGGCCTTCCGCGCCGACCCGCTGGCTCTGCTGATGATGGCGCTGGTCACCGGCGTGGGCGCGCTCGTCCTGATCTACAGCATGCGCTACTTCAGGGCCGGCGACGAGGGGCTGGGCCGGTACGGCGGGGTGATGGTCGCCTTCGCGGGCGCGATGCTCGGCCTGGTGATCGCCGACGACCTGCTCCTGCTGTACGTGTTCTGGGAGCTGACCACGGTCTTCTCCTACCTGCTGATCGGCTACCACCCGGAGAGCAGGGCGAGCAGGCGGGCGGCGCTGGTGGCGGTGACCGTCACCACGTTCGGCGGGCTCACCATGCTGGCGGGGCTGGTGCTGATCGGCGAGGCGGCGGGCACCTACCGCATCTCCGTGATCGTCGCCGACCCTCCCCCGGCGACGTGGGCGGTGGTGCTGGTCCTGGTGGGGGCACTGTCGAAGTCGGCGATCTTCCCGTTCAGCCTGTGGCTGCCCGCCGCGATGGCCGCGCCGACCCCGGTCTCGGCCTACCTGCACGCCGCGGCCATGGTGAAGGCGGGGATCTACCTGCTGGCGAGGCTGGGCCCGGCCTTCGGCGACCTGGCGCTGTGGCGGGCGCTGGCCGTACCCCTCGGGGTGCTGACGATGCTGCTCGGCGGGTGGCGCGCGCTGCGCGAGACGGACCTCAAGCGGCTGCTCGCCTACGGCACGGTCAGCCAGCTCGGTCTCCTCACGGCGCTGTTCGGCGCGGGCACCCGGGACTCCGCGCTCGCGGGCGTGGCGATGCTGCTCGGGCACGCGTTGTTCAAGGCGGCGCTCTTCCTGGTGGTCGGCGTGGTCGACCGCGCGACGGGCACCCGGGACCTGCGGGCGCTCAGCGGGTTGCGCCGGTCGATGCCGTGGGTGTGCGCGGTCGCGGTGTCGGCGGGTGCGTCGATGGCGGGCCTGCCGCCGTTCATGGGGTTCGTCGGCAAGGAGGCGGCGCTGGAGTCGTTCCTGACCGGCGAGCCGGCTGCGACGGCGATCCTGGCCGGGATCGTGCTCGGGTCGGCCCTGACCGCCGCCTACACGCTGCGCTTCCTGTGGGGGGCGTTCGCCGGGAAGCCGGGCCGGGGGCCGACGCCGGTCCTCCGGCCCGCGGCGGCGTCGTTCGCCCCGCCCGCGCTGCTGTCGGTGCTCGGCCTCGCCGTGGCGCCGCTCGCGCCCGCCTTCGGCGCCGCCATGACGGGCTACACCGCGGAGTTCCCGCCCGGCCACGGCACCCACCTGGCGCTCTGGTCGGGGGCGCCCGTGCCGCTGGCCCTGTCGGCGCTGGCCCTGCTCGCGGGGGTGGGGTTGTTCCTGGCGCGGGAGCCGGTCGCCCGGCTCGGGACGAGCCTGCACATCGTCGACTCCGGCCACGTGTACTGGTCGCTCATGCGGCGGCTGGACCTCTTCTCCGTGCAGATCACCGGCATCACCCAGCGCGGCTCGCTGCCGGACTACCTGATGCTCGCGCTGGTCGCGATGATCGGCCTCGGCGCCTTCTCCCTGGGCTACGGCCGGCCGCCCGTGCTGGACGTGACCGTCGTCGGCTGGGAGCGGGTCGAGCAGCCCATCGTGGTGGTGCTGCTGATCGCGTCGGCCGTGCTCGCCCTGTACGCCCGCGCGTACATCCTGGTGGCCGTCGTCTCCGGCCTCACCGGGTACGGCGCGGCGCTGCTCTTCCTCGTGCACGGCTCCCCCGACCTGGCGCTCACCCAGTTCCTCGCCGAGACGCTGAGCCTGGTGGTGTTCGCGCTGGTGCTGCGGCGGCTGCCGCTGGAGGCGGACAGGGGGCGGCTGCGGTTCGGCTTCCGGCTGGCGCTCGGCGCCGTGGTGGGGGTGGTGGCCGCGGGCGCCGGGATGCTGGCGATGAGCGCGCGCGTCGCCGAGCCCGCGGGCGCCCACATGGCGCGGGCCGCGCAGTCGGCGGGCGCGCACAACATCGTCAGCGCGCTGCTGCTCGACATCCGGGCCTGGGACACGATGGGCGAGAGCTCGGTGATCGTGGTGCTCGCCCTGGGCGTCACCAGCCTGGTCTTCCTGCGCCGCCGGACGTACAGCATCGAGAGGGAGGGCGGCGAGCAGCCGCCCGGCCGCACCCACTGGCTGGCCTCGACGCTGCCTCCCGGGCAGCGGGCGCTGGTGTTCGAGATCGTGGCGCGGCTGACCTTCCACTCGGTGCTGCTGCTGTCGGTGTTCCTGCTGGTCATCGGGCATACGCGGGTCGGCGGCGGGTTCGCGGGCGGCATCGTGGCGGGCCTGGCCATCACCGTCCGCTACCTGGCGGGCGGGCGCTACGAGCTGGCCAGGGCGGTGCCGGTGCACGCGGGCGTGCTGATGGGCATCGGGCTGACCCTGTCGACCGGGACGGCGCTGGCGGGGCTGGTGCTCGGGCGGGCGGCGCTGGACATCCTGACCGTGGATGTGACGGTCCCGGTGCTGGACCACCTGCACCTGTCCACCGGGCTGGTGTTCGACCTCGGCGTCTACCTGGCGGTCGTCGGCCTGGTGCAGGACGTGCTGCGCGGCCTGGGCGCCGAGCTGGACCGGCAGATCGACGCGGAGACGGCATGACCGTCCCGCTGCTGCCCATCGCCGCCTGCGGCGTGCTGATCGCCGTCGGGGTCACGCTGCTGCTGGAACGCAGCCTGGTCCGCATCCTGGTGGGCGTGATCGTGCTCGGCAACGGCGTCAACCTGCTGATCGTCACGGTCGGCGGGCCGGCGGGCGCCCCGCCGATCCTGGGCCGGTTCGCGCCGGAGACCATGGCCGACCCGCTCCCCCAGGCCATGGTGCTGACCTCCATCGTGATCACGCTGGGGGTCAGCGCGTTCCTGCTGGCCATGGTGCACCGCTCATGGCAGCTGACCGGCAGCGACGGGGTGCAGGACGACACCGAGGACCGCCAGGTGCGGCTGTGGGCCAGGCGCGGCGAGCTGAGCGAGCGCCTCCGCGAGCTGCGGGCGGCCTACCGGCGGCTCATCCTCGACCAGCGGGCCGAGCTGGCCCGGCTGGACGCCGAGCGGGCCGAGCGGCAGCTGGCCGAGGAGACCAGACGCCAGGAGCTGGAGCCCGCCGAGGAGAAGCGGATCCGGCTGCTCGGGCTGCGTGAGGAGGACGCGCGCCGGCAGCGCCAGCAGGCGGCGCGGGAGAAGGCGCTGCGCAAGCGGCTGCGGACCCGGCAGCGGGAGGCGCTCAAGCAGATGCGGTCCGCGATCCGCGCCGAGCGGGAGCGGCAGGCGCTCGCGCTGGACCCGGAGCTCGAGGGTGACGAGGACTGATGGAGAGCCTGATCGGCCTGCCGGTGCTGCTGCCGCTCCTGGCCGCGGGGCTGAAACTGGCGATCGGCGTCCGCCTGCGCCGCCTGCAGTCGCTGATCAGCATCGGGACGCTCGGCATCGTGCTCGTGGTCTCGGTGCTGCTGCTGGTCGAGGCCGACACCCACGGACCGCTCGTCACCGACCTCGGCGGCTGGCCCGCGCCCGTCGGCATCTGCCTGGTCGCCGACCGGCTGTCCACGCTGATGCTGGTCGTCTCCTCGGCCGTGACGCTCTGCGTGATGATCTACGCGGTCACGAGCGCCTACGCCGACCAGGAGCACACCGCGCCCATGGGGGTCTTCCATCCCGCGTTCCTGGTGATGGTGGCGGGTGTGACCGACGCGTTCCTCACCGGCGACCTGTTCAACCTGTTCGTGGCGTTCGAGATGCTGCTGAGCGGTTCGTACGTGCTGCTCACCTTCGGCGGCACCCAGTCGAGGATCCGGGCCGGGGCCACGTACACGGTGATGGCCCTGACCTCGTCGATGCTGTTCCTCATCGCCCTGGCCATCACCTACGCGGGCACCGGCACGCTGGCCATCGCCCAGCTCGCCGAGCGGTTCGCCACGCTGCCCATGCACGTCCGGCTGCTGGTCGAGCTGACCCTGCTGCTGGTCTTCGCGATCAAGGCGGCGATGTTCCCGCTGTCGGCGTGGCTGCCCGACTCCTACCCGACCGCGCCGACGCCGGCCACCGCGGTCTTCGCGGGACTGCTCACCAAGGTCGGTGTCTACTCGGTCATCCGGCTGGAGGCGCTGCTGTTCCCCGGCGGGCCGGTGTCGACGCTGCTGATGTGGGTGGCGCTGGCGACCATGCTGACCGGCGTGTTCGGCGCCGTCGCCCAGACCGACATCAAGCGGATGCTCTCCTTCACGCTGGTCAGCCACATCGGCTACATGGTGTTCGGGGTGGCGCTGTCGACCGTGCAGGGCCTGGCCGGCGCCGTCTTCTACGTCGTGCACCACATCACCGTGCAGACGAGCCTGTTCCTGGTGACCGGGCTGATCGAGCGGCGCACCGGCACCACGTCCGTGGAGCGGCTCGGAGGGCTGATGAAGACGGCGCCGCTGATCGCCGTGCTGTTCTTCATCCCGGCGATGAACCTGTCCGGCATCCCGCCGATGTCGGGCTTCCTGGGCAAGCTCGTGCTGGTGCAGGCTGGGGTGGCGGACGGCCGCCCGCTGGCGCTCACGCTGGTGGCCGGCGGGCTGGTGACCAGCCTGCTGACCTTGTACGCCATGGTGAAGACCTGGGGCAAGGCGTTCTGGCGGGAGCCGCCGGCCGAGCACCCGGGCCTGGTGGTGGAGAGCGAGGAGACGACCGGCGGGGAACCGGTCGTGACCACGGCCGCGATGCCCGTCATGCTGCTCGGGGCGTCGGCGGCGCTGGTCGCGCTGGCTTTGTCGTTCACGGTGCTGGCCGGGCCGCTGTCGTCGCTGGCGATGCGGACCGCGGGTGAGCTCATGGTCCGCGAGCCGTACATCTCCGCCGTCCTCGGGAGGGCGACCCTCGGAAGCGCGGCGCTCGGGAACGCGAGTTTCGGGAGGGGGCTGTGAAGCTCGCGCCGAGGCTGTTCGGCAGGCGGGTGCCGCTGCCGCTGGTGGTGATGCTGGCCCTGCTCTGGGTGACCCTGTGGGGCGACCTGTCGGTGGGCAACGTGCTGGGCGGGCTGGCCACCGGGCTCGTCATCACGTGGTTGCTGCCGCTGCCGGTGCTCGATCCGGGCCTACGGCTGCACCTGACGGCGCTGCCGTCCTTCCTGGTGAGGTTCGCCGGCGACATGGTGGCCTCCACCGTCCGGGTGACCATCTGGGTGCTGCGTCCCGGCCCGCCGCCGACCCAGGTCATCCCGGTACGGCTGCGCACCTCGTCGGACGCGATGACCATGCTCGTCATGGTGGCGCTGTCGTCGGTGCCCGGCAGCCTCGTCCTCGAGGTCTACAGCGGGCGCCGGGAGCTGGTGCTGCACATCCTCGGCTACCGGGGCGACGTGGCCGGGAAGGTGGCGGCGGACGTCGCCGGGCTGGAGCGGCGCATCGTGGCGGCGTTCGGCACCCGGGCGGATTGGGAGGAGGTGCGGTGACAGGCGTCTATCTGGTGACCCTGGGGCTGCTCGGCTGCTCGGGGCTGGCCACGCTCTACCGGATGGTACGGGGGCCGAACATGCTGGACCGGGCCGTCGCGCTCGACGTGATGACGGCGCTGGCCATGTGCGGCATCGGCGCGTTCGCCGCCGTGCGGGGCGACTACTCCGACGTGCCGATCATGCTGGTGCTGTCGCTGCTGGGGTTCGTCGGCTCGGTGTCGATCGCCCGGTTCTTCGCGGGCAGGTCGCGATGAGCCTCCTCGACGTGGCGGCGGCCGTCAGCATGATCAGCGGTGCGGCGTTGTGCCTGGTCGCCGGGGTGGGCCTGGTCCGCTTCACCACCACGCTGGAGCGGATGCATCCGGGCACCAAGCCACAGGTGCTGGGCGTGCTGCTGATCCTGTTGGCGATGTGGCTGCGCAACCCGACCTGGGCGATGGCGGGGCCGCTGGCGGTCACCGGCCTGGCGCAGGTGATCACGGTCTCGGTGGCCGCCCACATCGTGGGCCGGGCGGCCTACCAGGAGGGGTCCCCGGGCGACGACGGCAGCGCGCTGCCCGCGCACGACACCACGACCTGAAGGCGGCTCGCCCGGCCGGCCGCGCTAGTCCTCCGGCGGGCTGGAGCGGTCGAACGCCGGCTGGACGAACCAGGCCCACAAGGCCAGCAGCGCGATGACCGCGGCCGTGACGATCGCCACCGTGGCGTCGAACAGGTAGTCGACCACCAGCATGGAGGACGTGGTCATCGCCACGACCAGCGCGAGCGCGCCGGTGATGCCGTACATGTTCGAGCGGCGGACCAGCGTCTATTCATGCCCTGCCGGAACAGCACCCGGTGCTGGGTGGCCGGGGCGATGTAGCAGATGGACGCGATCGCCGCGCTCACCAGCGCGACGTAGTACAGCCGCCGGTCGAGGTCGCCCAGCCGGACGAACCCCTCCGAGAACGGGACCGTGAGCAGGAACGCGAACAGCACCTGGACCCCGGTCACCGCGACCCGGGCGCCCTGTAACAGCTCCACGAAGTTGCGATCGGCTCGCTCGCCGTGGGATTCCTTCCCGGACTCCGTCCCCTGTTCCACTCGGGCCGTCCTTCCACCGCCATGACTTTGAAAGCCTTTGACTTACCTCGTACGGTCCGCCGAAACCTGGTCCGGCGCGTCACACGCACCCGGGCGGACCGAACGGCGGCGGCCGGTCAGCGGGTCAGGTGCCGATGGGCGAATACAGCCAGGGGTCGCGCAGGTCGTAGTAGGCAGGCTCGCCCTCGAAGAGGGTCAGCAGCTCGCCGAAGGCCTCGCGCAGCCGGGGCGGGGGCTCCTTGCGCTCGCCCGCCCTGGCCTCCTTCTCGGAGGTGAAGTACGCGGTCTCGGTGTAGAGGCCGCTCTCGTGCAAGGCCGCGGTGCCGCCGATGAGGTCGGGGCGGAAGGCGCCCAGCTCGGGCTCGCAGCGCCGGATGATCTCGTCCATCCGGTCCGCGTCCTTGAGCTGGCCCTGGATCACCTGCACGAATCCGGCCGAGTCGGACCCTCCGCCCAGGTACTGGCGCACCCGGGCGCAGCCATGGATGATCACCTTTCCCTCGAACAGGCCCGCGGTCGCGAACCACCACTTGCCCTGCCGGGCCAGGTCGGCCGTGCGCCACGACGACTCCTGCGTGTCGTAGCGCACCACGGCTATGTACGTGCCGCTGTCGGTCACGCCGACGGTGGTGCCGAGCCAGCCGTGCGCCTCGGGCGACATCTCGCGATGCCACCAGTCGAGGGCCTCCCGCAGCTCATCGGTCGTGGTCACCTGACCTTGAATGACCTCGATGAACATCACGCCCCCTGTTTTCGCCGCTGTTTCTCACGCTATGGGGGCTTCACAGCAAATTCGAGACGGCACGGTTCTCATGCGGGCCAAGAGTTGTTGTCCGCCGTTGACCCGCCGGGGGCGGGCGGGGTCAGGGCAGCAGGGTGTAGTGGGGGAAGTTGCCCACCAGGCGTTCGCCCTCGGGGCCGACGGTGACGGCCCGCACCAGGAGCTCGCCGCCGACGAAGGCGCCCCGCCAGGAGGCGCCGAGCCCGCCGAAGAGCTCGTCGCGGTCGCCTCGGGAGCGGGGCCGGTTGTGGCCGACCTTGAACGCGCGGATCTCGGGGGCGAGCCGGGTCGCCGTCTCCTCGGCGTCGCAGGAGAGGGTGGCGACCAGGGCGCCGTTGCTGGCGTTCATGGCGGCCAGCAGCTCGGCCTCGGTGTCGACCAGGACGATCGTGTCGACCGGGCCGAACGGTTCGGCGTGGAACAGCGGTGAGGAGCGGGGCGGGTCGAGCAGCGCCGTCGGCGCGAAATACGCGGAAATATCTTGACCGGGTAGGAAGTGTCCGCTGTCGAGGGCGGCCCGGTGGATCGGCACGCCGCCCTTGTCGACGGCCTCGTCCACCTGGTCGGCCAGCTCCTTGGCCTTCGAGGCGCTGATCAGCGGCCCGAAGTCCAGCTCCGGCAGCGGATCGTCCGCATCGCGGACCGCCAGCGGATGGCCGAAGCGCAGCGACCCGATCGCCGCCAGGTAGGCGGCCAGGAACTCGTGGAACAGCTCCCGCTGCACCACGAACCGCGGGTAGGCGGTGCACCGCTGCTTCCCGTAGTCGAAGGACGCGCGAATCTGCCGGGTCAGCAGGTCCCAGTCCGAGTACTCCCAGACGCCCCAGCAGTTGAGCCCCTCCTGCTCCAGGACGTGCCGGCGCCCCAGGTCGGCCACCGACGCGGCCACCTGCGCCCCCGCGTCCCTGCCGCCGACGAACGAGACGCAGCCCACCGACCGTCCCCGCACCAGCACGGGTGACAGCTCGGCCCCTCCCCCGCTGACCAGGGTGACCGGCAGGCCCTCCCTGACGGCGAGGGCCGTGGCCAGCGTGAGGCAGGACAGCCCGCCGCCCGTCGGGGTCTTGGCGATCACGGCGTTCCCGGCCAGCGCCTGGACCAGCATGGCGTGCATGAGCACGCTCATCGGATAGTTCCAGCTGGCGATGTTGCTGACCGGGCCGGGCAGTGGTGTCCGGCCCGCCACCATGCGGTCGATCTCGCCGAGATACCAGCGCACGCCGTCCAGGCAGCGGTCGACGTCGGCGCAGGCGGTCTTCCACGGCTTGCCGATCTCCCAGACCAGCAGCAGGGCGAGCAGGTCGCGGTGGGCGGCCATCGACTCGACCGCCGCCGACACCCTGGCCCGGCGCTCGGCGAGCGGCACGTGCCGCCACTGCCGGTGCTCGTCGACCGAGCCGGCCACGGCCCGCGCCGCCCCCGCCCGGTCCAGCCGGGGCGGCCCGGTGATGGCGGTGCCGTCCACCGGGGAGAAGACGGGGGCCGGGCGGCCGTCGCGCTGCCAGAACCCGCCCCAGTGGTTGAGCACCCGGTCGTCGTGGAACGCCTCCGGGGCCGCGGCACAGCATCTGTCGTGGGCGTCCGTCCAGGACATCCCGGGCTTGAGCTGCATGTGGGCCTCCTCAGTCGGACCAGTCGACGGCGACGAGCTCGGGCAGCGGCTCGAACTCCTTGATCGCTTCGAGCGAGGAGCCCATCGCGGCATTGGCCTCGCGTTCCACCATCACCTCCACGAGCACCGGCAAACGCTTCCGCTCCGACTCCGCGCTCGCCCAGGCCAGCGCGTCGGGAAGGTCGCCGGGCAGCTTCACGCGACGGGCCGGGCAGCCGAAGGCCTCCATCGCCTTGACATGGTCGATGCCGCCCTCTCCGTAGTGCAGGTCCACGGCGTAGTTCATCTCGTACGGAAGCTCGGCCTGCCTGATCAGGCCCAGGTACTCGTTGTTGACCATCACGATGACGAACGGGATCCGGTACTGGGCGGCGACCGCGACCTCCTCCATGAGGAACTGGAAGGAGTAGTCGCCCACCACCGCCACGACCTGGCGTTCCGGGTGCGCGCACTTCACGCCCATGGCGGCGGGCACCTCCCAGCCCAGCGGCCCGGCCTGGCCGCAGACCAGGTAGCGGCGTGGCAGGTAGGTGGCCTGGAACTGGCCCGACCAGATCTGGTAGAGCCCGATCGCGGTGACGAACGTGGTGTCGCGGCCGAAGAAGGCGTTGATCTCCCTGAACACGCGCGGCGGTTTGATCGGCACGTCGTCGAAGTCGTCCCTGCGGGTCAGGGTGCCGCGCAGCTCGGCGACCCTGCGCGCCCACCGCCCGGGGCTCCGCTGCCCGGTGCGTTCGCGCGCCTCGGCCAGCAGGCCGGCCAGCACCGGCCGGGCGTGCCCGGCGACCCCGAGGTCCGGCTCGAAGACGCGGCCGATCTGCGTCGGCTCGATGTCGACGTGGACGAACCGCCGGCCCTTGCGGTAGACGTCGAGGTCGCCGGTGTGCCGGTCGCCGAAGCGCGCGCCCACGGCCAGCACCAGGTCGCTCTCCAGGAACGCGGCGTTGCCCCACCGGGTCTGCGTCTGGATGCCGGCCATCCCGGCGAACAGCGGGTGGTCCTCGGGGAAAGCGCCCTTGCCCATCAGCGTCACCTGCACCGGGATCTGCAGGTATTCGGCCAGCTCGCGTAACTCGTCGCAGGCGTCGGCGGTGATCACGCCGCCGCCGGCCAGGATCAGCGGCCGGTCCGCGCCCTGGAGCAGGCCGGCCGCCGCGCGCACCGCCCGGGGCAGCGGGCGGGGCACCTCGACGGGCAGCGGCGCGTCCAGCTCCCGGTCGTACAGGCAGGTGCCGCGTTGCACGTCGATCGGCAGGTCGATGAGCACCGGCCCGGGCCGGCCGGACCGGGCGATCCGGAACGCCTCGCGGAACACCCAGGGCGCCTGGGCGGGCTCCTTGAGCTGCACCGCCCACTTGGTCACCGGCCTGGCGATCTCCACGATGTCGACCGCCTGGAACGCCTCCTGGTGCAGCTTGATGGTGGCGGCCTGGCCGGTGACGCAGATCATCGGGATGGAGTCGGCCATCGCCGTGTAGAGCCCGGTGATCATGTTGGTTCCGGCAGGGCCCGAGGTGCCGACGCAGACGCCGACGTTGCCGGTCACCCTGGCCCAGCCGTCGGCCGCGTGGGTGCCGCCCTCCTCGTGGCGGACCGTGATGTGCCTGATGGAGCTGCCGCGCAGGGCGGCGTAGAACGGCAGGATGGCGGCTCCGGGGATGCCGAAGACGGTGTCCACGCCCTCCGACTCCAGCACCGAGACCACCGCCTCCATGCACGGGACACGTTTCATCCGTTCAGCCTTTCGATCACCTTGAGCAGGGCGGAGTGGTCGAGCGAGCCGTGGCCCTGCGCCCTGGCGGCCGCCACGAGCTGGGCGACCTGACCGGTGAGCGGGAGGGAGACCCCGGCCTCGCGGGCGGCGGCGATCGCGATGCCCATGTCCTTGTGGTGCAGGTCGACGCGGAATCCGGGGGCGAACTCGCGCCGGATCATGCTGTGCCGCTTGAGGTCGAGGATCCGCGACCCGGCCAGGCCGCCGGCCAGCACGTCCAGCCCGGCCGCCGGGTCCACGCCGGAGGCCTCCAGCAGCACGATCGCCTCGGCCACCAGCCCGTAGATGCCGCCGACGACGAGCTGGTTGGCCGCCTTCACGGTCTGGCCGGCGCCCGGCGGGCCCACGTGCACCACGGTGGTGCCGAGCACGCCGAGGACGGGCCTGGCCGCCTCGAAGTCCTCGGCCGCGCCGCCGACCATGATCGACAGGGTGCCGTCGACCGCGCCGCGCTCCCCGCCGCTGACCGGGGCGTCCAGCGCCCTGACCCCCAGGGGCGCCGCCCGGCCGGCCACCCAGCGGGAGGTCTCGGGCCTGATCGTGCTCATGTCCACATAGAGCAGCCCGGGCCGGGCGTGCTCCAGGATCTCGGGGACGACCTCCTCCACCTGGGGCGAGTCGGGCAGCATGGTGATCACCAGGTCCGCGCCCGTGACGGCCTCCGCCACGCTCCGCGCGCCCTTGCCGCCTCTGGCCAGCAGCCGCTCGACCCGCTCGGCGCTGACGTCGAAGCCGGTCACGGCGTGCCCGGCCTTGAGCAGGTTGGCGGCCATCGGGGTGCCCATGATCCCGAGGCCGACGAATCCGATGGTCACGGCTTCCTCCAAGCGAACGCGCCCGGCCCCTGGTGCCGGTACTCCAGGCCGACGTGGCCCTGGTAGCCGGCGGCCTCCAGGCGGGCGAGGATCTCGGGGTACGGCATGCTCCCGGTGCCGGGCCGCCCCCTGCCGGGGTCGTCGGCGATCTGGACGTGGCCGAACCTGGGGGTGTGGGTGTCGATGAGCGCCAGCACGTCCTCGCCCATCCGGTGCAGGTGGTAGAGGTCGGCGAGCAGGGCCACGTTGTCGCGGGCGGCGGCGTCGATCACCGCGAAGGCCGCCTCCGACGAGGTGATCGGGTAGTCGGGGCACTCGTAGGAGTTGAGCGGCTCCACCACGACGACGGCGCCGGCGCGCGCGGCCACGTCGGCGGCCAGGGCGAGGTTCTCGGTGGCGAGGCCGGGGTCGGTGCCGGGGTCGTTGCCGTAGAGCGCGTTGAGCACCGTGCAGCCCATCTCGGCGGCGAACCCGGCCGCGATGTCGACGTTGGCGCGGAAGCGCGCCGACCCGTCGGGCCGGGCCATCAGGCCGCGGTCGCCCGTGGCCAGGTCGCCGGCGTCGAAGTTGAGCGCGACCAGGCGCACCCCGGCGTCGTCGATGGCCGTCTTCAGGGCGTCCAGCTCCGGGTCGGACGGCTGCGGCCCGGGGAACGGCCACCACAGCTCGACGGCGTCGAACCCGGCCTTGGCCGCGGCCTCCGGACGCTCCAGCAGGGGCAGGTCGGTGAGCATGATCGAGAGGTTGACGTCGAACTTCAGCATGGGTCCTCCAACCGCTTCATGGCGCCGCCTTCCCGAGCACCGTGCGCAGCAGCGCGGCCGTCTCCGAGGGGGTGCGCCCGACCCGGACCCCGACGGCCTCGAGCGCGTCCTTCTTGGCCTGGGCGGTGCCGGACGAGCCGGACACGATGGCGCCGGCGTGGCCCATCGTCTTGCCCTCGGGCGCGGTGAAGCCCGCGACGTAGGCCACGACGGGCTTGCTGACGTGCTGCTCGATGTAGGCGGCGGCCCGCTCCTCGGCGTCGCCGCCGATCTCACCGATCATCACGATCGCGTCGGTCGCCGGGTCGGCCTGGAACGCCTGGAGGCAGTCGATGTGGGTGGTGCCGATGACGGGGTCGCCGCCGATGCCGACCGCGGTGGAGAAGCCGAGGTCGCGCAGCTCGTACATGAGCTGGTAGGTGAGCGTGCCGGACTTGGAGACGAGCCCGATCCGGCCGGTGGAGGTGATGTCGGCGGGGATGATCCCGGCGGAGGACTGGCCGGGACTGATCAGGCCGGGGCAGTTGGGCCCGATGATCCTGGTCCGTCCGGCGGCCAGTGCCCGCAGGCGGACGGCGTCGTGCACCGGCACGCCCTCGGTGATCACGACGCAGAGCGGGATCTCCGCGTCGATGGCCTCCTCGCCGGCGGCCAGGGTGAAGCGGGGAGGGACGAAGACGACGCTGACGTCGGCTCCGGTGCCGGCGACGGCGTCCGCCACCGAGCCGAAGACGGGCACCGCGCGCTCGCCGAAGCCGGCCGTCCGCCCGCCCTTGCCCGGGGTGACCCCGGCGACGACGTCGGTGCCGGCGGCGAGCATCCGGGCGGTGTGCTTCATGCCCTCCGCGCCGGTCATGCCCTGGACGAGCACCCGGCTGTCCTTGGTCAGGAAGATCGCCATCACGCACCTGCCGCGAGTCCGGCGGCCAGCTCGGCGGCGCCGTCCATGGTGGGGACCTGGCGGACGGCCGGGTGGGCGGCGTCGCCGAGGATGCGCCGCCCCGCCTCGGCGTTGTTGCCGTCCAGCCGTACGACGACGGGCCTGGCCAGGCCGCGTTCGCCGAGGAGTCCGAGCGCGCTGACGATGCCGGTGGCGACCGCGTCGCAGGAGGTGATGCCGCCGAAGACGTTGACCAGGACCGAGCGCACGCCGGGGTCGGACAGGATGATCTCCAGCCCGTCGGCCATGACCTGGGCGGAGGCGCCGCCGCCGATGTCGAGGAAGTTGGCGGGGGCCGCCCCGGCGCCGGCGACCACGTCGAGCGTGCTCATGACGAGGCCCGCGCCGTTGCCGACGACGCCGACCCGGCCGTCCAGCTTGACGTAGTTCAGCCCTTTGGCCCGGGCCCGGTCCTCCAGCCCGTCCGACAGGGCGGGGGCCTCCCGGTCGTGCCGGAAGGCGGCGTTGCCGTCGAGGGTGACCTTGCCGTCGAGGGCGACGATCCGCCCACCGGCGGTGCGGATCAGCGGGTTGACCTCGACCAGCAGCGCGTCCTCCTCGACCATGACGCGCCACAGCCGTTCGAGCGCCTCGGCCGCCTCCTCCGGCAGGCCGGCCTTCTCGGTCAGCAGCCGCGCGGTGGCGGCGTCCACGCCGGCGAGCGGGTCGATCGGCAGCCGCACCACCTCGTCGGGGCGTGTCGCGGCGACCTCCTCGATGTCCATCCCGCCCTGCCGGGAGACGACGGCCAGGAAGGCGCCTTCAGCCCTGTCGACCAGGAAGGCCGCGTAGTACTCCGCGGCCGGGGTGGTGGCGGCCTCGACGAGGACGGCGTGCGCGCGGTGCCCCTTGATGTCCATCCCGAGGACGCGGCCGGCCTCCTCTCCGGCCGCGGGGGGGGGGGGGGGGGGGGGGGGGGGGG
>NZ_JBEZFS010000051.1:0-46393 GCF_040649575.1 Nonomuraea sp. NPDC048916
ATCGCGGCCCGTGGAACCGCCGCCCACCCGAGCGTCCCGGGCAGGCTGCCACGCCACCTATCCGCAGCGAACAGGACGACCAGGCAGAAATCTCCATCAGCCGAAATCGATCAAGAGGGACAGCCACCCCGTGAGTCATCGAGGCCAGTCGATGTTCTTACAATAAGGCCAGCCAAATAAGTCTAGACACGGCGATTGCGACGATGCCTGCGGCGAGCACTCGGAGAACCCACGATTTTACAGGCAAAAAAATGGCTATTGCCGCTGGGGCGCACGCCAGTCGCATCAAGAAGCTTGCCGCTTCTACCGCATCAGCATTAACTTGCGGTGGCACCACCAACGCCCATTCGAGTTTATAGACGTTGATGATAAAGCTCGCCCCAGCAAGGACTACTGCAATCATCATGCATAATACCCAAAGGGCAACAGCCCAAGTTTTCACGGATTCTCCGACTGCGGCGTTCATGCACACATCTGTCCATATAGGGGCCTGCATTTTAGGCCCAGAAAATCTTTCATTCGATCTTTATTGGCAAGCATAACCTTACCGTATGCCTGGGCATCCGGTAAGCGCCAACCTTGCGAGCCGCCATTATACCAGGCTCCGACGCGCTGCACCTCTTGATCGGTCCATTGGCCGCCAACGGCGTTGTGCGTCTCCCTCAAGTAATACGCCACAACAAACAAATTTGATGCCGGGTTTTGCAGCACATCTAGCACGTTGTTAATCACTTCCCTGACTGTCATTCCCTTCTTATTGGGGTATCCGAGTAGCTTAGCAGCTAAACCGATCTGCATCTGCACTTCTCCGAAGGATGTTTCAAGCGCGGCTTTGATGTCTCCTTTGCCCAGCCTCTTATAGAGTGCTGCGGTGTCGGCCCACGCTGGATCGCCTCCAACCTCGTTGTAGGCCACCGCGGCGAGAACCCAACTAGGAATTGCCCAGTAAGCCGCCGCAGCAGCAATGACATCCTTGTAGGCTATGACCCACCGATCTTTGAAGTCAAAAATTTGCTTTTGAGCTTGCGTCGGGTTTAGCAACTTATTCGTTGCATACTCGGCAGCATCTTTAGTTGTCCACTTTGGGCCCTTTACCTTCGCCCAGTGGCGTGCAAATTCGTTTGCTGCTCGGTGCATTGCCGTTTTATTGTCTTTGATCGGCGGACCCTCGGCGCAGGTGATATAGCAGCCATCCGGGTTCATTCCCGGATACTGGTTGTGATACGCAGCGGTAACGGCCCATAAAATTGAAAGCGCTTTATCGCTGAGGCTGGGATCATACTTCATCATGAAGTCGAGCTGAGCTTCCCAGCTTGCCTCCCAGAAGTCGATGACCTGGCCATCCGCCCTCTTCGGCACGGGCCGTCCGTTCTGCATCGTGCCGTTTCGTTTCGCATCTTCATCGTCGCTCCAGAAGAACTTCATCTCCCACTCCAACTGGAGCATTCGGAGATACTCCGGGTCGACGACGGCTCCGGCGCATCCCCAGATGTCGCAGGCGATGGGACCGCCGAATTCGCTCCTGCCGCAGGGTCCGACGCAGTAGCCGCCTTCGCCGCCGCTGTCTCCGATCACGATGCCGTGTTGGGTGTAGGTGTCGGTGACGGTCTGCTGGTCGTAACCACCGGCAGATGAGCCCCAGTTGTCGAGTTGGGTGGTGTAGTGGCCGGTGGGGTCGATGCCGGTCAGCGGTGAGGCGTTGGCGTAGGTGTAGCGGTTGGCCTGGACCGACGGGTTGGGGGTGAGATCTGCGGTGTCGCGGCTGGTAAAGGCGCCGGTGCCGGGCTGGTACCAGCGGGCGTGCATGTTGACCTTGCCGGTGTCCGGGTCGGTGTATTCACCCTGGTAGCCGAGGTTGGTCGGGGTTCCGGTCTGCGCGGTGACGGCGCCGAAGGGGTCGTAGGCGGTGGTGGTGGCCAGCGCGGTGGAGCTGAAGGTGGCGACCAGGTCGCCGTGCAGGTCGGTCATCGCGGCGAGGGCGGGGTTGGCGCCTTCCTGCTGGCCGAGCAGGCCACCGAACGGGTCGCGGCCGTACCTTGCTTGGACGCCGGCGCTGGTGTCGCTGATGGCGGCCAGGTCGTTGCCGAGCCCGGAGTAGGCGAAGGTCTGGTGGCTGGTGCCGCGGATGCGGGAGGTGAGGCGGTCGAGGGCGTCGTAGCTGTAGAGGCTGTCGCCGTCGGAGATCAGCCGGTCAAAGGCGTCGAAGGTGAGCTGGGTGGTGGTGCCGTTCTTGGTCTCGCTGGCCAGGGTGCCTCGCGCGGTGTAGGCGTAGGTGCTGCCGTCGCCTGAGGTGAGGCGGTTGCGTTCGTCGTAGGTGTAGGTGTTGGCGCCGGCTTTGGTGCGGTTGCCGGATGCGTCCCATTCGTAGGCGGTGACCGCTCCGCCGGGGGCGGTCCAGGAGGTGAGGCGGCCTGCGTGGTCGTAGGCGTAGGTGTTGGTGCCGGCTCCGGCGGTGCCGGCGGTGGTCTTGGTGGTGAGGTTGTCGTCCTTGTCCCACCCGTAGGTGATCTTCGCCAGCTGGGCGCCGGTGTTGCGCTTGAGGGTGTGGGTTTCCAGCCGGTCCATCGCGTCGTAGGTGAAGGCCTGGCTGTCGGTGGCGGTGGCGCCGACGGCGGCGTTCATGGAGGTGAGGCGGCTGGCGGCGTCGTAGCCGTAGGTGAGTTTGCGGCCGGTGACCGGGTCGGTGGCGGTGGCGAGGCGGTTGGCGTTGTCCCAGGTGAACGCGGCGGTGCCGGCGGCGTCGATGCGCTGGGTGGGGTTGCCGAGCTCGTCGTAGGCGTAGCTGGTCTGCACCGCGCTGCCGCGGGTGATGCTGAGGGGCAGGCTGCGGTCGTTGTAGTCGACCGCCAGGTCACCGATCACGGTCTGACGGCCGGCCAGGTCGTAGCCGAAGCTGCGTTCCGCGTTGGTGGCTCCGCCTCCGGCGCCGGATTCGGCGGTGAGGCGGCCGAGGTGGTCGAAGGTGCGGTCGATGCGCACCCCGCCGGGCTGCAGTTCGGCGACCGGGTTGCCGGCCGGGTCGTAGACGGCGGTCCAGGTGCGGTCGGCGGCGTTGGGGTGGGCGGTGGTGGTCGGTTCGGTCACCGTCTCGGCCAGGCCGAGGCTGTTGTAGCCGGTCCAGGTGGCATTGCCGCGGCCGTCGGTCAAGCGGGTGCGGGCGCCGCTGGCGTCATAGCCGAACCCGGTGGTGATCGACTCGCTCGCCGAGACCGGCTCGACCAGCGAGGTGACCCGGCTCAGCGCGTCGAAGGTCTGAGTGGTGACGCGGCCTTCGGGCGAGGTCGCGCTAATCGGGTTGCCAGCCGGGTCGTAGCTCGTGCTGGATGTGCGCAGCACAGTGCCGGAGGCGTTCAGGTCCTTGACGGCGGTCTTGCGTCCGGCCAGGTCGTAGTCGGCGGTGCTGGCGTTGCCGAGCGGGTCGGTGGTCTTGACGAGGCGTCCGGCCAGGTCGTAGTCCAGCGTGGTGGTGTTGGTGGCAGGGTCGGTCTGCGCGATGACCTCACCGGCGGCGTTGACCGTGTAGTTGGTGGTCTTGTTGCCCGGCGCCACCGTCTTGGTCAGATACCCGGCATCGTTGTAGGTCAGCGTCGTGGTGTAGGCGGCCGTGCTCGGCTTGCGCTCGACCACCGTCTCGGTGATCTTCCGGCCGAGATCGTCGAAGGTGGCCTCGGCCCGCGCACCGGTCGGATCCACACCCGCCAACTGCTCACCGGCCAAGTCGAACTCGGCCACCCAACGACCGGCCGTCTGACCGGATGGGGCCGGGTCGCTGACGCGCACCTGACGGCCGAGCCGGTCGTACTCGAACGTTCTGGTGCTACCGCGCGGGTTGGTGGTCGAGATCAACTGCCCGGCCGGATCGTAGGCGTGCGTGGTGGCAGGGGTGACGGCGGTGCCGCCGGGCGGGGTGTAACTGGGCGCGCTCTTGCTGGTCAGCCGCCCGGCCTTGTCGAAGACCGAGGTGAGCGTGCGGCCCTCAGCGTCGGTCTCATGGGTTGTGGCGCCAAAGGTGTCGTAGCCGTAGCGGGCCGACGGTCGTGCCGTGTTCGCCGTGCCGGCCTTGTCGATCTGCACCTCGGGTGCGGTCACCTGCACCAGGCGGCCGAGCAGGTCGTAACGCATGGTGGCGGTGAAGTCCGCCGGGTCCGCCCCGTTGGTGTTACCGCGTGGGTCGGTGGAGGCGGTGACCAGGCCACGGTCGTCGTAGGTGGAGGTGGAGACGAGATCCTCGGCGCCGTTCTCCACTGTGGTCCGGGTGACCTGGTTGACCTTGTTGTAGACGTACTCGGTAACCTCCGTGCGCGTGGTCCCGGCGCCGGTGCGCGTGGTATTGGTGATGTTGCCGTTGGCGTCATAGACGTACGCCGTCTTGCGGTCCAGCACGCCGGGGTCGAACGTCTGGGAGGTGAGCCTGCCGGCCGCGTCGTAGACGAACGCGGTCGTCGCCGTTCCGCCACCGGTCACCAGCTTGGTCTGCTTGCCCGCCGCGTCGTAGGTGTGATCCTCCAGTACGACGTCCTTGGTGGTGGCCGAGCCGTTCAGCTTGACGTCGTCGGCGATCTTCTTGGCCGGCAGGTTGTCGGTGAAGTACATGTAGGAGGTCTGGCGGCCCATGGCGTCCACCTGGGCGACCAGCCGGCCGGCCGCGTCGTAGGCGAACGACTCCAGCAGCACATCCGTAGCCGGCTGCGGGTTCACCGGGCTGCCGGTCCAGCCTTTCAGCGTGCGCGTCGTGAGCTGGCCGCGATCGCTGTAGCCGTGCTCCACGACCGCACCCCGGGCGTCGGTCACTTTGGCCAACTGGCCGAGGCTGTTCCACTGCTGCTGAACGACTCCGCCCTCGGGACCGGTGACCGTCGCCACCCGGCCCAGGCCGTCGTAGGTATAGGCAGTGACCCGCTCGGCCTGGCCGCCCGTCAGGTCGGAGATCTTCTCGCTGAGCTTGTTGCCATCCGGGTCGTAGGCCAAGATCGTCCGCTTGGTGTGCGTGACATCGGAGATCTCGTTCTTCACGCCCGGTTCGGTCTCGGTCAGCAAGCGGCCGAGCGCATCGTAGGTGAACGTGGCCGTCACACCGGCCGGCTGCGCCTGGGAGACCTGTGCTTGGCTCGTCATGCGGCCGAGTGTGTCGTATGCCAGCCGGACGATCAGGCCTTCGGGGTTGGTCTGCTCGGCCAGGTCACCTGCCGAGGTGTAGCGGTAGGTCCACGTGTTGTTGCGGGCGTCGGTCTGCGACGCGGGCAAGCCCGCCGGGGCGGTGCCCCCGCCCACCGCCGCTTCGGTGCCATCGGTATAGGTCAGGGTGACCGAGCGGCCGTTGGGGAAATCGAGCGTGGCCGGTGTTGTCTGTTTCGTCGCCTCGCCGTGCTCGTTGTATTCCAGCGTGGTGGCGTAGGTGTTGTCCGTCCCGCTGGAGGAGCGTGCATCGCGGTAGGTGAGCTGGCGGTCGTTGCGGGGGTCGAACTCGTTGCTTGTGTTCACGTGGTATGTGGTGTACGCGGTCTGGCAGTTACCCGCCGCGCGACATGATGTGCCACTGAGTGGATTGCCGCGTTTGTCGTTGGTCCAGGTGAAGACATTGTCGTTCGGGTCGACGACCTTGGCCTGGAAGCCGCCGGTGTCGTAGTCGTAACTCGTCTCCTGGCCCAATTGGTCGGTCACCGACACGACTCGGTTACCGCGCCAGATGCTGTGCACCGTAGCGACCGTCTTGTTGTTCGGAGCGGTCACGGTGACCGACGACGTTCCGGCGGTGGTGTCGACCACCGGCGCCGGGATCTGCCAGGTGCCGCCGTGCTGGTCGGTGTGGGTCTTGATCCGGTCGGTGGCCGCGTCGTAGGTGTTGTCCGCCCACACCCGTCCCGACGGGAGCGTGATCTTGGTGAGTTTGTTCGGTGCCTCCAGACGGGCCGCGTGGTGCTCCTGCACCTCGGCCTGCGTCAACGGCCGGTCATATACCGCCGCCTCATCCAGCTGTCCCTGGAAGTGGGTGCTCTCGGCCGGCCAGCGCCACCCCAGCTGCCCGCCGGCGAACTGCGCCACCGACGTCCACGACCAGATGTCTCGCGGCGACTGCAGCGTCCCCACCAACTGCCCGTCCAGATACAGCCGGTCGGTTCCGTCATCCGCTGTCAGCACCGCGTGATGCCACTGCCCGTTGTTGACCGCACCCGAGCTGGTGATCGGGGTGTACCACTCATCATCGTCCTCGAGCGCCCGGAACTGCGCCCGCAGTTTCCCATCGGTGCCGATGTAGATGGCCGCCCCGGAACTGCCGCTCTCCCCGGCGGAGAAGACCACGCCGGGCTGGCTGGTCTTGAACCACACCTCCACCGACGCCTGCCCGGCCAGCCGCCCGATCACGTTGGGCCGCAGCGTGACGGAGCCGACGGCCAGGCCGCCACTCGCCGTTATCGCAGTGTCACCCGTACCGGCCAAAGCGCCCGGCTGCCCCCGGGTCACCGAACTGTAGGCGGCCGGGCCGGCACCCCACCCGAGATCGGCTGCCTGCGTGCCGGACGTCTCGTTCAACCGCCAGTACCCGTACGGGTCCGAGTCCAAAACGCGTGACCGATAGGCTGATCCGCTGCCATAGGCGTAGCTGGTGCAGTTCGGTTCCGCCACCGGCGAGCACGAGGCCGTCAGCCGATCCCCGTCATACTGGTAGGTCCACGTCAGCGCCGCGCCGTCCACCGGGTCGGTCGCCACGCTCGTGACGTGGTTGCCGGTCCAGGTGAAGTGCAGCGACCGGCCCGCCGAGGTCACCGACGCCAGCTTGCCGTTCGTCCCGTACACCAGATCCTGGCTACGGCCACGACCGTCGCGGACCTGCAGCAACCGGCCCGCCGCGTCGAACAGGTACGAGGTCGATGACTTGTCCATCAACCGCCAGCCACCGCCCGTCTGCACGGCCAGCGTGAAATGCATCCCCGGCGGGGACTGAAACGTCCCATCCCCGTTCGCGGCGAACCGCAGTACCCGCCCATCCGACTGCGTGACCAACAACCCACCGAGCTCGGGGACGACCTTCATGTCCCACCGCGTCGACCAGCCCGCGCCGAACATCCCATCAACCCGCGCATCCAGCGTGTTGTAGGAACGCACCACCGACAACGCCGGCCCCACCGCCGCCACCTGCGCATCGATGAACGCGGTCGTATAGTTGCCCACCAACTGGTGGAACTCCTGTCCGCTCACCCCACGCGCCGACAGTTGCGAACCCACCACCGGCTGCTTCACCCCGGTCGTGAACGAATCCGGATCCGACGTCGTCACCGCCAGCGTGCCCCGGTCCTTGGCCGTCACCTGCCAGAAGTACTGCTTGCCCCACGCCAGCTTGCCCGCCGGCACCCGCCAGGTGTTGACATCGCTCTGCACCGCCGACGAGAAACACCCCGACGACATCGAATAGTTGTTACACACCTTGAACGTGTAATCGATGCCGTTCGCACTCGTCACATACGCCAGCAACAGCGGCGTCCGCGTCCCGACCAACGCCCAATCCAGCGGGAACCTGTCCTCGACCAACGGGACACAACACGCGGCATCCAACTGCTCGGCCCGCGCCACCCCACCCGGCAACACCCGCTCCGTCGACAGCAACGCCGGCGCCTCGTCACCACGCCCACGCTCCAACGGCAACGCACCCTTGGGCCGCCCGGCATCCTCACCCGTCGCCCGACCCGCAGCCCTACCATCGTTCGAGGACGTCACGGCCGACTCCACCAGCGATGGCAAGATGCCCGCCGTGCCGGCCATCTGTTTGGGTGTGGTCACCGAAACCTGACCAGCGACCACCGCGCTCACCACGGCCGCCTGCGAGGATCCAGCGAAAAGCGTCAGCAACCCCGGAATCAAAGCGGCCAGCAGGACCGCAACCCGGAAACGAGCCCATGCCAAATAGCGGCGCATACGCCGTCACGCTCCGAACCACAACGAGGGACACCCACCATGTGGGCGCCAGACGTCGCTCCACCCCACCCGGCAGGAATCCTGACTCGTGCGGCTCTGGAGCACTTGATCAAACGGGCAAAGCGTAACTTCCGCATGATCACTCAACAAGAGCTACTTTGGCGATCAATTGGACACGGAACGCGACGTACTAGATAAGAGAGACCAAAAGCTATAAGTGGGACGCAAGTGCACAGATCGCCAAAAGCGGTCATAGCCCCTCGTTGATCGCGGCGATGTGGATCGTGGCTTCGTGACGGACGGCGAGCTTGTCGAAGCATGTGGCCACGACTCGGTGGCGTTTGAGCCGGCGACATCGTTCGACCTGCGCGGGGCTCGATCGACCTTCAAATAACGATCGTTATTTGAAGACCCATCGGACCGGGCCGCCAAAGCCCCTCAGATCCTTCAAAAACTCGTTCAACAACCTCGGCGGTTCAACAACCTCGCAACACCGTTTGTTGAGAGGATGACGGGCGTGACCGACGCCCTGCAGCCGCCCACCGACCCGCTGGCCGCCTTCCCCGCCCACCGCAGCGAGATCCGCATCGGCTACGCCCGGGTCTCCACCGCCGGGCAGAACCTCGAGCGCCAACTGGATGCGCTGAAGGCGGCCGGCTGCCGACGCGTGTTCGCCGACAAGAAGTCCGGCAAGAGCGCCGAGCGCCCAGAGCTGGCGGCCTGTCACGCGTTCCTGAACGAGGGCGACATCTTGGTCGTGCCCAGCCTGGACCGCTACGGCCGCTCCCTGGCCGACCTCATCACCATGGTCGGCGAACTACGCAGGCGCGAGATCGGCTTCACCTCGCTGCACGAGAACCTCGACACCACCACTCCCGGCGGCCGCCTGGTCTTCCACGTCTTCGCCGCCCTGGCCGAGTTCATCCGCGAACTCATCGTCGCCGGCACCCGCGACGGCCTGGCCGCCGCCAAGGCGCGCGGTCGCACCGGCGGCCGGCCCACCGTCATCACCCCCGAGCTGCTGCGCGCCGCCCGGGACATGCTGCCCAACCCCGAGAACTCGATCACCTCGATCGCCAAGCTGCTCGGCGTCAGCCCGGGAACGCTGTACAACCACATCCCCGACCTACGCCAACTCCGCATTAGCCAAACAAGCGCATAGCCTCCCCACACAGAATCGAGTAGGAGGGTGAGGTCACCTCACCCTCCTCTCACACCACCGGACATGCGGGCCCGCATCCGGCGGTTCGTCAAGCCGTGGTTCTGAGCCTGCGCCAGGTGTTCTGGAGTCCAAGCAGGCCAAGGTCGTCCCAATGAATGTTGGGCAGTGCCCGTTTCAGGACCGGTGACCCGGCGATGCGCCAGTACCCCTTGCTGCTCGCAGCCCACTCACGCGCGGCGCGGTCGGGGATGCCGAGTTGGCGGAGATTGCGACGCTTGGCCGAGTAGCGTTTCCATTCCTTCCAGCGGATCTGCCGTAAACGACTGCGTAACCACTCATCCAGATCGCGGAGCCTGCTTGCCAGGTCCGCGAGGTGGAAGTAGGCCATCCACCCCGAGATGAAAGCGTTGAGCCTGTCCATTCTGCAGATCATCGACACGCTCCACCGCCGGCGGGTCAGCTCCCGGATGCGATCCTTCAGCCGCTTGACGGCCTTGGGATCGACCCGGATCCTCACACCCGACCGGGAAAAGTAGAACCCGAACCCCAGCAGCGTCGCCTCGCGAGCGTGCCGGACCGAGGACTTGTCCCGGTTCACCTTGAGTTTCAGCCGCTGCTCGACCACGGTCGTGACCGAGTCGAGCACCCGTTGGGCGGCTCGCCTGCTGCGCACGAAGACCCGTAGGTCGTCGGCGAAGCGCACGAACCGGTGACCGCGCCGCCACAGCTCCCGGTCCAGATCGTCCAGCATGATGTTCGACAAGATCGGCGACAGCGGAGAACCCTGCGGGGTTCCCTCCACCGACGCCCGGACGATCCCATCGATCATCACCCCGGCCTCCAGATACGCCCGGATGAGCTTGAGCAGCCTGCGATCAGTGACCTTGCGCGCCACCCGCGCCATCAAGATGTCGAAATTGACCCGGTCGAAGAACCGGTCAAGATCGACATCTACGACCCAGCGGTGACCGTCCTCGATCGCCCGCCGCGCGACCCGCACCGCCTGGTGGGCGGACTTGCCGGGACGGAACCCGAAACTGGCCCCGCTGAAACACGGGTCGAAGATCGGCGTCAGGACCTGCGCGATCGCCTGCTGGATCAACCTGTCCAGCACAGTGGGCACTCCCAGCAACCTCTCCCCTGATCCTCCGGGCTTGGGGATCACCACCCGGCGGACCGGCGAAGGCCGGTACGTGCCCGCGTCCAACGCCTCCCGGACACCCGCCCAGCGCTCCCGGATCCACCCACGAAGTTCCTGCGTGGTCATTCCGTCCACACCCGGCGCGCCCCGGTTGGCCTCTACACGCCTCAACGCCCTGCCCAGATTGCCCGGCGAGAGGAATTCCTCCCACGACGACGCCTCCAGGCCCGGGATCACCGCCTCCGATAAGGGCGCCGACCGGCCGCTACGCTCCGCACTGGTACTCACCGGGATTCACCGGCCCCTCCCAGCAGCGGGCCCGCCTCACGCGGGATGGCTGCGATCACCGCGACCGGCACGAGCACCTCACCCTCGACAGTGGTACTTGACGTTCGGCCCTTCCCGGCTGATTGTCCGTTCCCCTCACCGGTACTACGGCCTCTGCTGACTTCTGCCCGGTCAGACCCGCCCTCTCAGACGAACCCGTCGGCGCGGCGACAACGACAGCACAACCGACACCCGAACAGATCTCCCCAGGTAAGAATGATCGCCTTCCCCCTGCGCCCGCCGCATTTACCTGACGATCCTGTCGGTGATGACGGGCTTCACCTTCCGTTGCAGGCTCACCCAGACCCATCCGGCCTCATACGCGGTTCGTGTCCCTCGGTGCAGGGTTTCGCCTCGGGCTTCCTCCAGACCCCGCCTCACGGCGACGCCCTTGCCTCCGGCTCGGAGTTAGCACCACCTCTTCCTCCAGGGGACTTTCACCCCCAGGCAATCGCCCATGCTGGGCGCACAACGAAGAAGGCCACCACTGGTAGTGGTGGCCTTTCGCGGATCTCCTGGTGGGCGGGCCCCGGCGGACAGAAGGGGAGAGAGTCCCCGCGCCATGTCCCGATCAAGGGAGCCGACTCTCAGCGGACATCCAGATCACGAGATTCCTGACGGCCAGGTAAATAACGATCGTTGACGTTGCCTGTTCCGTGTTCGCCCCGAACAGCAGGACGGTGTTGGAGGATGAACGCCGTGGCGGTGGACTTGAGCTCCTACGAACTGGTTTGGCCGACAGCGCTGTTCGTCGCTGAGGGAGGACGAATCGCGCGCTCTGGTGGTCCGTTGTGGGACGAGCGAGCGCGATGGCTTCTCACAGAGGCGTTGTCGGGGACGACGGCGGTGGCGGACTTCGACGACGCGGCGAATCTCAAAGAACGCCAAAACATCGATCCATGGGCAACTGCGGCACCATCGCCGTGGGATTCAGCGGGGGGCGGCCAGCGAGAATGGTTTGCCGAGCTGATCAACCGCGCGGACGAACTGCGACAGGCGTCGTCTCCTCGACCGTACTGGCCGCAGCGTCACGCCCAGGCGGTCCACGCGGGGATCGGGCCAGACACCCGACGGGAGTTCACCCGGATCGTTGACGAGTTCTACGACAACGGCTACCTCGCCGAAGCGTTCGGCAAGGAGTGTGTCGATGATGATCGTTACTCGCTGCCAGAAGACCCAGCGGGAATCATCGAACGGCGCTGCGGGATCGCCGGACTCTGGCCGCTGCGCCCGGATACATGGGACGAGGACACCTTCTATGGACTGGTGGAGGTCTTCCATGATCTGGTCAGTCGGCCCCGCCATCGCTCGTACCACTCATATAACGGGTGCGGTTGGCATTACTCAGAGTTCCATGCCGTGCCAGCACGGATGCTGTACTGCTGGAAGATCAACCCCATCCTGCGTTCCGCCGGAATCGACTACGAACTCGCCGCCGAAGGCGAGGACCGCGGGCGCCTGGTAGCGGTCACCGATGACGCACGAGCCCAGCTTGTCCACCAGGTCCTGAACACGCCCGTACCTGGCGTCAAGGAACGCATCGACCACGCGATCGCCCTGTTCCGCAGCCGCGCCACGTCCTCGGAGAGCAAGCGTTCAGCGATCGTCGCGCTGGCCGGCATTCTGGAAGAGCGCCGCCAGCTGATCCGCGACGACCTCGGCAGGCCAGACGAAGGGGCGCTGTTCGAGATCGCCAACCGCTACGACCTGCGGCACCGTAGGGCCGACCAGCACGGCGACTACGATCCACTGTTCCTGGACTGGATCTTCTGGTGGTTTCTGGCGACCGTGGAACTCACCAACCGTTTGATCACCGCCCGCCAGAAGTGACTCGAGGGTTGCCCGAGGACACGTGTGCGCCGGCGGAAACCCTCGGCTCTCATGCCCAGGCGCGGCATGCTGCGGCGGACACGGGCGGTGCCGCCAGCGTTCTCACCCGCCCTGCCAGCCCGGTGCGTTCCTCACCCGACCAGCCATGCTCCCATGACGACGCGTGGATCCCGAACAAAACCGAACGACACTCACACCCCGCGAGGCTCGTGAATGACCATGATCGATCCGGCCCGGATCCAGACTTCTCAAGATCTGACGGAGCAGTTAGCCGAGCTCTTCCACCAAGGCGGCTGGAGTATCCAGCGTCTCGCCACAGCCGCCAGCCTGAGTCCAGCCACAGTCCACGCGATGATCAACGGCACTACAGAGATTCCTCGCGCTGGTAGCCTCAGCGCCTTTGTCACCGCATGCCACCAGCCGAGCGATTTATGGCTGCAAGCCCGGGCTCGGGTGATACAGGGCGGCCGCTCGAGTCAGCCATCACAGACCGCGCTGTTGCAGGCGCAGTTGGACGAAATGCGTGAGCGCACTGAGCGCGCCGAGACAGCGTTGGCAGCCACCGGGCAATCACCGGATCAACTGATTCGGGAAGCGACCCTCGCCCGGCTCCAAGACCTTGCAGAGCGTGATCCAGTTGTGGGCGATCACGAGAACGGGCACCTCTACCTGATCGTGCACCCAGTGGCGGGGCGGGAGGATGCCCTGGCCGGCCTGTTTGATGACGACCCGGTCCGTCAACTGCACGCCGTTGTCCATCAGGTGGTGCAGGCGAGGGGAGGCGAGCCCTTTTCTCCAGACCTCACCAGCGGTGTCTGGCAGCCCTGCAGCGACGGATTCATGTCGGTGCGTGGGATAGACGACTCCGGGCAGGTACGGGAGGCGAGTCTGCTGGAGGTCTTCGTCTTTGACAACGGCGGGGTCGCTGTTCTCTGTGGAAGGGGCACCACCTACGCGCATTCAAAATGGCGTCCGCTCGGTCAGTCCGGCACGCCCCCAGTGCGTCGGGTGATCTTTCCTAGCTTGGTGCTCGGGCTGACCCATGGCGCACTCGCTCTCGCGGGTGAACTGGCTAGCAGGTACGCGAGCTACCAGGGCCAATGGCAGATCGGGCTGCGCCTCGACGGGCTTCAGGGTGCCATGGCTTACGACTATGTGGAGCATGGGGATGACGACACCGTCCGCCTCTACGATCGGCCTGCCTACGAGCGCACGGCCCTGTGCACGACCGAGCAGCTTCTTGAACAGCCCGCAGTATTCACCGAACGCCTTGTAGGTCCCCTGCTGCGGGGACTGGCCATCGCCCCTCGATACCTTCCCTACGGAGCTCGGTAGCAGACGAACTGACACCAGCCGGCTCGGCCCCCGGGCTGCTTCTGGAGTCGCGGCCGTTCGGTTTCGTTCGGCTTACCCGCACATACCACCGCCGGCGATCAGGGCAGATGCACAACTTTGTGAGCTGCGTCGAAGGTGAACAGCCGAGTACCGCACGCTCCCTCCACAGGCCCGGACCATGGGCCATGCGAAGGGAAACATCAAAATGCAGAACCTCCGTAAGCAGCAGACCCCGCCCCCTGCGGCGGCCAGAAGTCAGACCCAGCGATCGAACGGCATCCTCCGACGCCTGACGCACGCGGCCGTTTTCGCCGTGGTCCGTGGATTGGCCTACGCGCTCGGCACCGGCATCGTGAGTTTGGCCGTGTGGTGGCTGACGCACCGTTGATCAACTGCGTCGGCGCGCCGCCGGATCACGGCTCTGTTGCCAGCGGGCCAGGGCCTCAGGAGAGACGCGGGCGTAGCGAGCGAGCGAGGCAACGGAGGTGTGGCCGGAGTAGGCGAGCAGGGTGGAGGTGTTGGCGCCGTCTTCGGCGGCGTGGGTGAGCGCGCTGTGGCGCAGCTGGTGCAGCGCGTACGGGCCGCCGGGCAGCTCGGCGGTGGCGTCCTCGAACAGTTCGGCGGCGCGCCGGTAGGACAGCCGGGCCCGGCCGGAGTCGCCATCGACGTCGCCGGGCGGCAGCGGGACGCGGGCGCGTCGGTCGGTGAGGAACACCGGCCCGGTGCGACGGCCGTCGAGCAGGCGGGGCAGCAGGCGGGCGGTGGGGGTGCGCCAGACGATGACGTCGACGGCGCCGCCCTTGCGCCGTACCTTGGCCCGCCGGTTGCGCAAGTCGAGGTCGTCGACGTCGAGGGCCAGGACCTCCTCTGCCCGGGCGGCGCTCTCGTACAGCAGCCGAAACAGGGTCCGGTCACGCAGGGGCAGGTTCTGCTGGGTCAGAAGCGCCTCGACCTGGCCGCGGTCCAGAGCCTTGGTGCGGTCGGGGGTGCGGGCGCGGCGGCGCAGCCGGCGCAGCGGGTCGCCAACCAGCCAGTCCTGATCACGCCACCAGACGCCGGCGGAGCCGAGCGCGTCCATGCGGGCGTTGAAGGTGGCCGCGGCCGCGTCGCCCCAGCGGGCGGTGAACCAGTCGGCGAGGCGGGTCGCGCCGGTCTCGCCCTCCAGTTTGGACAGCGGAGCGTCGGCGCCGAGCTCGGCGGCCAGCGCGCGCAGCGCGATCGCGTACGCCTTGGCGGTGTTGGGGTTGGCGATCGTGCCCAGGAACGCCTCGACGGCCGCGCCGAGCCCCGGCACGTCCGCTCGCGGACTCAGCCGGCGGACCGTCCCCATCGCACCCCTCCGAACAGCTATCGCAGATAAGCACCCCGAGTCGGCCGACCCGGCGTGGGAGCGCTCCGTGGAGCGTCCGAGGTCGACCGGGCCGTCGTCTGCGGCGCGATCGAGTTTATCGCAGATAATGACTCACTATCTGCGATAAATGCGGCGTGATCTCGACCGAGATTGTCGTCGCGCGCTGAGAAATTTTGTCGGTTGGGCCTTCTGTCGCCGCTAGAGGGTGAAGCCTCGAACAGTCACGGAGGAGTACACAGTGGACGACGCCAGCCTCGGGCAGCAACAGAAGGTGGTGCGGATCGCAGCCGGGCGTGCGCCGGTTCGGCTCGCCTCGATCTTTCCCAGCCAACTTCACCAGACGATCGCGAGCCCGCTGCAGAACATTGTTCGTCTACGAGACACACTCGGGCGCACCGTGGCCGCAGACTTGACTCGAGGGCCGGCGGCTGCCGCGCTGCAGGCGCAAGCTGCGCTGAGGCTGGCGCAGGTCCGCAAGGACGCGCTCGCTGAAGTCCAGATGCGCCGGGCGGAAGCCCGGGTTCGGGTCAACCTGGCGAAGCTGTCCGCGGTCAGCAGCATCAACGCCAGCCTGGCGCCTGCCCACCTGCGCCTGACGGCGAGTCTCGCCAAGATCACCGGCCTCGATGCGGCACTAGGGGCCAACCTGCACCAGGCCATGGCCGGCCTCCAGGCCGCAGCAGGGGTGAGATTCGCCGAGCTCGCCGCTGAGATGCAGACGACGATCTCGACGGCCTGGCGACACCAGTTGGCCAGCGTCACGATGACCCACCTCCTGCCGGGGAGACTCTCCGCCGCCATTAACATGTCGTCGCTCGTGCCACGACTCGACGCCATCGTCAACGAGTGGGCCACCGCAATGCGCGCGCGGCTGGCCCCGCTGTTCCAGAGCTGGGGCGTGCGTGATGTGCTGACCAAGCTCGTCCGCTTCGGCAACAGCTGCTACCTCGCGGTGCTGGCAGTCAGGGCTGCTGTGCGGGAGGGAGATCTGACGCCGGTCCGGGACTTCCTCCACGATCATCTCGGCTTTCGCCACGGAGAGATCTCCGAGGACCAGATTCAGGCCCTCGCGCTGACTCTGCTGGCGGGCGACTGGCTCGACGAACTCGATGTGTTCGACGTCGCCGCCATGCGTTCTCGGCTGCGCCAGCGCGCCCGTTACGGCAGTGACCTCGTTGGCGACCACCAAGTGCAACGACGCCGCATCGGCTATCTGGACAATGCTATGGAGCCGCCCAGCCTCCGCACAGTCAGCTTGGAGGATGAGGTGTTGGCCAGGATCGAGCCCGTTGACGATCCGCGCGTTCTGCTCGTTCTGGACCGTCTTCGCCCGGCAGAGCAACGGATCGCCTGGGACTACGCCAATAACGCGCCAGAGAGCTGGGCACAGGTGGCTGCCTACAGCGGCCAGGCTCCCGAGCGAGGCGAGAGTGTCCGCCGCAAGCTCAGGCGCGAGGGCAGGGTGGTCGGCCATCGTCTTCAGGGCCGTCCCCAGTAGTTGTTCATGGCGTTCTTCACAGCGTTGTGAAGGGGTCAAGGTCATCTGCCGGATGCGGATTCACGGGCTGCACGGCTGCGCCGCAGCATGCCCGGGCGCCCCGGCATGGCGATCAGCTCAGCATGTATGCAGCAGAGGGCGATTCGAGGAGAAACGAGCGGCAAATGACTTGATGTCGGACTTAGGTGACCCTTAGTGACACGCCCGGACGTAAGGGACGGCCATGGCGTGACCTGCGGCAACGTCGGACAGCCGGTCGTCAACTTGCGTTCATGGTCTCACGTTTCTACGGTTGGATCACTACATGTAGTGGTTACAGCGATGTAGTTCACCACACCTTGTGTTTCCGGCATCCACTGGACTCTGCCGGAGAGATGGTGCACACAAATTGTGGCGAGAACGCGAGGGCCCGGAAGGCGATTGCAGCGCCTTCCGGGCCCTTGACCAGGCAATACACCGGGATCAGACACTGGATCCGGGCGCTAAGTACCTGCTACATCCACCTGCAGGGTAACCAGTGCTCGGAGTAATAAGCAAAGTATTCAGCCCAGTACGCAACCTGATCCCCGGTGCCGGACGGCAGCGTCAGACGGTCTGACCTGCCTGAACGCGAGAGGGGAACAAAAAATGGCCAACACTCGGGGGAAGAAGGAGACGGCTGCAGTCGCCTCCTGCGAAGAACGGCGCGCCGGCTGCGGCGAGGGGCCGCCCGACCCCGACACCGCAGCCGCTGGTCGGCCGGGTGGTTGGTAGAGGGCCGGGCGTGGCCGCCGTACCGGAGAGCACCGGCGACGCCGGAGCATCTCCGCTCACGAGCAAGGCGCTGTGGGCCCGGGTCGCGAGCGCAGTAGGCGTCAGCGGTACCGCCAGCGCTCTAGCACTGAGTGGCGCGCTTCTGCTGGCTGTGGCCTTCCTCGGGACACTCGCCGTGCTCGCATGCGTCGTCATTACTATCTCGCTCTTGCGTGACGATCCGCGCATGTTCGCACGGGTGGTGTGCCTCACTGGGTTGCTGCTGGGCCGCCGGGTTCAGGGCTACCTGACCGCCTTGCGTGAGGGGGACCATACCACCCCCGTCGTGATCAAGATCGAGGAGGCCAGACCGGCGCCACTGCCACCAGCCGACCCAATCGCCGAGGACAGATAGCCCAATCGCCGGGGCCCGGGAGCCCGGGGCCCGGCACCCGGCGATTCGGTTCCGTGACTGCCGTTAGGGCCAATAGGGGGCAGACCAAGTACGAGAGAAAGGGACAGTCATGTCGCTGACCAGGGCGATCACACAGCCCCCGCCCGGCGCGCCGCACGGCCACGATGGGTGTGCTCCGGAGTTGACGATGGCCCGACGCGATGCGCAGGCCATTCGTCGTGGTGGCGGGTCGATGGTGTCTCAGGCGGTGACGGGCTGGAAGAGTTCGATCTCGATGGCCAGCACACCGAGGGCTTCCTTCTCGGGGCCGTAGATGCGGCGGATGTTGGCCAGTTGCTGTTCGCGGGGGCTGTCGGGGTTGACGTTGGCCGCTCCTTCGACGTCGAGCATCTCCTCGAAGCTGGCGTAGCGGGCCACCCGCTTGACGCGGGTGAGTGCGTCGTCGCGGCCGCAGACGAACCGGATGTGGTCGCCGGCCTTCAGGTTGCGCAGGTTGGGGTACCGCCGGAACGGGTTCAAGGGCGAGTTGTCCGGCGCGATTGTCCGGGCCTGGTGAGAAGACAACGGCCTTCCCGGGGCAAATCGGGAAGGCCGTTCTGTATCTCCCTGAGCGCTCGTCCGGACCAACGAACTGACGCTTTGGGGCGGCCGACCTGGGCCGACCTCGCCGCGGGGTGTAGACCGGCGGCTGTGGGTTCCATGATGCACTGTGAGTCAGTTGTCCAACCTCACCGCCGGACCAGACCGTCCGCAGCCGATGTTTCCCGGACCACTCCGATACCTGCTACATCGGGCTCGGTCGTGGCTCACGCCAGCTGACCTGGCCGCATCATGGTGGCCAACCCGGCGCTCGGCGACGGGGTTGTCCGGCCGCCGCCTCGCGTACGGACGCGTACCCGGTCTATGCCGCATGCGGTAATGATGGGCCCAGCGACATTCATGCTCGCCTCGGCGGAGGGCAAACCGCGGGGTATCACGGGCGCGATGTCGCACCCCAACCTGCTCGTCCGGACCATCACGCTTTGGAGAGCCCATGTCGCTCATGCTCGCCCTACCGCACCGCCCCCTCGCCTGCCGGCCGTCCCGGCCGGCGGTTCGCATCGTCGTCTGGGTGCTGGTGCTGGCCTTCGTCGTCGTCCTGACCGCCCTGGGCAGCGACCCGGCGCTCGCGCTGGGCGTGGTGCTGGCCGCGCTGGCCGCGACGGTCGGCGACCTCGCCCAGTACGGCCGCTGATCTGCCCCGAACATCCCGCCGTACAGGGATCGTCCGACATGGCACGGCCGGAAAAGCCGATCACCTGGGATGGGCCGATCGCAGACCTGGCCCGTGAGCTCCGCCACCTGCGGGAGCTCACGGGCCCTCCCATCCCCACCTACGCCCAGCTCGCCGAGCGCGGAACCTTCTCCCGCTCGGTGCTCGCCGACGCCGCCGCCGGCTACCGCTGCCCGTCCTGGGAGGTAATCACACACTTCGTCACCGCCTGCGGCGGCCTGCCCGGCCAGGAACCGTGGCCGACCTTGTGGAGGCTTGCCCACGCCGCCGCCGCCGCCGACCAGGCCGGCGACGCCACGCCACGCCGCCCAGGGCGTGCAGCGCCGGCCAAGAGCCGGTCCAGCGCACGCCAGGCCACGGTCACGGCCGCGCAGCAGGGACCCGCCCCGCCGGATCCGTGGCAGGCCAAAACGCCGCAGGAGTATCGCTACCAGCTGAGCCTGCTGCGGGTATGGGCCGGTGTGAGCATCCCGGAGATCTGCCGCCACAGCGGCTACGACGACCACCGTCGCAGCGGAGTCCCGTACACCACCGTGCACGACACCCTCAACGCCAAGTTCGCCCGAATGCCGCCCCTGCGAGCCGTCCGCGCGATCGTTGCCGCCTGCGAGGCCGACCTGGACCAGTGGGTCGGAGCCTGGCGCGCCATCAGCCTCAAGCGCTTCCAGCAGAGCCATCCGCCCCCTGCCAGTCTGGCCATGTAGAACGGCTGATCGTTGACGCCCACCGTCCCGGAAACCACCATTTTCGGGACGGCTATTTCTTGAGGTGGGCACCGCCCGAGGACCGTGGCGCGGTCGTGGCGGCCGTCTTGCTGGCCTTGCTCTTGGTCGTCTTCGTGGCGGCCTTCGTCTCGGTGGGGTCCTTGTCGGCGGCCGCCGACGCTGCAGCGCGGGTAGACGGCCTTCGGCGCCGGGCGGTGGACCTTCTCCACCACCAGGTCGTGATCCCAGCAGTCGCCGAAGTCGTAGCGGTGGCCCAGCCAATCACCGGCCCGGGGGATCAGCATGGCCAGCGTCACGGCCGTCTCATCACGGGCGTTGTCGCCATACTCCTCGTCGCCTTTGCCGAACAGGTGCAGGTGATGCTGCTGCCAGCCCATCGCGAGCTGGATCACCTCGTGCAGCCGATCGAGAGTCGCCGTCGACGGCAGATGAACGCGCCTCCACACCGGCGGGTGAACCTCGCGCAGGGTGACCTTGATCTGGTGAACGGTGCCCATGGTGCCCACGACGGTCACCGTATCGACGTGATCACCACGGAACTAACTGGTCGCGGGGAACCATCCTCGCTGCAGCTTCTTCCCCGGGAACCGGGGGTCAGAGAGATTTGGAACGGAGTCCGGCGTTAACGGGGTCCCTGCTGGTCAGCAAGCCCCTGTGCCGGAGGCCGGCGGGTGGCCACCGCTGGGGTGGGCGGGCCGCTGGGGCGGGCCCTTCGGTGCGGCCTGCCCACCCCGGTTGGTCACCCGGTTGCGACGATCTCGTTCACGATCCACGCGCCGAGTTCTTCGGTCATGGTGGTGTGTCCTTCATTGCGGCCGGCGCAGGTGAAGGCGTCGAGTTCGCTGTGGTCCGGTGTGATCGGACGGTAGAGCGCCTTGGGGTCGTTGATGTCGCCGGCGGCGGCGGCGCTGATGCTGGGGATGAAGCAGGACGTGCTGATGACGTCCGGGTCCACGGTGTTGCCCAGCAGCGCCATGAGGAGGGCGGCCAGGCCGAAGCTGCCGGTGTCGCCCGTGGGGGAGGCCAGGGTGAACAGGCCTCCGGGAGCGCCGTCGATGTCGGGCAGTCCGTTGGTGCGCACCGAGGTCGGCTCTTCGCCTGTCTTCTGCAGGCGCGCGACGACCTGCTCACCCTGGGCCTGGGTCTTGAGCCATGTGTCGTTCATCGTGGCACCGTTGCACTTGACCGCGGTCGCGTCGGCCTTGACGCCGTTGCCGGTGCCGGTGTCCACGCCATTGGCGACACCGATCTTGCGGAGGTTTCGCGGCCATCCCCCGAGCTCGTCGAGCGCTTGGAGGAACGCCACCCGCTCTCGTGCCTGCTTCGGGGTGTCGCCGACC
This sequence comes from Nonomuraea sp. NPDC048916, assembly GCF_040649575.1. NCBI lineage: Bacteria > Bacillati > Actinomycetota > Actinomycetes > Streptosporangiales > Streptosporangiaceae > Nonomuraea > Nonomuraea sp. NPDC048916. Next base: position 21,041 of record NZ_JBEZFS010000051.1, read on the forward strand.
TTTTCGATGTGCCAGCGCGCCATCTGCTTGGCGGCGGGGCTGTTGAGCAGCCCGGAGAACTGGCGCAGGACGGGGCCCAGGCCGTCGGTGTCGCCCCAGTTGTCCGTCGCGAAGTGGGTGAAGGCCTGAAGGGAGATGGGCAGCCATGCGCCGCGGTGGGGGGTGTCGTAGGAGAGGTACACGGACGTCTCGTGGTCGGGAAGCTCGGGGTCTTGCTCCATCTTGGCCAGCGCGAAGCGGGTGACCAGTCCGCCCATGCTGAATCCGCCCACGGTCAGCTTCGCCCTGCCCACCCGCTCGGCGATGGCCCGCCGGATGCAGTCGATGGCGGTGTCGGCGTTGTCCGTGATCGAGGCTGTCCGGTCGTCGTAGCCGAGGATGATCACGTCGCGGCCGGTCGCGTGGAGTTCGGAGACGAAGCGGTAGTCGCCGTTTTCCTCCAGGCCGTTCCAGAGCTGGTCGAGGTTGCTCGACCCGCTGGAGAAGCCATCGGAGAGGATGACGGGCCTGACGAGCTGCCTGCGGTTCAGCGGGCTGTAGTAGACCCAGGCCGTTCCGCCGGCGAGGGACCATTCGTCATGTGGTTCTGGCGCGGGGGGAAAGGAGGCACGGGGCCCCGGGGCGACCGGGCCCCAGACGTCAACGACGGGTGCGGACATGATCAGTTGACTCCTTGAGTAGGTCGCGGAGCAACCGAACGACCGGCCCCCGCGCAAGCGCCGCGAGATCGGCACCTCCCATCAGCATAATCACATAAAGTATGCAATCAAGCACGGAGAGTAACATGATTAGAGTCATCCTCTTGACGGGCTCTACATCTGGAAGACCGCGATGACAGGGGGTTCACTGACCTGCGGGAATCCCGTTAACGCCGGATTCCGTTCCAAATCTGTCTGCCCCCGAACCGGCGGCGGTGGGTGCAGGCGAGCGGCCCAAAAGCCTGCTTTCGATCAGCTCACTAGTCAGGCACGTCGGCCAGCCAGATCTCTCTGCCGGTTGCCGGGTCTTTGAACCGGAAACCACGCGGGTCGGCAACCGGCTCTGTTCCTTCCAGCGCGGCTAGCAGGGTCCGCAGCCGGGGATAGGGTCCGCACTCGACCTTTTCCCGGAGCATGGGAAGCCGCATCATGGCGAACACGTTGGCCGCGAGGTTCTGCGCCGCTTGCCGGTACTCCTCAGCTCGGATGGTGTGGGCGGGGAGCTGCCATGCCTGTCGCTGCTGCAGAGGGGCGGGCAGATATATCACCAGGTGATCGCCTCGGTCGACCCCGATGGGCTCGTCGCCAAGGCCGTTGGGGGTGGGGAGCGGGCACAGCACCGGCAGCATCGCCTTCTCGGTGTGGGGGACCTCGGCGTACTGCTGCAGGGTCGGATCGACGAAGCGGCCTGCGGGCGGGACCACCAGGACGGTATGTCCGTTGAAGCTGCCGTCGGTGTTGTAGCGGGGGTCGGACACGTCGCCGTAACGGGTGTGGGTCCCGTTCCCCTGGAGCTGCAGGCCGACTGCTTCCACGCGCGAGTCGATCCCGTACTGGGCCAGCGCGTACCGCAGGGTCAAGCAACCGTCTACACAGTGCGCCGCGGCGGCACCGTCCTCAGCCACATTCCACAACCACACGCCCGCCAGCGCCACCAGCGGAAGCGCCTCAGGCGAAGCACCCATCATCACCTTGAAGACGGCCTGCTCATTGAGGCGGGCTCGTCGTAGCCCTCCAGGCACCTGTGACCGGCGCCGCCGCGCCGACTTGTCCTTCTTGGGATTGGGGCGCTTACGGGCCATGCCCTGACGGTAAGCGCAGCCGACCCTGTTGTCAGGCGGCAGTGACGAAAGTGTTCTCGGTCAGTGGCGCCGCAGCATCATGACGCTCCCACACTTTGTTGTTCGGCGCTGCCGGCGGCCGCGGCCGTCACGCTCATCGCCCGCTCGACGATGGTCAGCGCGGCGGCCAGGCGCTCGCGCTCGCCGTCGTCCAGGCCGTGCTCGCCGAGCTGGTGCGACAGCAGCACCAGGTGCGTGGCGAAGCGGGTGCAGGCGTCGATCGCGATGTCGACCGGGTCGCGGGCAGGCGAGGCCAGGGCAGCTGGGGGAGCGGGGCGGGTGGCGGTCATGGCGTGACCGTACGGCCGGCACCGGCGGCTTGGCCCGGCTATCGGCCGAACTTGAGCTCGGCGAGCGCGGGCTCCCAGCCGGTCGACGGGGCGCTCTCCGGGCAGCTTGCCGGGGCCGACGGCGAGCTCGGCGTGCGCCTGGCCCAGCTCGGCGGTGAGCGCCAGACTTTCATACCGTGTGTCCCATGTGAGCCTGACACAGAGGGCCGGACGCGGTCTTCCACTCCGACCGCGGCTCGAACGGTGGATTCAATCGGTGCTCGCAACACCTCGTCGTTGGAGGTGTTGGTGCATGGGCGTGGGCAAGAAACAGCAGGCGGTCCGCTTGTATCGCGGTCAGATCCCCTCGCCGGGACGGCCGACTGTCGCCTGGCGACAGGACCGTGTCCGGTTCTGGCAAGCGATCGCTCGAGGGGGGAGCTCGGAGGACGCCGCAGCGGAGATCGGCGTGTCACCAGCGGTTGGGACACGGTGGTTCCGCCAGGCTGGCGGGGTGGGACCATGCCTTGCCCCGACGGTGTCGGGCCGCTACCTGTCGTTCGCAGAGCGGGAAGAGATCGCGTTATGCCGTGCCCAGAAGCTCGGCGTGCGCGAGATCGCGCGGCGCCTGGGGCGCTCGCCGTCGACGATCTCCCGCGAGCTCCGGCGCAACGCCTCGACGCGGACGTATGACGTGGACTATCGAGCGACGGTCGCGCAATGGCACGCCGAACGCCGAGCTCGTCGGCCGAAGACCGCCAAACTGGCGGCTAACCAGCACCTGCGCGAGTACGTGCAGCAGCGGCTGGCGGGACAGGTCTGCCACCCGGACGGCACTCCGGTGGCAGGGCCGCAGACAGCGCCCTGGAAGGGACGGAACAAACCCCACCGTCAGGACCGCCGCTGGACGACATCGTGGAGCCCCGAACAGATCTCCCACCGGCTGAAGGTCGATTTCCCCGAGGACGACACCATGCGGATCTCACACGAGGCGATCTACCAGGCCCTGTTCATCCAGGGGCGTGGAGCGCTCAAACGGGAGCTGGTCGCGTGCCTGCGCACCGGGCGTGCGCTACGGGTGCCGCGGGCCCGCGCCCGGAAGAAGGCCGGCGGCCACGTGACCTCTGAGGTGCTGATCAGCGAGCGGCCCGCCGAGGCTGAGGACCGCGCGGTTCCGGGCCACTGGGAGGGTGATCTCATCATCGGCACCGGCAGGTCGGCGATCGGCACGCTGGTGGAGCGCACGACGCGGTTCACCTTGCTGTTGCACCTCCCCCGGATGGAGGGCTTCGGCACGCAGGAACGGGTGAAGAACGGCCCGGCGCTGGCCGGCCATGGCGCCGAAGCCGTGCGGGACGCGATCGCCAAAGAAATCATCGGGTTGCCCGAGCAGCTACGTCGCTCGCTGACCTGGGACCGGGGAACGGAGCTGGCGCAGCATGCTCAACTGCGCATCGACACCGGCTTGCTGATCTATTTCGCCGACCCTCATAGCCCCTGACAACGGGGCACCAACGAGAACACCAACGGCCTGCTGCGGCAGTACTTTCCCAAGGGCACCGACCTGTCACGCTGGGATGCCGAGGAGTTGGCGGCTGTTGCGTTCACGCTCAACACCAGGCCCCGAAAGACCCTCGGATGGAAGACACCGGCAGAAGCCTTCAGCGATCAACTAAACTCTCTGCTGAGCAGCAGTGTTGCGACGACTGATTGAATCCGAGAACTACACCTCGGACGAGTTCGGCCGCTTCCTGACCAGCCTGCACATCCGCCGCTCGGTCGGCCGCACCGGGATCTCCCTCTTAACCGGCTAATACCTGCGTTTCCCCAGTTCAGCGACACGCCGTGATTCGATGCCTACTGGCCGGATGGGGTCATCCCGGATACATCTGTTCTCATGATCGAACAAGGTCTTCGGCTGGAGGAGTGCGCGGGCGGCTGGACACTGGCTGGATCGTCTGCTGGGCAGTTCGTCCTGGTCGATGAGTATCTGGCGTATCTGGCCGACCGGAACTACTCGCCCAAGACCGTCCGCGCCTACGGCTATGACCTGTCGGTGGTTGTCGGCCGAGAACATGTCGATGGGCGAGGTGACGACGGAGACGCTGCTGAAGTTCCTGCGGGCCTGTCGTGAGGCAAAGGTTCCCGGGCGCCGCGGTGGTCCGAACGTGCTCACCATGTCGGGACGACGCATGGATCAGTACGCCGCCACCACGATCAACCGGCGACTGGCGGCCATCTCGGGGCTGTTCACCTTCGTTTCGATACGCGACCCGGAGGCCGTCAACCCAGTCCCCAAAGGGCGCGAGGCGCGCTGGCGGGTAGCCGGCGAGCGGTCCGGGATGCTCGCTCATACGGCGCGGCGGCCGAAGAATCGCTCGTCGTTGCGGTTGCGCGAGCCGCGACGGCTGCCCACGGCGCTATCGCAGAGCCAGGCGGCCGAGTTGCTGGCCAGCTTCCGCACCTGGCGGGATCGGGCGATCGCGGGCCTGATGTTGTATTGCGGGCTGCGCTCGGCCGAGGTGCTCACACTGAACGTCGCCGACGTGGACATCGGCGGCCGCTGGGTGAGCGTGATCGGCAAGGGTGACCGGCAGCGGCGCGTCCCGTTGGATGCCGACGTCGCCTCGGTCGTCCAGGTATATCTGCTGGCCGAGCGTCCCGAATCGAGCGAGCAGCGCTTGTTCCTGGTGGCCAAGGGCCCCAACCGGGGAGGAGGGCTGACGGCGGCTGGGCTGCGCACGATCTTCCGCTATCACCGCGGAATCACCGGGATCGTCGCGGGTCATCCCCACGCACTGCGGCACACGTTCGGCACCGCACTGGCCGAGGCCGGCGTTGACCTGGCGGTGATGCAGGCGCTGCTCGGTCATGCGCACGTCGACACGACCGCCCGCTATGTCCATTTGGCTCCTGCTCATGTGAAAGCCGAGTTCGATGCCGCACGCAGCCGCATCCGCGCCCAGCAATAACCTGCACGCCGCTTACCTGGACTACTTGCAGCAGACCGGGCGGGGAAATCGCCCCTACTGGCATGCCGCCCGGGTCTTCTTCGACCGTTGGCCCGACCCGCAGCGCTGGGCAGCCGAGCCGCTGGAAGTCCGCCTCGCGGCCGACGCGCACACCCGGCCGATCATCACCTTCCTCATGCTGCACCAGGGCCTGCGGCCAGGCTATGACTATCTGCTGGAACGCAAGCTGTCCACCTTCTGGCGAGAGCTTGCCGACTCGCCCCTCGCCGCGGGCGTGGAGCGGTTCATGACCGCGGCCGAGGAACTCGGCTTCTCCATGCGCGTGCGTCTGGCCACCGGCTCTCAGGTGCCGGCCCGGCTCCTCATCCAGGCCGGACGTCCTCTGGACCAGCTCACACTGGCCGATCTGGAGGAGTTCACCACGGCCTGCGCCGCCCGCAGCGCCCGCACCGGCAAGGACCACCGCCACTATCTGTCCGCGATCAGCAACGCCCACCGGGTCCTGTTCCACCTGGGGATCATCGACACACTGCCGAAGATGAGCGGACCTGTCCCCTTCGCCGAGCGGTTGGCCGAGGTGCCCGAGCCGATCCGCGCCACGATGATCGCCTACTTGGAGCGCAAACGGGCCACCTGCCAGCCTAAAACGGTCTCCGCTCTGGCCACCCGGCTCAAACACTTCGGCCTGTTCCTGGCCCACATCGATCCCGAGCTCACCTCGATCGCCGAGCTGGACCGGCAACGTCACATCGAGCCCTACCTCGCCTTCCTGGTCGACGCCGTCAACCCCAAGAACGGCGAGATCATCACCGTCGCCGACCGCTCCCGCCGGGTGATCGCGCTGACCGGTTTCCTCACCGACATCACCGAGTGGGGCTGGGAGCAGGCACCCGCCCGCAAGCTGATCTTCCGTGATGACAACCCCAAGCTCCCGCAGGTGCTGCCCCGCTACCTGCCCATCGATGCCGACCGCCGCCTGACCGAGGAACTGCGCGACCGCCCCGGCAACGCACTGGCCGCCTGCGCCCTGCGGCTGCAACGCGCCTGCGGGCTGCGCATCGGCGAACTGCTGGACCTGGAACTCGACTGCGTCCACGAGGTTCCCGAGCATGGCAGCTGGCTGAAGATCGGTCTCGGGAAGCTGGAGACCGAACGCATGGTCCCCCTCGATGAGGAGATCCTCGACCTGATCGACCGCATCATCCAGCTGCGCACGCACGGCAGGCCGATGCCGCATCCCCGCTACCGGCGCCCGGCTCAGTTCCTGTTCACCCACCACGGACGCCGCCTCGGTCAAGGTGCCGTCCGCGCCGAACTCGATCGCGCCGCCCGCCAGGCCGGACTCGGCCACATCACCTCCCACCAGCTCCGCCACACCTACGCCACCGCCCTGGTGAACGCCGGAGTCTCGTTGCAGGCGCTGATGGCGCTGCTCGGACACGCCTCCGCCGAGATGAGCCTGCGCTATGGACGGCTGTTCGACACCACTGTCCGCGCCGAATACGAACGAGCCCTCGACCTGGCCAAACAGCAAGCCCGCACCCCCGCTCGCGGCCGCGCCCACCTGCCTCTGGCCGACATCACCGGTGGCAAGGATTGGAAGGACACTCCGCTGATCAAATCCAGGATGGCCGGCGGCTTCTGCCTGCGCGCGCCCGCTCAGGGCGCCTGCACCTACGCCAACATCTGCGAGCACTGCCCCAGCTTCCACGCCGAACCCAGCTCGCTGCCCGTCCTGGCCGCCCAGCGTGTCGACGCCGAGGCCCTCGCCCATGACGCCGAAAATCGTGGCTGGATCGCCGAAGCCGAACGACACCGCCGACTCATCGCCCGACTCGACCACCTGATCAGCGAGGCCCAAGCCGGATGACCAGCAGTGACACGCTCCACCGCGTCGAGAACGCATGCGCTCAACTCCGCCGCGATGGCCAACCCGTCACCTTCACCTCGATCGCCCACCTCACCGGGCTGGGCCGCACCACCCTCTACCGCAGTGTCAGCCTCCGCGCCCTCATCGAGGAACACCGCCACCGCGCCGCCACCAACGGCTCCCTTACCGGCCTCCTCGAGGAGATACGCACCCTCCACACCGCTCTGGAGGCCGTCGCTGCTCGTGTCCGTCAGCACGAAGAGCAAATACGCCGACTCACCAATCGCGTGAGCTGAAAGCGTTAACCGGCCAACGCCGAACACCGACCTGATTAGCCGGATAATGCTACGACAACGCGATGGCCGAGTCATTCTTCAGCACGATCAAGAACGAATGGCTCCACCGCTTCGTCTTCACCACCCGAGCCAAGGCCAAACGGCAGGTCATCCGCTACATCGAAGGGTTCTACAACCTGCGGCGCCTGCACGCTCGACTACCGACCACCCCTCGAAGTGCTCAACGAGTCCCTTTCAACCCAAACAGCCGCATAGGCTACGCCCATAAGACGGCTGTCCGGAATCACCGTGGCCCCTCACCACGCCGCCGCCACTCCGCCAACGATCAGTTCAGCCCCGCTGAATACGAACGCCGACACGCGCTCAAAAACGCCCAAGACCTCGACTATGCTGCCGCGTAGCCGCAAGCCCTGATGTGTCTACCGAACCGGGGCAACTCCAGTCGAACACACGAGGAACATCGGTCCTGACCACCGGTTTACACAGAGCCACGAACAGACGGGAAGCTTGGCACGAGCAGCTCGTTATGGCGGGGAAGAATCACCCCGCCTGGAAGGCGGGGCGCCGCTGCGTGAGCTGCTCGGCGATCAGGCGCTGGATCTGCGGCTGGAGCGCTCGCGGGACGGGGCGGGCGGGCTTTGCATCGTGGAAGGCCAGCACGCTGGTGAAGCTGAGCGGCTGAGGTGACCGCGACTGTTCGATGCCCTGCTGATGCAGGGCTTTTCCTAATCCGCAGGTCACCGACCATCCAGCGGGTCCACATGAAAGATCACCAAGCCGGTTGGGTGACGGCGTGCACATGCTTTGTACAGGATCTTGGCGACAAGATCCGTCCCAGGCGTGCGGCCGGTGCAGGCGGGCAGTTTGAAACGATCATGAACTCACTGGGACCGATGGTGCCTATGTCGTCGTGACAGCTCGTTTTGTTCACCGACAAATGAGGAGATGCCCATGGGCCTCGGCGATGCCATGGAGGTGTTCGGCCCGCTCCTGACCATGATCGGGAGCGTGGCCATGCTGGGCAGGCAGATACTCTCCGGCCGCCCCGGGGCTCCTGTCCCCGCTCAGCTCCCGAGACGGCCCGTCGAGGGCAACGGCGCCAGCATCATGATGATCGTGCACGTCCATCTGCCGTGTGAGGGCCGTAAGTGCCAGCCCGGGGAGCCGCCCCGATGAGAACGCGCTCGCTCTCTTCGGTGCCCGCCAGGCTCGCAGGCACCGACGCCGACCGATTCGTGGCCCTCGAGTACCCCCGGGTCCGCCGCTACCTGACAAGATCCGGCTGTTCCTGGGAGATGGCCGACGAGATCGCCAACGACACCGGCAAGATCGTGCTGGAACGGTGGGACCGGCTGCGCGGTGAAGACGTCGCGAAGCCCGGCCCCCCCCGCGCCTACCTGTTCAAGACCGCGACCCACCTATGGCATCGGCGCGGCCCGCGCGAAACCATCTGGGCATCCGGGTTGGTCGACCCACACGACCCCGGAGCGGAGGCCGCGAGCGGCAGCGTGTTGGCCTCGCTCGACTTGAGCGAGGTGCTTGCCGACCGGCAGGCCGCACATGGTGTGGTCCACCGAACCCTGAACCTTCTCGACATACCGAAACGACAAGTGCTGTGGCTGCGCCACGCCGAGGAGTTCGACACCAGGGAGACCGCGGCGATTCTGCGGATCCCTTCAGGGACGGTGAAGACCCGGCTGGCCGCAGCAGTCCACCAGTTCAAGGACATTGTGCTCGCCAGCGGAGCACTCCAGGAGACCGGTTGGGGGTTGACCAGATGACCATCGAGAATATGCTCACCTTGGCGTTGCGCGAACTTGCCAAGCCGACCCCGAACGAGCGTCGCAACGCCGAAACTCGCATCGCCGCCCTGCGCGAAGAACTGCAGGACACAAGCGAACGGCAGCGCATCGCCGATCTTGGGGACCTCCTGGACGCTGAAGACGCCCTGTACGACGAGGCGGTGGCCGCGATCGAACGCGGCGACGCCGCCCTCGCGGAACGGCTGCTACGACGGTGTGCCGCGCTGGGCGATCCCTCTGCGGAGGAACTGCTGGCTGACCTGGCCACGGAGTTCAGCCCCGAATCAGAACCCGCCGAAGCGCTGAGGCGGCCCGCCGACACCCCTGGTATCACATTCCTAGCCGGCGCCAATAGTCCGCTTCGCCTCGCTGGCGCAGACCTTGTCCGTGCCCGCAACCTTATTGCCCACGGACAGTCTGAAGATCTTCGCCACCTCATCGTCGACTCCCGCGGAGGCTCGCTATCGTCACCGTCGCCCAGAGGCAAGGAGACTAGGAAGCGGCACGGCAAGGCGCCAGTCGCTGAGGTTCAGCGTCATCTCGCTAAGCTTGTGCTCTACACGGTGGTCCAAGAGGCAGCACTCGAGCGTCGTGTGTCTTCGCTGCTGCTTGAATGCAACAGGTCGATTCTGGATTGTGGCGCCGATGTAATCTGCAACACAGGCGACAAGGTCTGGGCTATCGATGTGAAGTTCTCTCGCTTCGGCGGCTGCCGGAAGGATTTGTGCGTTCCAGGAGCCTTCGTGACTTCGCCCTTCTGGCAGAGCCTCCTCACGGTATTGCAGCGGGAACCGCGTTCTGGTCGGCTGGCGGCAGATGTGCTGACCCCGTACCCGGTTCCACATGTGGACATCAACGACTACGTCGCCGATGCACTGGACCGACTCCTAGCAGGCGGCCACGAAGCCCTGCCGGTCGGCGACCATGGGACAGTCCTCGGGACCGTCACTCTGGCCGACCTCGCTGGCCAGGCTCGAAGCGACGGGCTGGCCCAGCGGGTGGTCTCCGTCATGCGGCCACCTGTCTACATCCAGGCAGACGCATCGCTCGACGAGGTCCGCGACCGACTCCTTGACAGTTCGACTGGTCTGCTCGTAGCACTTCGCGCAGACGGCACCATCGCTGGCTACGTGACGGCAGAGACTGCCTTGGCAGGTCATACTGAGGCGCCAGCGCATCAACGCAGCACCCTGCTTACAGGAGGCGATGGGAAGTTGATCCTGGCCTGAACATCGGCAAACGGCGCCTCCATCATGGTGGGCATATCCCTGATCAGAGAGATGCCCACCATGAGGCAGTGAACGATCGAGGTGTGTCAGAGAAAATGCACCAGATAGGGCCGAAAACACCTATCAGTCGCGAGAGGGGTTATAGGGGATCTTGGCGTAGTTCGCGCCGGGTCGCAACCCGGGCCTCGTGAACGGCTCTCAGCCCGGTCCGGCGGGCCTCCCGGATCGCCTCACCACGCCCGTGGTGCTCGTCGTCGGGGGTGACGTAGCCGAGGCCCTCGTGCAGCCTGACCTCGTTGTAGAACGTCCGGATCGAGTTCAACTCGGCCTCCAGCTCCCCAGGGTCGGTGATCTTGTCCAGGTGCGGAAACTCGTCCTTGACGTGCCCGAACAACGACTCGATCCACGCCTGGTCATTGGGCGTGCCGGGACGGCCGAAGTGCTGGGCGATCCGCGCCCCGGCCATGAACGTCCTGGTCGCCGAGGAGGTCATCTGCGGCCCGTTGTCCGAGACGGCCAGCAGCACCGGGAAGGCGTCGTGGTCGGGCACCTGCCCGCCGCGCAGTTCGGCCAAGAACCCCTCGTCATCGAGGAGATGCGCCTTGCCCAGCATCTCCAGGGCGCGCGTGTAGGCCACCTCGACTTGGGTGGAGGTCTCCTCCGGGGAGACCACGGTGGCCAGCCAGTAGCGCGAGACCACATCCAGGACCGCGATCGCGCACCAGGACGGCACGCCGCGAAAGTGCGTGAAGTCATAGATCGTGATCACGCCCGGCACCGGCTCGGCCCACTCGGGCCATTCGCGGCGTGGCCGTCGCTCGCGGGCGGGCCGTTCGGCAACCTTGATCTCGGCCGCCTGCAGCACCCGCAGCACGGTCGATTCCGAGGCGTAGAACGCCTCCACTCGCGAGCCGCGATGGGCCAGCTTGCGATGGCTGCGGTCGATCTCCAGCCACTCCTCGGAGATCTTCACGATCGCCTCGCGTTCCCACGGCAGCAGCGCGTGCAGCGCGATCTCCGGGCCGGCTTGGCGTCGTCCAGGCGACCGACCACGGCGCGGGCCTGCCAGCGCAGTACCCGCACGTGATCCAGCCCCAGCAGGGCGGCCGAGCGGCGGGCTGACCAGCCGCCCTTGCGGGCCGCGTGCGCGACGAGCTCCAGCAGACCGGCCTTGACGGATGCGTCGACTCGCGGCGGGACCAGGCCGGCGTTCAGCCCCAAAGCGATTTTCCCTGGTGCAGATGCAAGGCGACGGCCTGCTCGGTCACCGTCGCGCGCAGCCGCTCGATCTCCCGGCGGGCTGCCGCCAACTCGGCGACTTCGGGGCTCTTGCCCGGACGGCCGCTCGTCGAGGTGCCCGCCAGCGCGTCCAGAGCGCCCTGCTTGGCCTTCTTGCAGATGACGTTGACCGTCATCCGGTTCACGCCGTACTTCTCGGCCGCCTCGCCCTGGGTGGACTGCCCGGCGAGCACCTCGACGAACACCTGGTACTTCACCGACGGGGCGAGCAACGTACGCTTACCTGGCTTGCCTGTACGCGACGGGGACGACTTGGGGTCCTGCTGCGGTCCTGCCACCTGCTCCAACCTCTTCTACGGAGTGATCAAACTACCCGCAGCTGATGGGTGTTTCGAGACCAGGACTGGTTCATTAACTCTGACGCGGAAGGACCCTGGAGTCGAGATCGTCTGCCGCGACGGGTCGGCCGCGTACGGTGAGGCGGTTCGACGTGCTCTGCCGGATGCCGTGCAGGTCGGGGACAGGTGGCACCTGTGGGCGAATTTCTGCGACAAGACCCTTGCTGAGGTTCGGTCCCACAGCGCCCGCTGGGCCACGGTTAACCCGTCGCGGCCCGCTGGCGTCCATGAACAGAGCACCCGTGAGCGCTGGCAGCAGATCCACGACCTGCTGGACAAGGGCGTCGGCCTCTTGGAGTGCGCCCGTCGGTTGAACCTGTCCCTCAACACCATCAAGCGCTACGCCCGCACGCTCGTTCAAGGTCTGACGCGGGGGTGCACGTGCCGCTGTCCGGATCATAGCCTCACGCGCACAGTCGGCCCCGGCCGCCATCCGACCGAGGTCGACCACGAGATGCTCCCGCCCGGCGGACCGCTTGAGCCGTGATCGCGTTGATCAGCACATTGCTGAACAATGAGAGAAATCAGCCAGAGGCGTACGCTCCCCTCCACCGCTCAACCAGAAGCAAGGGATGTTCCGAGTAGCTGCATCCCGGATAAATCCGATTAATCCATCAGTGGAGATGTGCGGCAAGGCAACATTCATACGCTTTGTTTCCTAATGGCCGGAAATATTACTCGGCATGAGATTGTCATGACCAAGCCGTATCATGGTTTAACTCCCATGGCCTTATTCCTGGGCCGGAGTTGCTCTGGAGAGGAGGAGCGATGCGCGTGAACGTTTACGTAGACGGCTTCAATCTGTACTACGGCTGCCTGAAGGGCACGTCGTACAAGTGGCTGGATCTTTCTGCGCTGTGCATTAAGCTTCTGCCCCGGGATGACATCTACCGGATCAAGTACTTCACCGCTCGCATCACAGCGCGGCCGGGAGACCCTGACAGCCCGACCCGTCAGGACATGTACCTGCGCGCTTTGGGAACCATTCCGCACGTTTCAGTTCATTATGGGCATTTCCAGGAGACCAAGCCGCGCATGCCACTCGCGACGCCCGATCCCTCGGGTCCTCGCACAGTGAAGGTGATCAAGACCGAGGAAAAAGGCTCCGATGTCAATCTCGCGAGCCATCTGCTGCTGGACGCCTTCCGGGAAGACTGCGAGATGGCCGTTGTGGTCAGTAACGATTCCGACCTGAGAGAGCCGATCCGGATGTTGATCGAAGATCTCGACGTCCCGGTAGGGCTGGTAAATCCGCACAACCCTAGGTTTCGCAGTCGTGACCTGCTGGCGTTGTCTCCACGCTTCTTCAAGCAGATCAAGTCGAAGGCACTCGAAGATTCGCAGTTTCCCGACGTTCTCCAGGATGGCTCGGGAGAGATTCGCCGACCTGCCAAGTGGTGATAACGCAAAGGCCCCGCCCGGAGGCGGGGCCTGCACCTACCCACCGAAGCGGGTAGGGGAATCGCTGTTAACAGTACCAGCGAGTCTGCAGGCTCAGTCAAGTCGCCGGTCGTCACATGGCGATTACTTTACGTGAGGAGTGTCATGGGTCGATCGTGGCGCACTCGAATCGAATCTTCTTAGGGCTTGGAGTTGGCCGCGGCCGGGCACGGGGCGGGTCGGATCGGCAGCCTGCTGGATCGCTCGCCGTGGACGGTGTGTTCCTGGGGGCGGCGGGCCCGAAGCCGGGCTGAGCTCGGGACGATACGAAGACGCCCCAGGACAGCACGCAGAGCCCTCAACGCGACGGCGATCTCGACGTTGTCCAGGCGGAGGTTCTTCTGCTCGGTCCCGTAGTCCAGCAGCTCATCCCAGATCAGCCGGGACAGCGCTGATGCGGCGTCCACGTCAGCGAGGTCCACTAACGGCCCCTTGCGCAGCTGCTCCACCCGCGCCGAATCGAAGATCGTCCCGTTCGGCGTCTGGCTGAAACCCTTCAGGAAGGGATTACCGGGAAGCATTGCCTCATTATCCTGGTCGCTTCACCACTTGCGAGCGCTCTCGAGCGGAACGTCACGCGAGCCATTCACGTGCCGGTGCGGAGCTGGTCGCAGCACTGAGCCGAACGTGCCGCAGGGAATGATCCTCCAGTCCGCGGCCAGCTGCACCGCGGTGGCCGCCGCCTGCAGCATCGCTTCCTGAAGCGAAGGACTCAGCCGCTCGTACGGCTGCCAGAAGGCCAGGCCAGCCCGGAACGGCAGGTCCGCGGCGTCCCAGATCTGGTGCAGGAGGGTGGCCGAGCCGGGACCGGCCCGGGAGTCGACCATGCTGAGCTCGTCCAACAGCGTCCGCAGCAATCGCAGCCATTCCCCGGCGTGCACCGTGCGCGAGGGCAAGGTGACCGCCGCGGTGGCGATGCCTTCGAAGGTGAGCCGGTCCAGCGCGGCGATAGCGTCCGGGACCGGATCTCCAGCTCGTCCGCCGCCGCGTCCGCGGCCGCCAATCCCACCCGCGGCTCGGCAGCCAGCCGGCCGATCACCTCCGCCTGGCCTACCGCCATGTCCCACGCCTCATCCGGGGCGGTCAGCACGCCCCGCTCAATGATCTGCGCCCGCCCGCCGTCCATGCCGGGACCTCACCGTCGCGCACGCGAGTACGGAACAAGATGCACCGCAGCGCAGAGGACTACGGACAATCCGGCGCTTCACAGTCCTCTGCACAGATCCCGAAAGCCCAGGACTGAACCGCCCCGGGTTTGATGGAGACATCGAAGACCCGGAAGGATGCCGGTGGCTATGACAGTTTCAACTGGCCCCACTTGTCGGTCTGAGTTGGCCCCACCTCGTAGATCACGTGACGGTCTGAAGTGGCACCACTTCAAGCAGCATCGACAAGAAAGAACCAGGTCCAGGCCGGGGCCAGTTCTGGCCGACACGACCGATGTCCGAACGGGGTGGGGCCACTTCGGGCCGTCCCGGTGGGGCCAACTCGGACCGTCATAGCCATGCCGGTCATGGCTGCTCCCCGTATGTACCCTGACGAGTTGCGCGAACGTGCGACCCGAGGTGGCGGGGACGCGTCAGCTTCGCGTCGCCTCGAGCACGATCGCCGCCACCACCAAGATGACGATGCTGACGGCGGCGGCAATGACCGTGGCCTTCCTCAAGGCCCGGTTCACGTATCGCTTGTGTCGGCCTGCGCGCTGCACCGCCCGGCGCGCTCTCAACCGCGCGATCTCCCTACGATCCATGACTCATATCTCACTCCATCAGAAGGCCAGCGGGGACAGCGCTCCCGTAGGTGGAGCGCTGTCCTGTGATCGTCGCCCGGCTCTGCCAGGACCGTTCCGTCCTCGACGGACTTGTCGACGCTGGGAACCCTTTGGAAGACGAAAGCGACCCATTCAACAGCACGCTCGATTCCGCCGAGGGATGGGGAGGTCGACGACATCGGCCTATGGAGCTCGATCGCTCTTCGAACATGATTGACCGACACCCTGCAGCCGCCCGCTGGTCGCCTTCCCCGCCCACCGCAGCGAGATCCGCATCGGCTACGCCCGTGTCTCCACCGCGGGCAGAACCTCGAGCGCCAACTGGATGCGCTGGAGGCGTCCGCTGTCGCCGCGTGTTCGCCGGCAAGAAGTCGGGCAAGAGCGCCGAGCGGCCGGAGCTGGCGGCGTGTCACGCGTTCCTGAATGAGGGCGACACCTTGGTCGTGCCGAGCCTGGACCGCTACGGCCGTTCCCTGGCCGACCTCATCACCATGGTCGGCGAGCTACGCCGCCGCGAGGTCGGCTTCACCTCGCTGCATGAGAACCTCGACACCACGACTCCCGGCGGCCGCCTCATCTTTCACGTCTTCGCCGCCCTGGCCGCCGCCAAGGCGCGCGGCCGCACCGGCGGCCGCCCCACCGTCATCACCCCCGAGCTGCTGCGCGCGTCTCGGGACATGCTGCCCAACCCCGAGAACTCGATCGCCTCGATCGCCAAACTGCTCGGCGTAAGCCCGGGCACGCTCTATAACCACATCCGCGACCTACGGGAACTGCGTGCGACCTCCCGGACGGTCGACCCGGCAGGCAGCGACATGAGGTGATCCGGTGGCAGGTGGATTACGGGCTCAGCGGCGAGGACGTCTGGTCATCGTCGTCGTCGACGGGGGAGTGCTCGCCGCGTGTGGTAGCGGGTGGCGGAGGAGTGCTCGTCTGATCGACTTGGCGGTGACGGCTCGCTAAGGTTTGCCGCCCTCTGTTCCCCGCCGTCGCCGGAAGTGTCACGTGGTCCATCGTTACCGTCTGGGCGTGCCCGCCCTGTTCCTCACGGGTTTCTATCTCGCCGCGCTGGCGGTCGCTGCGGTGATCACGCTGACGTCCGGTGATCTCGGCACGTTGTGGCGGCTGACCCTCTTCACACCGGTGGACGAGTCCACCCCGGTGACGTTGCCGAACGTGCTCGTCATGGTGGTGGCCGGGCTGCCATTCGCCTGGGCGCTGTGGCAGTGCCTGCGTGGGCCGCTGGCGGGGCCGCCGCCGGAGCAGGATCGCGCCGTACGGTGGCTGCGGATAGCGCTGTACTTCGCGGCGGCGTACGGGCTGGTCTCTCCCTTCTTACACAACTGGCTCGGGGCTACGGTGATACTCGGCGCCGTGTCGATGGTGCCGCTCGTGGTGCTGTTTCCGCCGGTGCTGGGCTCAAGCCTGCGGCACCCGGGTCACGTCCGGGCCGTGGGCCTCCTGTCCTACGGGGGCGTCGTCGCCTATTTCGTGCTGGGCCTCTTCGGCCTGCGTATGCCCGACTGGCTGGCGCTGGTCTGCGCCGGGGCAGGCCTGCTCTGGATGATCCTGATCCTGCGGGCGCAGCGGAGGGACGACCGCTGGCAGCGGTCCACCGTCCGGTACGGCATCGCCGGCCTGCTGGTGCCCTTCGTATCGATGCCGGTGGCCTGGCTGCTCGCGGGCCTGGGAAACATCTACGCCGACGCCGCGGCGGCCCTCAACGTCCTGGCCACGATCTGGCTGGCCCGTTCGGCCCACGAACTCGCCGCCCCACGTGCCGAGCCGTCGCCGTTTCCGCCCGTCCCCGTGCAGCAGCCGTCAACCTAGAATGCCGGCGTCCCCTAAACGGGGCCGTTTTCGGGACGGCCTTCAGGTGGCTCGGATGCGGCTGTCGGGGCCGGACTCCGGCGAGGGGAGAACGTTGCGCACGTGATGAACAACTGACTCGCAAGCGCGCCGGGCGGCTGAGAAGCTGAAGAGATGACGTTGAAGGCGTGGTGCTGGCTTCTGTTCCCCCGGCTCCACTGGCATACGTACAGGCTGCTGGCGGCCTGCGGGGCGTCCGCCTTATCCGTGACGACATCCGCTCCCGCGTGGAGAAGCTGCTCAGCGAGGTGCTGCCCGGCTGAGCCGCCCGCCTGTACTGGACGACGGGCGAGGGCCGCGTCCCAGGGGGAGGCGGCTCTCGCCCGTTTCACACCAGTACGGAAGGCAGCCGTCTGGTTACGCTGTCGGGATGCAGATCCGCAGCCATGTCCTTCACCTGCTGGCAACCCCGCACGCCGAGAACCGTTTCCGCGACTCCTACCTGCCCCAGTCGATCCGAGCGGCCACCGGCTGCCGCCCCCACGAGGCGTGGGAAGCCTTATGGGGTCTGCTCGCCGACGGCCTGATCTATTTGGACCCCCAGGGGCAGCCGGGCAGCGACAACTGGCGGTGGAAACTGTCCGAGCGGGGCCGCAAGGCGGTGCAGGGCCCGTGGGAACCGTACGACCCGGAGGGCTATCTACGGCGGCTGCGCCGTCAGGTGCCGGACCTGCATCCGATCGCCTACCAGTACGTGCAAGAAGCGCTGCAGGCGTTCAACGCGGGCTGCTACCTGGCGTGCTCGGTGATGCTGGGGGTGGCCGCCGAACAGGTCTTCCTCGGGGTGGCCGAGGCCATGGTCGCCGCGTTGGATTCTTCGGCGGAGAAACTCCGCAAGGAGTTGGGCAACTCCAAGAGCTCTCAGAACGCGCGCTTCCAGGCGTTGCGTGCTCGTCTGGAGCCGATGCGCCCGACTCTGCCCGATGACCTGGGCGACAACCTGACCATGGACGCGGTGGCCGATCTGCTGCGGGTCACCCGCAACGAGGCCGGGCATCCGCAGGGTCGCGCCGTCGATGAGGACACCGCCTACACCCACCTGCAGATGGCCGCCCGCTACCTGGGCAAGATGACCGCGCTGGCCGCGCACTTCGCCCAGCAGAGCGCCCACCAGCACACCGGAAGCCAGCAGAATGACGGCCCAGCGGCCAGCAGCTGACATCGGGTGCCGGGCACATACCAGGACTCGGGCGGCATGGAGCGCGTGGCAAACGCCCATGCGCTCGCCGCTTTCTCCCCGGTACGATCCTGGATCGTGAACCGCCGAGGATTAGGCGAGATGTCCCTGGACCTGTCCGACGGACGAGTCCTTCACATGGCGAGCACGCCGCAGGAGCCATCCGGCGCGGCGAGAATCACCCTGCTCGAAGAGATCCCCCGTCGAGTCTTCGACAGCTGTCCCATCTGCGGCGACCCGGCCACCGACGAAGAGCATGTCCCGCCTGCGGCCATGGGCGGGGGCAAGATGACTCTGACGTGCGCCGGGTGCAACCACAGGTTGGGCAGTCACGTGGAGGCGGACCTCATCGACTGGTATGACAACCACATCACGCTCCCGCGCTTCACCGCGCCCGACGTGCAAGGCGCCCGGCGAACCGCCCGCATCCCGCTCAAGTGGACGCCCGAGGGTGAGTTCGTGCTCCTGCTGAGTGGAAGCATCGACCCGGCGATCGACGAGATGCTCCAGGGCGGCGAGATCACGCTGGCCGGGCTGCTTCCCGACGAGAACCGCTGTCGGCTCGCCCTGCTCAAGCACGCATACCTGGCCGCATGTCTACGGGCCGGAGCTCCCGCAGGGGCCGATGGCGATCTCGTCCGCCATGACCTCATCGCCGCACGAGATGCGACCGGCCGTTCGGAGGTGCCCTATAGCCCGCTCGCCATGGGACTGACCGTCATCCGCCATGTCGGAGCGACGCCCTTGGCATCGGCGCCGCTGGTCAGAGCGGTCGTGCACCTGAGTGAGGAACCGATTGAGGGCGTGCTTCTGGTCGGCCGGATTTTCGTCTCGTGGTCCTCGACCTTCAACCCCGGCCATAGGCCGGATCAGGACCGGCACCTGCAGGTCAGCCTCCAAGTGGGAGAGCCGATCAGCGGCACGGTGCAGTCAGTCGACCCCTGAGCCGTGCCGCCTGCGCCCGAGCCAGACCATCCTCCTCGGGGCGTGGGCTGATGGTCAAAACGGCGAGGTGATGTCTCACCCCGTGACGGCGGGTACGGCCAGCGGGGTGAACAGCGCGCCGAGCCGGGCGACCTGGTCGGGAATGATCCAGTAGTAGACCCAGGTGCCGCACCGCTCGCTGCCGATCAGGCCGGCGGTGCGCAACACCTTCAGGTGGTGGCTGATGGTGGGCGCGGTCAGGTCGAAGGCGCCGGTCAGGTCGCACACGCAGGCTTCGCCGCCGGCGTGGGAGCCGATCATGGACAGCAGGCGCAGCCGGACCGGGTCGGCCACGGCCTTAAGCAGCACGGCCAGCTCGGCCGTTTCGTCTCCGCCGAGTGGCTGGCGGGCGATCGGCGCGCAGCACACCGCGTCCTGCGCGTCCTTGCTGTTCGGGATGAGGGGCAGGGTGGCGGCGGTTATGCGGGAGCCTCCGAGACTGACGGGTGGTTCGACGTTCGTCTAAATGATAGGCGGTGGTAGCCGGCCAGCGCGGCGGCGGCGATCAGGCAGGTCAGCGTGACGGCGGCCATCACTCAGCCGTACTCGGCGGCGTGCGCGACGGCCAGGGCGGCGGCCGGGCTGGCGGCTTTGGCCACGGTGGCGGGCAGGGCCAGCCGGCCGGACAGGCTGGCGTAGGCGGTGGTGCCGTAGCGTTCGGTCAGCAGGTACGGCTTGGTGATGGTGCCCACGCCGAAGCCGAGCCCGAACAGCACCACCGCGGCGATCGCCCCGGTGGTGGTGGCGCCGATCAGCGGCAGCGCGGCGGCCACGGCCTGCAGAGCGAAGATGGCGGCGGCGATCAGCGCGGCGGGCAGGCGGCGCTGCAGCCCGGTAGTGATCAGCCGGCCGGTGACCGACAGCACGCCGAGCAGCCCGGCCACGCTCGCGGCCAGCAGCGGCGGGTGGCCGAGGTGGATCAGGTAGGTGATCAGCAGCACCGAGATGGTGGCCACACCGATGCCGTGCAAGGTGAAGACGGCCCCCAGCAGCCAGAACGCCGCCTGGCGGGTGGCGGTGCGCACCAGCGCCGCCCGCTCGCCCGCCCCGCCCCGTGCCCGGCCGGGCACGGGGGTGGCGGCCGGGGCGGGATCCGGTGCGGGCGGTAGGGTCCGGCCCGCGCGGGGCCGGCGCACGACCAGGGCGTGCAGCGGGATCGCGGCCGCGCCGTAGAGCACGGCGAGGATGACCAGGGCCTGGCGCCAGCCGTACGCCGACGTCAGCACGCCGGTCAACGGCATGAAGATGGAGGAGGCGAACCCGGCCACCACGGTGACTGCCAGCAGCGCCCTGGCGCGGGTCGGGGCGGCGAAGCGGGCGACGATGAAGGCGAAGGCCGCCTCGTACAGCACCATCGCCGAGGCGACGCCGACGGCCACGAACACCGTGTACAGCTGGGCCACGGTGCGCACCTGCGACCAGGCCAGCAGCGCCAGCGTGCCGAGCACCGAGCCCGCCGTCATCAGGACGCGCCCGCCGCGGGCATCCAGCCAGCGGCCCGCCACCGGCGCGCCCAGCGCCGCGATGAGCACCGAGGTCGTCAACGCCAGCGATACGTGGGAGGCGTCGGCGCCCAGGTCCCGGCTCATCGGCGTGAGCAGCACCGAGAAGCTGTAGTACAGCACGCCGAAACCGATGGTCTGGGTGACGGCCAGCGCCGCCACGAGCGCCGGTGCGCAGCTCGGCGCCGCGCCGGATCAGGGCGGCGGCGTAGCGTTCGAGATAGGCGACGACCTCGTCGCGGCGCGGGTAGCGCTCGGGGTCGCCGTCGAAACCCATGCCGGGCAGGCTGCTGTAGCGGGCGGGCGAGAACAGGGCGAGGCTGTCGTAGTAGCGCGGCCAGGACCCGGCGGCCCGGCCGGAGGCCTCCAGCAGCATGGGCCGCAGCCCCTGCTCCTGGGCGGCGTGGGCTGCGGCCAGGCCGGACTGCCCGGCCCCGACGATCAGGATGCGGTCGTTGTCGATCGGCATGCCGCAGAAGTACCGTCATTTTCTAATATGTCAATAAGTTGGTATGAGGGTAGGGTGCGTGGGACAGGAGGGAGCAGACATGACCGAGACCACGACCTCATCAGCCGCGACGGCGGATGCGACGGCGGGCGCGACGTGCGCGCCGCAGCTGCCGCAGGCCGCCCAGGACTTCCTCAAGGCCCTGGCCAACCCGAGCCGCCAGCAGATCATCCTGCTGTTCACCCAGGGCGCCGAACTGTCGGTCAACCAGGTCGCCGAACGCGCCGGCATCAGCCAGTCCGCCGCTTCCCAGCAACTCGCCCTGCTCCGGCGCGGCGGCATCGTCGCCTCCCGCCGCGACGGCAGGGAGGTGCTGTATCGCGGCGATCGCGACGGTGTCGCCCGCATCCTCGGCGACCTGCAGAACTATCTGAAGTTCTGCTGCTGAACCGTTGGCCCATACGGGCCAACGGGTCCCCGCGGTCCGAGACGGCTGACACGCCGCAGCAGGGCACGGGGCGTTCAGCATGATCAAGCGTGTGTCACTTCTGGCCCGCAACCATCCTGTTGTCCGCTGGTACCACCCGCTGAGACCGGCCCTTCGGAGCATCCCGGTGCTCTCCCACACGCGCGGCCACCGCGTGGCCGTTCGCCGAGACCGGGTGGTCGCCCATGTAAGGCATAACCGGGACAACAGCAGGCATTACCTGACGCGGGTAGGCAGGAGCTGGATGTTTTCGAAGCCGAGGTCCGCAAGGGCCTGGTCGATGCTGGGGCGTAGAGGGTCACCGTCGATGAGGGGACTTACCACGCTGGCAGCTTGAAGGAGCGCCACAGCCAGTTGGATGACGTCCGCATCGCCGAGTTTTGCGGCACTCTGTCGGATCTGAAGGGTGCCGTCATCCATGCGCTCGATGTACGCACTGGCGGTGGCTATGGTGGTGTGTGACAGCGAGGAGAGGTGCGAGTACACCGGGTAAACGTTGGCGACGTCGTACCGCTCGAGCATGTCGTAGAAGTTCTTCAGCTCATGCTTGAGCTTTTCATGGAGCTCCTGCTCTGACGCGGTTCGGGCGGGCAGGGCCGACCGCTGCGCGGCCGCCAGGTCCAAGGTGGCCCGCATCTCGGCGGCGCCGGGCCAGCCAGTTTCCTCCAGCTTCTTGCACAGCTTCTCGCGCTCGTCGTCGCCGCGAGCGACGAGCGCGTCCACGGCGGCATCGCCGTTGTCGACGAGCCAGTTGATGGCGTATGCGTGGTTGAAGACGTTGCGGACCAGGGGGGCGACCTCGACCGTGAAGCCTCGCTCCGTGAGCAGCAGCGCGGCCTCGGCCGTGCGGCAGGTAAGCCGCCACCAGCTATAAACCGGACCGAACACCCGCGCCTTAGCCACAGGGACGCTCACACCCGTGACGATGACGCTCTCGGCGGCCTTGAGGAGGGATGCGGCGGTTGCACGAGCGAGCTCGCCGGTCTTCTGATCATTCGTCAGGTTCGACATGGCAGGACTGTAGGGGCAGTTCCCGTAAGCCGAGAACTGCCGGAGGTGGCGGCCATTGTCCTGGAGTTCCGATGTGCCGCACGGCCTGGGAACACGGGCCTTGCTTGGCGCCACCAGCACTTGGCCGCCGAGCGCTATCAACGTGAGTCTGGGTGCGGAGACCTCCGCCAGCATGCCGGAATCAGAACCCGGGGCCACAGGGGCGGAAGCGGCGTCAGGCTGCCAGGTCGACCTCGGTGAAGTCGACCTCCTTCAGCAGGGGGGCGAACGGATCCGGCCGATGACGGAGTTCGTCGGTGGCGTACGCGCCGAAGCGGCTGATGTGGGCCCGCAGGTAGGGGGCGATCTGGCTGAGCTGGTCGGCGGTGATCTCCCATCCCTCTGCGACGAGCTGCCGCACGACGGCGGAGATGTCCAGCGCGTTGTGGAAGACGACCAGGTTGGCCAGCAGAGTGTTGAACTTGATCAGTTTCTCCTGCTCTTCGGGGTCGTTGTCGGCCAGCACCCCGCCGAAGCCGAGCCACTTGGAGAAGCCGTTGTAGGACTCGACCTTGTTGGTCGCCGCGGTGACCCGCGCCCGTAGCGCCGGGTCGGCCAGATACCGCAGCAGAGCGACGGTACGCACGCTGCGGCCCATCTCACGGAAGGCCTTGTAGATGCGGTTCTTGCGGGAGTTGGAGCGCAGCCGCCGCATCAGCGTGGCCGAGCTCAGCCGGCCCTCGCTGATGGAGATCGCCACCTGCATCAGATCGGTCCAGTGCTTGTCGATCAGCTTCCAGTCGATGACGTTGCGGCCGCTCTCGCCGAACAGCTGATCGATGTGCGGGTAGACGATCTTCTCTGAGGCGCGGAAGAAGATCAGGTCCTTGAAGTTGCGGATGCGTGGCATCAGGTCGAACCCGAACAGCGTCGCCAGGGCGAAGACCGGGAAGTTCTGGCCCTGGGTGTCGGCGTGCACGGTGGAGGGCTGGATGTCGGAGTCGTTGGCCAGCAGCCCCTCGATCAGGTGCACTGCCTCCCACACCCCGCACGGGATGAACCGGGAGAACAGCGCCACGTAGGTGTCGGAGATGTAGTGGTAGGCGATGCCGCCGAATCCTCCGTACCGGATGCTGGTCTCGGCCAGGAGATTATCGATGTAGGTGTCCACCTGGGTGCCGTCGGCGGCCACCGTGCTGCCATCGCCCCAGGCCTTGATCACGTCCAGCTCGGCGAAGGCGTTGACCACATCGGCGATCGCGGCGTTCAGCTTCTTCAGGGTGATGTGCCGGTTGCGGACCATGGACAGCTCGCGGGCGGTGACGCCGGCGATGTGCTTGGCCGCCTCGTAGGGGCCGATGTTGATGCCGCCGGTGAACACCGCCAGCGAGTACCGCCCCAGCTTGTCCTTGATCTTTGGGTCGGAGCCGGAGGCCGGGCCGAAGTGGCGATACCAGGTGAGCCAGTGGGCGGTGCGCGCGACGATCGACAGCAGTGAGCGTTCGGGCATGCGGCGTTCGATCTCGGCCGCCAGCCGTTCGGCCTCGGCATCGCTGCCCTTGCCGCGGCGGCGTTTGAGAGTGGGCACGCCATTGTCGTCGATGACCAGGTCGGCATTATCGAGGGAGCCGGCGTCCATGCTGCGGCACCACCACGACCAGCCTCGAGCTCGAGCTTTCCGCTCTGCGGTCAGGCGACCTGCCCGTGGTCGTCGTCGACGCCGGCCCCGCGGGCCTGGCGCCGTCGCCCACCTGGCCGAGCGCGGCCTCGACTTCCTGGTTCTAGCGGCCGGCGACCAGGTCGCCGTCTCCGTCACCGGGGGGAGGCCGGGTCCGCGTCTGATGTTCAGCATCGCTTTCGGCTGCGCGCCGTGCTCGGCCCTCTCGCGGGCAAGCACGGCTGGGCCTTCTCTCCGACGTCAGCGAACAGGGGCTGAGCGCCCCGAAATCGCGCACAAGTGATCACTGTGCGGTAGAAGTGACTCATGTCGCCCACATTGCGCTCACTCGCCCGTTCTGCGAGGAGGAAGGGGTGGGCTGTTGGGTCAGGATCTATCAGCCAGGTGCAGAACGAAGCAAAGTCGCTCGGATGGATTGAGGTCCCCATCCGCCGAGGCGACCCCACCGTCACCACTTTGCGCCCGACATCCCGAGACAAGGCCCGGCGGAACTCACTCAGCGCCCAGTACGGCATGGACGCCCAACCTCTCCATACTGACGGCGCCCACCTCATCCGGCCACCAGACATCGTGATTCTCATCGGTGAAACGCCAAACTCAACGCTAACACGACTGTGGCAGCCACTGCGCCTACACGACGAAGCGATCCAGGTGCCCCCTGAGAAGGTCTGTCACGGGGTCTTTCTCGTCCACGCTGGTGCGGACAGCTTCTTTGCCACCGCCTACACCGAGCGCGGCTATCGATACGACCCAGGGTGCATGACTCCCGGTGACGCACGAGCACGGCAAGCCGCAGCCTTCTTCGCCGACGGGCAGAAGAACGCTATTGATCACCATTGGGACCAGCCAGACATGATCCTCGTGATCGACAATGCGCTGGTGCTGCACGGTCGCGCCTCTGCCACGGCTGACCCCACCCGCGAACTCACACGAGTCAGCTATCACCTGGGGGAGGAGGCGCCATGACGTATCCATTCAGGCCTGTGATTGATCAGGCGTTTTGGGGTGGCATCCAAGGGTTCCCGGCCAGCGCGTCACGGAGAGCATCGAGTGGGTGGACGCCGTGGTTGCGGGCGGTGCCGAGGTAGGAGCGGATCAGGCAGTAGCGGGCAG